>NZ_JBHSQO010000013.1:0-196416 GCF_042658445.1 Saccharothrix lopnurensis | reverse complement strand
CCGCCGAGCCTGCCGGCTCCGACCAGCCTATGGCACTCGAACCCATGTCAAATCGGGCCTCGTCGGCCGGTGGCCGTTGGGTGGAGGTGGGGGGAGAGGAGGGTCGAGGTCGGGGAGGTGGGTTAGGGCAGGTCAGAGCTGGTTTCGGGCACTTTGGTGCCGGTCCGGTGTCAGCCTGACTCCGGTCGAACTCCGGCTCGGTTCCGGTCCAGGTCCGCCCTGCGTTTGCCTCCGCCCTCAGCTCTGCTTCGGCCTCTGTTTCTTGTTGGCCCGGTTTCTGCCTCGGGCTCGGGCTCGCCTTGCCCGGCTTCGTCCGGCCCCGCTCCGTGCTGTCCTTGCCCGCCTCGGTCCTGCCCCTGGCCGGGGCCGCTCCAGCCCGGAGTCGGCCCCTGGTGGGGGTCGTTCCGGGCTGATCGGGCTGGGTGCGCCCATCAGGTTTTGGTATGGCTGTGGTGCTGTGGTGGGTCAGGAGGACTTGAGGGAGATCCCCGCGTCCTCCAGGGCCGGCATCAGCTTGGCCCGGAGGGCGCGTTGGACCGCCCACTGGCGTCCCGGCCTGACCTTGACCGTCACGCGCATGGTGATGCCCTCCGGGGTGACCTTTTCCACGCCCAGGACCTGCGGCTTGTCCGTCACGTCCTTGGCCAGCAGCTCCTCCGCCGCGGCCTCCTCTGCCGCCGTCGTGAGGACTTGGGTGGCGGAGGCCAGGTTGGCGCCGTAGGACAGGGGGATGTCGACCACCGCCACGGCGAAGCCCTGGGACGAGTTGCCGACGCGCAGGATCTCGCCGTTGCGGACGTACCAGACCGTGCCGTTGGTGTCGCGGATCGTGGTGGTGCGCAGCGCCACCGACTCGACCGTGCCGGTGGCGGGGCCCAGGTCGACCACGTCACCCACGCCGTACTGGTCCTCCAGCATCATGAACATGCCGGCCAGGAAGTCCTTGACCAGGTTCTGCGCGCCGAAGCCGATGGCCACGCCGAGGATGCCCGCCGAGGTCAGGATCGGGGCGACGTTCATGCCCAGTTCGGTCAGGACCTGGATGAACGCCACGCCGAACACGATGATCGTGACGAACGACTTCAGCACCGAGCCGATGGTCCTGGCCCGCTGCTCCCGCCGCTCGGAGGCGAACGCGCCCAGGGCCTGGGGCGCCCGCTCCCGCAGCGGCTTGAGCAGCTTGGGCTTGCGTCCGCCGTTGCCCCGCGTCATGCCGTCGATCAGCCGGCGCAGGACCGCCCGGATGATCACCGCCACGATCACGACCAGCAAGATCCGCAGCGCGCCGCCCGCGAGCTTCGGGCCGTTGGCGACCCACCACTCGACTGCGAGCGTCGACTCCACGTTCAGCACGTAGCAGTCCTCCCGATCTACAACTCGAGGCCCGTCGCCCAGGCCAGGAAGGTCAACTGGTCCACGGCCAGCCCGACCGTCCGGCTCACCGACCGTCCCGCGTGCCCGACCTCGGTCTCCCGGCGGATCAACACCGGGTGCTTGGTCGGATCGCTCGCCGTCGCGTGCTGGAGCGCGGCGCACGTCTTGCGGGCGTGGTTCGGGTCCACGCGGCTGTCCGACTCGAAGACCGTGAACAGCACCGAAGGGTACTCAACTCCCGGTCGCACCCGGTGGTACGGGGAGTAGGCCAGCAGCCACCCGAGTTCCTCCGGGACGGCCGCGGAACCGTACTCCTCCGCCCACAGCCGCCCGAGCAGGAAGTTCTCGTACCGCACCATGTCCAGCAGTGGCGCCGAGCACACCACGGCCGCGTAGAGCTCCGGGCGCTGCGTCAGCGCCGCCCCGACCAGCAGGCCGCCGTTCGAGCCGCCCGTGATCGACAGCTGCTGCGGTGTGGTCCACCCGTCCGCGATCAGCCGCTCCGCCGCCGCGTGGAAGTCGTCGAACACGTTCTGCTTCCGCGACCGCATCCCGGCCTCGTGCCATTCCTCTCCCTCCTCGTCGCCGCCCCGCAGCGACGCGTGCGCCCACACCCCGCCCGCCTCGACCCACGCCAACGTCGTCGCGCTGTACCCCGGTCCGCGCCCGACCGCGAACCCGCCGTACCCGGTCAGCAGCGTCGGCCTGGGCAGGTCCGGGTGCCGGGACCCGGACACCACGAACATTCGCACGGTGGTGCCGTCGGGGGACAGGTAGGAGATCTGGGTTGTGGACAGGTCCGGGAGGGTCACCGCTCCGGGGGGCGCGGTGTCGAGGGTGACGGCGCCGGTGGAGAGCGAAAACCGGTGGACGGAGGTGGGGGTGACGAAGTCCGACCAGCCGAACCACAGGACGTCGCGGTCGGCAAGGGTGAGTTCGTCCGCTGTGGACAGGCCGTGGAGGGAGCCGGTGCCGGGAAGGTCGACCTGGCGGAGGTGGGCGCCGTCGGCGCCGTGGAGGTGCAGTTCGGACACGGCGTGCCGGGTGCGCGCGACGACCAGGGAGCCGTCGAGGGGGACCGCCGCGTCCAGGACGGAGTCCGGGTCCTCGGCGATCAGCTCGGTCCACTCGGCCGGGGTGGTCGGGTCGGCCACGCAGAGGCGGAAGCGGGGGGCGTCCAGGCTGGTCAGGAGGTACAGGCGGCCGTCGGCCTCGACCCACGCGGAGCACTGCGCGCCCTGGTCGGCGGACAGGACCGGGCGCAGTTCGGCGGTGCCGCGCAGGTCGGCGATCCACACGGAGTCGCGGCGGACCGTGCCCGGCGCGCCGTTGACCACCAGCCACCGGCCGTCCTCGGAGACGGACAGGCCGTAGTAGTAGGTGTGGTCGAGGTCGTCGCCGTGCACGTTCAGGTCGGTGGTGGCGGGGGTGCCGACCCGGTGCCGCCAGACCCGGCGGTGGAACTGGCGCTCGTCCTCGGGGACCAGGGCCGGGTCCAGCCGCCGCACGTAGAAGAACTCCTCGCCGCCGGGCAGCCAGCCCACGGGCGAGTAGCGGCAGCGGTCGATCGGGCCGTCGAGGAGTTCGCCGGAGTCGACGTCGACGACGTGCAGCAACGAGTGCTCGTCGCCGCCCACGGACACCTGGTAGGCCAGGCGCGTGCCCTCCCGGGAGGGGGACCAGCGGTCGAGGGTGGTGCGGCCGGTCGGGTCGAGGGCGGAGGGGTCGAGCAGCACGCGCTCCACGCCGTCGACGCGCACGTAGAGCACGGGGAGGTCCTGGTCGGGGTCGCGGCGCGTGTAGAACGCGCGGCCGGCCCGCCACACGGGGACGCCGACGGAGCCGGTCCGCATCAGCTCGGAGACCCGGGCGCCGAGGGGGTCGCGGCCGGGCATCGCGTCCAGCCACGAGCGGGTGAGGTCGTCCTGGGCGGCCGACCAGGCGGCGGTGCGCGGGTCGGCCGGGTCCTCCAGCCAGCGGTAGGGGTCGGCCACGGCGTGCCCGTGCAGGTCCTCGACGAGGTCGAGCCGTTCTGCGGCGGGGTAGTCGGTAGTCGCAGGCAGCGCTGCGCGGGAAGGCTCGGTCACCCCGCCGAGGGTAGCGCCAGAGTTGAAAACGATCGTCGATTGGGGGCGGTTCGCCGAAGTTTTGCCCACGGCTCCGTGACACGTCACATATCACAGGTGATTTTTGTCGGTGATCTGTGGTCTCCTAGGTCTGAACCGGTGGAGGTGGTCGCGTGCCAGACCGACAACCCACGCCGATCGGCGCCCTGGTGAACGCCGGGATCGCGTCGTCGGTCCCGTCCGGCCAAAAACAGCCCGGTGTGCACGCTGTGGTCGGCGGGGAGGGAGCCGGTCCGGCCCCCTTGGTGCTGCCTTGGGGAAGACGGAAGGTCCTCCTGCTCAACGCCACGTTCGAGCCCCTGACCGCCCTCCCGCTCAGGCGCGCCGTGGTGCTGGTGGTGTGCGGCAAGGCGGAGGTGGTGCACGGCGACCCGGAGGGCGCCGTGGTGCACTCCTCGACGGCCGCGGTGGTCGTGCCGTCGGTGATCAGGCTGGCGAACTACGTGCGGGTGCCCTACCGCGGCCGGGTCCCGCTGACCCGCGCCGGGCTGATGCACCGCGACCGGTACCGCTGCGCGTACTGCGGCGGGCGGGCCGAGACGATCGACCACGTCGTGCCGCGCAGCCGGGGCGGCGCACACTCGTGGACCAACTGCGTGGCCTGCTGCGCCCGGTGCAACCACCGCAAGGCCGACAAGCTCCTGTCGGAACTGGGGTGGCGGCTGCGCGTGGTGCCCGCGGCGCCTCGCGGGCCCCATTGGCGGCTGCTGGCCGGCGTCACCGAGGCCGACCCGCTGTGGCTCCCCTACCTGGGTGAGCCCGCCGCCTGACGCGCCGGGGCTCACGCCGCCGGGACGAGGTCCTCGCGGCGCGCCGTGATGCGCACGGAGTCGCGGGCGGTGATGCGGACGGAGTCGGACGCGGTGATGCGGACCGAGTCGGCGGCCGTGATGCGCGCCGAGTCGGCGGCCGTGATGCGGACGGAGTCGGAGGCCGTGATGCGCACGGAGTCGGCGGCGGTGATCCGGACGGAGTCCCGCGCGGTGATCCGCACCGAGTCCGCGGACAGCGGCGGAGCCTGAACAGCCGTAACGCTCTGCGCCGATCGGGTGTACGGCGAAAGGGTGAGAGGGGCGACCTGAGCGCGGTTCACGGTGTACATGTCGTGGCCTCCGAGACGTATGGGCGGGACTTTTGATCCCTGAAGGGATGCGCAAGAGCCGTACAGGTGAAAAGTTAGAAGCCGAGTGGGCTCGGGACAAGACGCCAAACCGGCCGCCATTCGCCTCCGTCCGGGCGAAGTCCTTCCGGGTGCACGCGCTGCGACGATCGAGCGGCCGGGTTGCTGCATCCGGCGTCCACGACCACTCTCGGTGACATCGCTCCTGGTGGGGGTCGGCCGAATCACACCGGCCCACGCCGCGCGCCCGCGTGCGCCGCGCGGAAGAGGTGCAGGCCACGGGCCGCGCCCGGCGTCCCAGTGGGTGGGCGGCTCGGAAAGCGTGATCAGGGCTCACATCGCCGGCGCGGCGTTCACAGACAGGACGCCCGCCGGCGGGACGCCGCGGACCGGGTCCGACCCGCCCAGTGCGGAAACGGGTGACCTCGCCCCGAGCGGACCGGGGCGATCGGTTACCGTAACCGCCGTGACCATCGTGGAGACCGTGCTCGTCTTCGCGCTGATCCCGCTGGCCATCTACGGCGTGATCACGCTACTGACGCTGAGGCCGAAGGCCACCCGCATCCAGCGGTACCGCCCGGGCCAGGAATGGGACTACGCGCCCGTGTGGTGGACCGCCAACCCCGCCGGCCTGCCCGGTGGCGCCCACCAGGTCGCCGCCGCGCCGGTCGAGGGCCGCACCGCCAAGGGAGGCGCTCGTGGCAACTGGTGAGCTGACCCGCGTCGAGGTCGACCCGTCGACCCTGCCGGCCGGCGCGGCCGTGACCAACAGCGGTCGCGTGTCCGCGGCGAAGATGTACGAGCCGCACGCGCCGAGCCTGCCGTTCACCCCCGTGCAGCTGTCGACGCTGGACGAGGCGCTGACGCTGGCCGGCCGGACCACCGGCCTGGACTTCAGCGTCTACCTCGGCGGGCTGGGGCAGGACTCGCGCGCCCGCGCCGAGGAGCTGCACGCCTCCACGCCGCGCCCCGCGCACGCCGTGCTGATCGCGGTGTCGCCGGGTGAGCGCGTGGTCGAGGTGGTGACCGGCGACGAGTCCCACCGGCGGCTGCCGGACCGCGCCGCGAAGCTGGCCGTGATGAGCATGATCGCCTCCTTCAAGGAGGGCGACCTGGCCGGTGGTCTGATCAGCGGCCTGAGGATGCTGACGGACCAGGCGGGTCACGCGCCCCGGCAGCGCTGAGGAACCACCCGACAAGGCCCCGGCCCCGCGGCCGGGGCCTTTCGCACGTCCGCACCCGGCTTCGGGGCGGCCTCGTCGGGTGCGTTGCGCGAAAGCACCGCGTGCGTGGAAGAAAATTGCTCCGCGAGGCGTGAGCGTTCTATACCCTGGCTTTTTTGGTGTTGCGCGAACGCGTCGGAAATTCAACGGCGCGTACTGTATTTTCTTCGCATACCCGCAGCTCAGATCGGTACAGGCGGGCAACGGTGTCCCTCGAAAAGGGCATTGACCGCCGTGTTGAGAGCCGTGCCATGCTGGTGCAACTCAAATAGCGGTATAGAGGAGCCATGCAGCACGAGGAAAAGCATCCCACCCGGTTGAGCACCGCCCGCAGCCGGGAATTGGGAGAAGAACTGCGGCGCGCCCGGCAGCGGGCCGGCATGTCGTCCGGAGCGGTGTCCGAGGCGCTCGGCTGGTCGCTGGGCAAGCTCTCCAAGCTCGAAACCGGCAGCCGCGGCACCAGCGCGTGGGAGATCGGCACGCTGCTCGGCCGGTGCGGCGCGGACAAGGCCACGCGCGAGCGCGTCCTGGCCATCGCGAGCGAACCGGACACCGGCACGTTCCTGCGCCGGCACACCGCGGTGCCCGACGACCTGCTCGCGCTGACCCTGCACGAGGGCACCGCCCGCACGGTCACCGCCTACGAGCCGGTCACCGTGCCGAGCCTGGCCCAGACCGAGGACTACGCGCACGCCCTGACCGGCGACCGCGACCTGGCCAGGGCCCGGGTCGCCCGCCAGGAGAACCTGCGCCGCGCGGGCGGCCCCGACACCCTCGTGATCGTCCACGAGGTCGCGCTGAGGCTGGTGGTCGGCAGCCGGGAGGTCATGCGCGACCAGCTCCTGCGGTTGGTCCTGATGTGCGGCTGGACCGGGTTCAGCCCGCGCGTGATCCCCCTGGCCGCACCGGGGCACACCGCGCTGCGCCACCCGGCCACCCTGCTGACCTTCGGCGCCCCGACCAGGCCGCTGGCCTACACCGAGACCGACACGGCCACCGTCTTCCACGACGACCCGGACGCCGTGACCGCCTACCAGGCGAAGATGCGCCACCTCCAGCGCCTGGTCCTCGGCCCCGAGCGCTCGCGGGACGTCCTCGTGCGCTGGGCCGACGCCTACGACAGGGAGAACCGCTGATGGCCCTCCGCCCCTTCCGCTGGCTGCCCCACAACGGCAAGCGGCACGCCGTGCCCGAGCACGTGGTCGCCCACGACGAGGCCACCACCCTGTGCGGGGAGGAGCTGGTCGTGCCCGTCCGGAGGGCGTCGAACCTGGCGTGGTGCTGGCCGACGTGCGCCGAGTGCGACGCGGCGTGGCGGCAGGTCGAGCGCATCCCCGCGTTCCCGCGCCAGCGCAACGCCGGCAGCCGCGCGCACGGCGGCTCCCGGCGGGACCACCCGGTCCGCTGACCCGGGGCCCGCACCCCGTCGAGACCTCCGCGGCGCTCCGGGGCGTCGGCGATCCCCCTGCGCCGCCGTTCCGCAACGGCAGGTGGGGCGCATCCCCGGCGCACGCACGGCGAACGGGGTGGCTCCCGGAGGAACCACCCCGTTCACGGACCTGCCGAGCCCGCGGGCTCAGGACCGGTCGAACTCCTGGGCCGCCAGGGCGCGGACGATGCCCGCCCGACCCTCCGACACCAGCCGCCGCAGGGCGGGCGGCCGCTCCTCGGCCAGCCAGGCGTCCGCCGCCGCGACCGTCTCCCGGAGGATCGACCACGACGGGAACAGCCCGACCACCACCGACTGCGCCCGCTCGCTCGACCGGCGGTCCCACACGTCGGCCACGTCGGCGAAGTACCGCTCCACGAACGGCTGGAGCAGGGCCTTCTGGCCGGCGTGCTGGATGCCCGCCACGACGGCCTCGGACACCGCGTTCGGCAGCTCGTCGTCGTTCACGGCCCGGTCCCACGCCTCGGTCTTGGCCTCGATCGTGGGCCGCAGGGCGCGGGCCGACTCGGCGCGGCGGCGACCGGTCGCGGTCGGGTCGCGCTCCTCCTCGGCGCCGATCTCGTCCAGGCCCGCCGCGCCGTGGGCGACCAGCGCGTGCAGCAGCCGCCACCGCAGGTCGGTGTCCACGTCCAGGCCCTCCAGCACGTCCGTGCCGTCGAACCAGCCGCGCAGCACGACCAGGCTGGACTCGTCCAGCACGGAGCCCGCGAGCGAGTTCACGAACGCCAGCTGGTGGTCCGAACCGGGCTCCGCGGCGCGGGCCAGCTCCAGCACCCGGGTGGTGAACCGGCGCCAGCCCTCGTCGCGCCAGGAGGTGTCGGCGTAGGAGGACAGCGCGGTCTGCGCCTGGAGCAGCAGCCGCTGCACCACGCCGACCTCGGTCTCCGACGCCAGCCCGCCGAGCACCAGGTTGACGAAGTCGCGGGCCTTGAGCTCCGCCTCGCGGGTCATCTCCCAGGCCGCCGACCAGCACAGGGTGCGCGGCAGCGGCTCGGCGATGTCGGAGATGTGGTCGATCAGCGACGCCAGCGAGTCCGGGTCCAGCCGCATCGTGCAGTAGGTCAGGTCGTCGTCGTTGACCAGCACCAGCTTGCCGCGGTGCACGCCGACCAGCTCCGGCACCTCGGTGCGCTCGCCCGACACGTCCAGCTCGATCCGGTGCTTGCGCACCAGCTTGCCGTTCTCGTCGTCGTAGACGCCGACGGCGAGCCGGTGCGTGCGCAGCTCGCCCGCGCCCGGCCGGGCCCCGCCCTGGAGGACGGCGAACTCGGTGAACCGCCCGTCCGCGTCAACGGTGAACTTCGGGCGCAGCAGGTTCAGGCCGGTGGTCTCCAGCCACTGCGCGCTCCACCACGACAGGTCGCGGCCGGACGCCTCCTCCAGCGCGCCGAGCAGGTCGGCCAGCGTGGCGTTGCCCCACTCGTGCTTGGCGAAGTACACCCGCAGGCCCGCCAGGAAGTTCTCCAGCCCCACATACGCCACGAGCTGCTTGAGGACGCTCGCGCCCTTGGCGTAGGTGATGCCGTCGAAGTTGACCTCGACCGCCTGGAGGTCCGGGATGTCGGAGGCCACGGGGTGCGTGGACGGCAGCTGGTCCTGCCGGTAGGCCCAGGACTTCTCGATCTTGGCGAACGTGGTCCACGCCTGCCGGTACTCGGTCGCCTCGGCCTGTGCCAGCACCGACGCCCAGGTGGCGAACGACTCGTTCAGCCACAGGTCGTCCCACCAGCGCATGGTCACCAGGTCGCCGAACCACATGTGCGCCATCTCGTGCAGCACGGTCTCGGCGCGTCGCTCGTACAGGTAGCGGGTCACCCGGCTGCGGAAGACGTAGTCCTCCAGGAAGGTGACGCAGCCCGCGTTCTCCATCGCGCCCGCGTTGAACTCGGGCACGAAGCACTGGTCGTACTTCCCGAACGGGTACTTCACGCCGAACGCGCCGTGGAAGAAGCCGAAACCCTGCTTGGTCTCGGTGAACAGGCGCTCGTGGTCCATGTGCGGGGCGAGCGAGGCCCGGCAGTAGATGCCGAGCGGGATGGTGGTCGCCCCGTCGGTGAACTCGTCGCGCCACTCCGCGTAGGGGCCCGCGACCAGCGCCACCAGGTAGGTGGACATGGGCTTCGTGGTCCCGAAGAAGTGCACGTCCGCGCCGCCGATACCGTCCTCAGTGGACTCGATCGCGGCGTTGGAGATGACCTTCCAGTGGTGCGGGGCGGTCACCCTCAGGGTGTAGACGGCCTTCAGGTCGGGCTGGTCGAAGCAGGCGAACATGCGCTTGGCGTCCGCCGTCTCGAACTGCGAGTACAGGTAGACCTCGCCGTCGACCGGGTCGACGAACCGGTGCAGGCCCTCGCCGGTGTTCATGTACCGGCAGTCGGCCTCGACGACCAACTCGTTGGCCTCGGCGAGGTCGGGCAGGTGCAGGCCCTCCTCCTCGCGGTAGGACGACACGTCCAGCTCGCGGCCGTTGAGCACGGCGCGGTGGACGTTGGCGGCGACGAGATCGATCCACGAGGACTCGCCCGCCGTGCGGCTGCGGAACTCGACCGCCGTGGTGGAGCGGAACGTGTCCGAGCCGGGCTTGCCACCGCCGTCGGTCAGGTCCAGCTCGATCCGGTAGGAGTCGACCTCCAGCAGCGCAGCCCGTTGCTGCGCCTGGTCGCGGGTGAGGTTGGGTGCCGCCACTGGTCACCTCGTCTGCCGGCGCACTTGGCGCTGACCTCGTCGGAACGGGACAGGTGTCGCGTGGGTGAACACGACAGTCGCATCCAATCACGACGGGTGCCGGGAAGTGGACAGGCGTCCGAGGGAAGACTGCGTCACACCGGTTCGTTGTGAACGATCGGAGCCGCGCCAGCGGCTCGCACCAGCAGGGATGGAGAGCACCGCATGTCGACCGAGGGACGCACTGCCGTCGACTTCTACTTCGACCCGATCTGCCCGTTCGCGTGGATCGCGTCCCGGTGGATCCTGGAGGTCGAGCAGCAGCGGGACATCGACCTGAACTTCCGGGTCATGAGCCTGTCGGTGCTGAACCAGGGTCGTGACGTGTCCCCGAACTACCGGGACATGCTCGACCGCGGGTGGGGGCCGGTGCGCGTGGCCATCGCGGCGGCGAAGCTGCGGGGCGACGGGGTGCTGCGCGACCTGTACACCGCGCTCGGCACCCGCATCCACAACCAGGGGAACGAGGACTGGGACCAGGTCGTCGAGCAGGCGCTGGAGGAGCTGGGCCTGCCCGCCGAGCTGGCCGCGGCCGCGGGGACCGACGAGCACGACGAGGAGCTGCGGGCCAGCCACCACCGGGGCATGGACCCGGTGGGCATGGACGTGGGCACGCCGACCATCCACATCGACGGGGTGGCGTTCTTCGGGCCGGTGCTCAGCAGGATCCCGCGCGGGGAGGACGCGCTGAGGGTGTTCGACGGCGCGCGGCTGCTCGCGGGCTTCCCGGAGTTCTTCGAGCTGAAGCGCACCCGGACCGGGGGGCTGGACTTCTCCTGACGCCCTCGGTGTGACACTCTTGGCCTCGTTTCGTCCGAGAGTGTCACACCGTGTGCGGGGGGCCTGTTGTGATCGAGGTCGTCAACCCGACCACCGAGGAGGTTCTCGGGACGGTCCGCGCCGGCACGGTCGGCGATGTGGACACGGCCGTGACCAGGGCCGTCGCCGCGTTCCCGGCGTGGGCGGCGACCTCGGTGGAGGAGCGGCTGGCCGTCGTGCGGGCCGTGGCGCACGGGCTCTCGGAGCGGGCCGACGAGTTCGCCTCGACGATGACCACCGAGATGGGCACGCCCATCACGTTCGCCTCCCGCGTACAGGTGCCCAACCCCATCGGCATCGCCCGCGGCGTCGAGACCACACTTTCGAGTGGATATTTTGACGGTGAGGAGATCGGCAACTCGCTGGTGCTGCGGGAGCCGGTCGGCGTGGTCGCGGCGATCACGCCGTGGAACTTCCCGTTGCAGCAGGCGGTGGCCAAGGTCGTGCCCGCGCTGGCGGCGGGGTGCACCGTGGTGCTGAAGCCGAGCGAGCTGGCGCCGTTCACCGCCGACCTGCTGGCGTCGGTGCTGGAGGGCGCGGGCGTGCCTCCGGGCGTGTTCTCGCTGGTCCACGGCACCGGACCGGTGGTCGGCGAGGCGTTGGCGGCTCACCCGATGGTGGACATGGTGTCGTTCACCGGCTCGACGCGCGCCGGGCGGCGGGTGTCCGCGCTGGCCGCCGAGACGGTCAAGCGGGTGGCGCTGGAGCTGGGCGGCAAGTCCGCGAACGTCGTGCTGGAGGACGCCGACCTCGCGCGGGCGGTCAAGATCGGCGTGGCCAACGCGTTCATGAACAACGGGCAGGCGTGCAGCGCGTGGACCCGCCTGCTGGTGCCGTCGTCCTGGCACGACGAGGCGCTGGAGATCGCCGTCGCGGCGGCCGCGAAGTACGAGCCGGGCGACCCGACCGCGCCCACCACCCGCCTGGGTCCGGCGGTGTCGGCCGCCCAGCGCGATCGCGTGGTCGACCACATCCGCCGAGGCGTCCAGGAGGGCGCGACCCTGGCCCTGGGCGGCCCGGACGCGCCGACCGCACGCGGCTTCCACGTCGCGCCCACGGTGTTCGGGCGGGTCGAGGCGGACATGGCCATCGCGCAGGAGGAGATCTTCGGCCCGGTGCTGTCGGTCATGCCCTACGCCGACGAGGACGACGCGGTCCGCATCGCGAACTCGACCATCTACGGCCTGGGCGGCGCCGTCTTCTCCGCCGACCCCGAGCGGGCCCTCGCGGTGGCCAGGCGCCTGCGCACCGGTCAGGTGGACATCAACGGCGCGGCGTTCAACACCAGCGCCCCCTTCGGCGGCTACCGCCAGTCGGGCAACGGCCGCGAGTTCGGCCGCCACGGCCTGGACGAGTTCACCGAGCTGAAGTCGGTCCAACGCTAGGCCCCCGCGCGAGTCGTACGTCCAGACCTCGCGTGTCGTACGTCCAGACCCCCCGAGTTACACGTTCAGACCCCGCGAGTCGAACGTTCACGACCACCGTGTCGAACACTCGGGACGGGTGAGTTCAACGTTCGCGTACACGTGCTGGCTACCGATGGGTAACCGCTGACCAGGTGCGGAGCGACGCGAATGTTGAACTCGGGGGTCCTGAACGTACGACACGGTGGGTCTGGACGTACGACTCGCGAGATTGGGTCAGGTGGGGCGTAGGGCGCCGTTGATCAGGCGGGGGACGGCGGTGCTGACGTTCACCCGGGAGGCGAGCGCCACGTCGGCCGCGTGACCGGCGGCGATCAGTTCGCGGCCGGACACGCAGTCGGCGACGGCGTCGGCGATCGGGGTTCGGGTGTAGGTCTCCGCCGCGATCGTCGCCTCGATCGACGCGGGGGTGTGGTTGGTGGAGAGCAGGGCCGACAGGATGGCGCCTGCGCCCAGGAGGTCTTCCACCGCGGGGCGCAGGGGGCCGAAGGTCGCCGTCTCCCGGGGAGTGGTGATGTCGACGCCCCAGCGCTCGCCGCCCGGGATCACCCCGATCGGGCCGCCGGCCGCCAGTTCCGCCGCCGCGGCGGCCACCGCCTCCGCGTTGCGCAGGCACCCCGCCAGCACGATCGCCCCGGACGCCTCGGCCGCGGCGCACAGCGTCGCCCCGTTCGGCGACGGCAGCTCCAGCTCCACCCCGGCGGGCACGTCCACCAACGACGACGGCCGCAGCGACCACGACGGGTCCGCCGGTTTCGCCGCCCGCGCGCGGTCCGCCCACCGGATCGGCCGCACCGCGCCCCCGCGCGCCACCACCACGTCCACCGCCGTCGAGAACGACAGCACGACCACGACCACGAGCACCGCGCACAGCGGCCCGAGCGCGGCCACCCCCTCGCCGCCCCACTCCAGCCTCAGCCGGCAGCCCTCTTGTCCGAACACCGGGCCCAGGATGGCAGACTGCCTGACGTGCGCGTTTATCTGGGATCGGACCACGCGGGCTTCGAGCTGAAGAACGCCCTCGCCAAGCACCTGTCCGACGCGGGCCACGACGTGGTCGACGTCGGTCCCGCGGTCTACGACGCGGAGGACGACTACCCGCCGTTCTGCATCGAGACGGCCCGCCGGGTCGTCGGCGAGCCCGGCAGCCTGGGCGTGGTGATCGGCGGCTCCGGCAACGGCGAGCAGATCGCCGCCAACAAGGTGCCCGGCGCCCGCGCCGCGCTCGCCTACAGCGTGGAGACCGCGACGCTGGCCCGCGAGCACAACGACGCCCAGCTCATCGGCCTCGGCGCGCGGATGCACACCACCGAGCAGGCGTTCGAGATCGTGGAGGCGTTCCTCGCCACCCCGTTCTCCGGGCAGGAGCGGCACGCCCGCCGCATCGACATCCTCGGCGAGTACGAGCGCACCGGCGAGGCACCGCCCCTCCCGTGACGCCGACCGACCGGGAAGACACCCGTGCCTGAGGGCCACGTGCTGCACCGCCTGGCGCGGCTGCACCACCGCCGTTACGCGGGCTCGACCGTGCGCGTGTCGAGCCCGCAGGGCAGGTTCTCCGCCGAACTCGTGGACGGCCGCCTGTTCCAGCGCGCCGAGGCCCACGGCAAGCACCTGCTGCACGTCTACGGGCCCGACGCGACCGTGCACGTCCACCTCGGCCTCTACGGCTCCTTCACCGAGTCGCCGCACCCGGTCACCGAACCGGTGGGGCAGGTCCGGATGCGCCTGGTCGGCCCCACGCACTGGACCGACCTGCGCGGACCCACCCGGTGCGAGGTGCTGACCGACGTCGAGGTCGACGCCCTGCACGCCCGCCTCGGCCCGGACCCGCTGCGCCGCGACGCCCGACCCGAACTCGCCCACGCGCGGGTGGCGAGGTCGAGGCAGTCGATCTCGGTGCTGCTGATGGACCAGTCCGTGCTGGCGGGCGTCGGCAACATCTACCGCGCCGAGATCCTGTTCCGGCACCGGATCCACCCGTACACGCCGGGCAACCGGATCGACCGGGCGCTGTGGGACGACCTGTGGCCGGACCTCGTCGTGCTCATGCGGGCGGGCGTGGCGGCGGGGCGCATCGACACCGTCCGGCCCGAGCACCTGCCCGAGGCCACCGGCCGCGCCCCGCGCCAGGACCGGCACGGCGGCGAGGTGTACGTGTACCGCCGCACCGGCCTGCCGTGCCTGGTCTGCGGCACGCCCGTGGTCGCCGCCGAACTGGCCGGGCGCAACCTCTACTGGTGCCCGACCTGCCAGGCGCCCTAGAAGTCGAACCCGCCGAAGTCGCCGCCGCCGAAGTCGCCCCCGAAATCACCGCCTGAGTCACCGCCGCCGAAGTCGTCGCCACCCGCGTCACCGCCGTCGCCCGCGTCCGCGCCGTCGGCGAACCCGTCGGCGTAGGCGACACCGGCCATGCCCGAGAACATGGCGCTGAACAGCAGCATCGAGCCCAGGCCCCAGGCGCCCGCCACCAGCGCGGGCTTCCACCACGGCTCGGAGTACCAGCCCTGCGGCACGGGCCGCCCGGCCACCACACCGCCCGGGTAGTAGTGCGGCGTGCGCGAACCCGGCCGGGGCGAGGCCGCGTAGTGGTGGCCCTCCACCGTGACGTCGCGCTCCTCCGACACCGTGCCCGCGCGGCCCCGACCGCTGAGGTCCGGCAGCTCGGGGCCCGGGTCGAGGCCCATCGCGGTGCGCGCGGCCCGCACGTAGTACAGGCCCTCCACGGCGGTCTGGGAGACCAGCCGGCACTGCTCGGTCGTGCGCGCCTGCTCCATCTGCGACCCGGCGGCGGTGAACCGCTCGGACGCGTCCGCCATCGCCTGCTGGGAGGCGGTGTCGGTGCCGGTCAGGTTCATCACCTGGCCGCCGAGCCGCTCCACCCAGCGCCGCGCCTCGGCCTGGGCGTCCTCCAGCTCGCGCTGCCGCTTCGCCGCGGAGTTCCTCGCGAGCAGCCAGCCGGCGCCCACGACGAGGACCAGCAGGACGACCAGCACGATCCCGGTGCTCATGACCGGACAACGTCCCGGCGCGGGTGCGGGTTCCCGCAGTGGGTCAGAACACCTCCGGGCAGTGCGGCTCGTGCTCGCCCAGGAACGCGTGCGACAGGGCGGCCACCGCGCCGGGCGTCACCTCGCGCACCCGCTGCGCCCGGGCCAGCGTCGCCAGCCGCGTGCCGCCCAGGTAGGCCGCGCCCAGCGACGCCACGTCCAGCTCGACGTCCGGGGCCTCGTCCACCCGCCGCACGCTCGCCTCACCGCCCCGCGCGGTCAGCCGCACGCGGCCCGCGTTCCACGGGCAGAAGTCGTCGGAGACCTCCAGCACCAGGTCCACGTCCGAGCCGTAGCGTCGCTGGGCGAGCGCGCGGTCCACGTCGGCCAGGCGCACCCACAGCGCGTCGGACCGGCTGCGCAGCGCCAGCCGGGGGTCGTCCAGCAGGAGCGTGATCGGGTCGTCGGCGGCGGTGAAGAACTTCAGCTCGCCGATCAGGTCCACGTCCAGCAGGTAGCGGTAGAGCGCCGCGTACGCCTCGGGGGTCCGCGCCGCGATCTCCCGCACGTGCAGCTCGCCGCGCGGACCGCGTTCCTGCCAGTCCTGCTTCACCCGGTACACCGCGTACCCCTCGGGGTGCTTCACGTAGCGGTAGGCGCTCAGGCCGCCGCGGTCGCGCTCCTCGTCGGCGAACTGGTGCCCCCAGAACTGGTCCGCGCGGCTCAACCAGCCCGTGCGGTCCGGGCGCAGCGCCTCGTAGACGGCCCTCATGTGCGGCATCGCGTCGTCGCGGGAGACCTCGCGCACCGGGGCGTCCCCGATGGCCACACCCCGGCGGAACGCGGCGTTCTTCGGCACGGACAGCCGGGTGAACTCGGCCGCGAGCCCGTAGCCGAAGCGCCCGTAGATCGCCGCCTCCGACGCCCACAGGGCGGCCACCGCCTCGCGCCCCTCGTCGTGCAGGCCGTGCAGCTGGGCGCGCATGACCCGGGTCAGCACGCCCCGCCTGCGGTGGCCGGGTTTGACGCCGACCGAGGTGACGGCGGCGACCGGGTGCGGGCCGTTGCCGGGCACGGTGATCTCGCGGGTCTGGACGCCGCCGCCGCCGATCAGCTCGTCGCCCTCGAACACGCCGTGCGAGCGGTCGGGCTCGAACAGGTCGCGGTAGCGCTCCGCCCCGTCGTCGGGGGTGTCGCCGAGGAACGAGGCGTCGACGAGTCGTTGGAAGACCGGGAGGTCGTCCAGGGTCAGGGTGCGGAGGGTGAGCGCCATGACCAGTTCATACGCCGGTCGCGGTGGCGGCGCGATCCAATTCGGGCGTCGCCCGATCAGGGGTCGCCCGATCTTGTGGCGTTCCGGGATGCTGCGCTGGTGGACCCCCAAGAGTTCGCGAACGCCCTCCGCGCCGAGGCGACGGCGTTGGCGGTGGCGGCCGACCTGGCCCCGCCCGACCGGCCGGTGCCGACGTGCCCCGGCATGACGGTCGCGGACCTGGTCGCGCACGTCGGGTCCGTGCACCGGCTGGTGACGCGGTGGATCACGCGCGGGTCGCGGCCCGCCGACTGGGAGTCCACGCCGGGCGACGCGGACCCGGTCGACTGGTACCGGATCGGCGCGGCCTCGCTGATCGGGGTGCTGAACCCGGTGCGGGCCTCCGCACCCGCGCCGACGTGGTGCCCGTGGGACGGCACGCTGGGGTTCTGGCTGCGGCGGATGGCGCACGAGACGGCCGTGCACCGGGTGGACGCGCAGGCGGCGGTCGGCGCGGTGGCGCCGCTGGACCCCGTGCTGGCGGTGGACGGGATCGACGAGGTGCTGCGGCTGTGGCTGGGGTGCCACCTGCCGCCGGCCGCGCACGCGTCCGGGCGGGCGGTGACGCTGCGGGTGCCCGGGAGGGAGTGGACCGTGGCGCTGCACGAGGGGGTCGTCGACCACTGCCCCGGCACGCCGGCGGACGCGGTGGTGAGCGGGTCGTCGTCGGCGGTCGACCTGTGGCTGTGGGGGCGGGTGGGGGAGTCGCACCTCTCGGTCGAGGGTGACCTCGGGGTGGTCAGGGCCCTCCGGGCGGCGGTCGCCGGGGTGACCGCGTAGTCCACCGTCCGCCGTTCACCGCGAAGTGCGGTGAACGGCGGCGCGCGGGGAGCACACTGTGCCGATGGACAAGCTGCGCGTGGTGCTGAGGTGCCTGGTGTCCTTCACCATCGGCGTCCTCATGGTGCTGCTGGCGATCCGCTTCGGCGAGGCGCTGTGGCGTGCGGTCACGTCGTACGGGCGGTAGGCCGTTCGGCCGGGTGGTCGGCGTCCTCCCGGGTGTCACGCCGGTGCCGCGCGGTCGCGGGAGCCGGCGCGACGCGGCCGGGGCCCGGGTGTCCGATGTGGACCGGAGCGGGCGTCCGTGCGGTGGGTCGCGGGGAACAGCGGGGGAGTCCTGGCGGGCTTGAACTGTTTCCCCGCGACGCACCTGACCGGTTCTTCGTGGGTGGTGTGGGTACTCCGGTGGGAACCGGTCGTGGTCGAGCGTAGGGGTTCGCGGGGGCCGCCCGTCAAGCCGCGGAATCGCCCCGTTCGTGTGGAGATTTTGTGTTGATCGCCCCGGTGGGGGTGTGTTTTGCGATGCCCGCCCCATGGCTGTGAACTGGGGGTTCGCCCGGGTGGAGCGGTGCCGGTGGGGGTGTCCGGTCGACCTGGTCGTCCGAAGGGCGGGCCGGACCCGTCGCGCGCCAACGCCCGGTCGTCCACAAGGGATGTTCGGCGAGCGCTCGACCGGCGAGGAAGGGGAGAGCGGGTGACGGGAATCGAACCCGCATGACCAGCTTGGAAGGCTGGGGCTCTACCATTGAGCTACACCCGCACGCGCTCACCCGGGTGGGCGCGGGTTCAGCTTAGCCGGTCGCGATAGGCTTGGGTGGACCGGGGCGTGGCGCAGCTTGGTAGCGCACCCGCTTTGGGAGCGGGGGGTCGCAGGTTCAAATCCTGTCGCCCCGACGAGGTCAGAGGCCCTTTCCCTCTTCGGGGGGAGGGGGCCTCTCCCCATCTGGGGAGAAATCTGGGAGACGATCTTGGTTTTCGGGGTCATCCGACGGCCTCCAGAACCGGCCTTGCCGGACCCGGTCCGGCCTCGGCAACCCGCCGCCCGCGCGCCCGCAGCAGCTCGTCGAGCGCCGCGACCGGTGATCTGGGACACATGGCTAACCGGTCGTCGAGCGCGGCCTCCCACGCGGCGGTCAGCCCGTCGAGCAGCCGCCCCCGCATCTCCGACGTGATGTGGCTGTAGCGCGCCTGCACCGACCCGTCCGAGTGACCCAAGCGGTCGTCCATCAGCACGGCTGGCGTGCCCAACTCCAACATGGCCGTCTTGTGGGAGTGGCGCAGCCCGTGTGGCGTCAGGCCCCGGGCGATCGGCAGCCAGCAGGCATCGGCCCGACCCGGGGCGTTGCGCCCACGCACCGGCACCCCCGGCCATGGCTCGCCCAGCAGTGGCACCGGGCGCGCGTCGTGTGGCGCCTTGCGCGGGTACCAGCCGGTGGCGGCTGGCTGGAACAGCCACGTCGCGAACCCGTTGCGCCGCCAGTGCGCCGCGGTCTCCCCGCTGGCCGCGCCCCGCACGAACCCGAGTTCGGCGATGGCGGCCTCCACCTCCCGGCGCGTGGCCTCGGTGACCCGATCGGGGTGGTTGAGCACGTTGGACACCGTGCCGGTGGACACCCCGGCCCGCCGGGCGACGTCGACCAGCTTCGCGCCGGTCCGCCGGGCGGCGCCGTTGGCCGTGGCCAGACCCCGGAACACGTACCGGTGCCCGTGGCAGGCGCACGGCTGCGGCGCGGTCCGGGCGATGTGGTCGCTGACCAGCTTCGACAGCCACCCGGGGGTGTCGATCGTGCGATAGCTGTCGTCCTTCGGGGGGCAGCGGTGGAACTCGCTGGTGTCGAGCTCGTACAGCTGGTGCTCGATGCGGATCGAGCCCAGACGGGCGTACTCGGTCTCTAGGCCGACCAGCTCGCCCCAGCGCATCCCGGTGAAGTACAGCAGCAGCACGGCCACGAACTCGTCGTCACGACCGGCCAGCAGCGCGGCCCGCTCGGCGAGCAGCAGCGCGCCGAGCGCGTCGGCGATGACCTTCTCCGGGCCGCGGTCACGGTCCCGCCCGGCGCGCTTGCCGCGACCGCGGCGCTTCGTCGCCGGGTTGACGTCGATCAGCCCGTCGTCGACCGCGTCCGCCAGGACCAGGTGCAGGTTGCCGCGCCACCCCGCGATGCTGCTCGGCGCGTACCCCGCGGCCTTCTTCTCCTTCTCCCACTCGGCGATGTCGAACGCCGAGATCGCGCCTACCTCCTTCTCCCCGAAGTACGGCAGCAGGTGCACCTCAAGGTTGGACCGGTAGATCTCCATCGTGGACCGTGCCAAGTCCTGTGCCGCGTACCAGCGCGAGGCGTAGTCGGCGAACAGCACCCGGCCGGCAGACGGGTCGCGCCACGTGCCGGCGCGGACCGCGGCCTCTGCGTCGTTGGCGGCCTTCACCGCCGCACGCTTCGAGTCGAACCGCACCGTCGCGCCGGCGGCGTCCGTGACTGTGCCGTACCTGCCCGGCGCGATCTTGAACCGGCCGCGGTAGTAGTCACCGCGCTTCTCCGCAAAGCCCATGCTCCGGCGCTCCTACTCCTGCTCGCTCGCATCCGCCGAGGCCAGCGGGTGGAACTTGCCACCGACGTAGACGCCAGGGCTGCTCTCGTCCGGCTTGACCGACCAGCGGCGCAGCGGAGGCGGCAACGTGTTGACCTGGTGGTCGTCCATCGCCGCAGATCGCGCCTCGCCGTCCTTCGGCAGGTCAAGCGGCCTCTGTGCGGTGATCCACATCCATGCTGAGACGGCGTCCGCCGCTTTGCCCGGCGTCAGTTCGACCTCGCCGAGCATGGTCGGGGGCAGCAGGAAGGCCATCGGCGACACCTTCAGTGCGACTCCCAGGGCCACGAGGTCGTCGACGTCCACGCGACGCTGCCCTTTCTCGATCCGGGTGATGGCGGTGGGGGCGATCGAGTGTCCGACGTCCTTCAAGGCAGCCGACAGGCGGGTAGTGGACATGCCGCGGGCCGTGCGCAGGCGCAGGACGTTCGCTGCCACGTAGCCACTGATCGGTCCCCATGCAGTCGGCACAACGTGGTCGTCGACCGGTTCCCAATCCGTCGGGTGGCCCTCGGCGGGCGGATTCGCTGTCACTTTCGCAGCGTGCCATGCGAAACCTTGCACAGTCAACGCCACTCTCGTACAGTCCAAGCATTGCAGCGACCGCTGCGATTCTTGGAGGAAACATGTACGAAGGCGCAGCAATCGCCGTCGATCTCGACGAACTTCTGACGCCGCGTGAGACCGCCGAGGTGACCAAGCTCAGCGTGTCGACGCTGAAGGACCGGCGTTGGAAGGGCACGGGTCCGGCGTTCATCAAGCTCTCGCCGGGGCGCGGTGGCCGCATCCGGTACCGGCGGAGTGACGTGGTCGCATGGTTGGCCGCGCAGCGCGTAGGCGTCGCCTGATGTCCGCGCCGCTCGAACGCCTGCTCAAGCCTGCCGAGGTTGCCAAGACCCTCGGTTGCTCCGAGTGGTGGGTGAAAGAGCAGTGCCGCCGGACGACGGTTCCGTTCGTGCGGGTGGGCCGGGAGTACCGGTTCACCAGTGAGCACGTGCGGGAGATCGTCGCACTGCTAGAACGCCGCCCTGGCCAGCAGACCGCGTCAAACGGTGGTGCCAACGCACCGCGTCGGCGCGTTCAGCCGCCGCCCGCCGAGCAGGTCGTTCAGTTGCGCGCCCGGCCGCCGCGCCGCCGCGCCGCCGGATGAGCCCAGCACACCGCCTTGCCCTGAACACGCTGATGGCCGACCCGGCGGCATCCGGACCGGCCATCCCAACGAACGGATCACACCATGACCCAACGTCGACCACGACACGGTCAGGGTAGCGGCCTCGGCCTCAGCACGGCAGGGGAACTGCTCGCCATGCTCTGCCGCGCCGAGGCCGCGAGCGCTCGCCTCGACCCCGACCAGTTCGGGGACCTGGTGCACGCCCGCGGCGAGTTGTGGCGCAGCACCGCGGGGGACCACGAGCGGGTGTCCGCAGACCGGCGTCGCGCAGTGCTTGCATACCCCGACCTTGCCCGGCGGCTGCGGCTGCTGCTCGACCTGCCGGACGCCAAGCGTTGGACCGGCTACATGCCGCCCGCAGTCGACCAGAACGGCCGTCCCAATGACAGTCCGATCCGGGCTGCGCTCGTGAAGCTCGTCCACGAGGCATACACCCGCGAACACGCTGGTGAGGCCGCGTCCGCATGACCAACGACAGGCCGCGCGGGGTGTCCGTCTTCGAACCGGTCCGGTGGGCGGAGTCGGTGCCGCTGCTGCTGCGCGGCAACGGCACACCGGACACGACGGCGCATCACGTGCTGCTGGTCATGGCGACATTCGCCGACCCGGACGGAACCAACATCCGCCCGTCGCTGGCGACGCTGACCAGGAGAAGCCATCTGACCAAGCAGCGCACCACCACGGACACCTTGCGCCGCTTGGAAGAGGCGAAGCTGATCGTCCGCACCGGAGAGCTCACCGGCGGCATCGTCGTCTGGCGCCTCAACTACGACCTGCCGTTCGACGTGGACACCGCTGCGGAGGAGTTCGACGAGCGGCAGGCTCGCGCGTTGGCGAAGCAGGCCGAGCGGCAGAAACGGTACCGGGACAAGCGGCGTGACGCCGCAGTGGAGCGTCACGTAAAGGGCGACGCCGCAGTGCGGCGTGACGCCGAACCGGCGAGTGACGCCGCAGTGGAGCGTGACGTGACGCCGCAGTGCGGCGTGACTGACGCCGCAGTGCGGCGTGACGTGACGCCGCAGAGACCGTCACATCCGCAGGTCACCCCGGCTACACCAGCCCTTGACCTGCCCCTGACCAGCCCAGAGACCGTTCCGCCTTTGGCGGGCGACGAGTCGCCGACCGCGCAGACGATCGTCGGCAAGTGGCTCGACAACTGCCAGAAGCGTCCTCCGCGCAACGTCGTCGGCCAGGTGGCCAAGCACGTCAAGGCGCTGCTGGCCGAGGGCATCGACCCCGACGACGTCAACCGGGGCACCGCCGAGTGGGCACGGAAGGGACTGCACCCCTCGACGCTGCCCAGCGTCGTCAACGAGGTCATGCAACGCCCTCCGCTCCGCGCCGTGTCCGGCGGCCACCGGCCCTACACCAACCCCGACCCTTCCGCCTACGACAAGGACTTCTGGTCATGACCGAACAGACCATCACCCTCACGGTCCCGGAGGTACCGCTCCCGGAGACCGGCGACGAACGCGAACGCCGCGACTACCTCGCCGAGACGGCCAAGCGGGTCACGGACTCGCTGAGCAGGCGCATCCCGCCCCGGTTCGACCACGCCACCATCACCGACCCGGCAGTCGGACGCTGGGCCCAGGGCCTGATCGACGCGGCGATGGACCCGATCGGCCCGCGCTCACACCCGCTGCGGCCCCACATCAGCCGTGGTCCGTCGCTGCTGCTGCTCGGCGGCACCGGCGTAGGCAAGACCCACCAGGCGTGGGGCGCCGTGCGGCAGCTCGCAGCTACGGGCCTGCTCCGCGGCTGGCAGTTCATCACCGCGCCCGACCTGTACGGCGAGTTGCGGCCACGCGCCGGCTCGGACAGCGAGCGGACGTTCCGAGAGATCACCTCGGCATCGCTGCTGGTGGTCGACGACCTCGGCGCGGCGAAGTCCTCGGAGTGGACCGAAGAGATCACGTACCGCGTGGTCAACAGCAGGTACGAGAGCGAGCGCCCGACCCTGTGGACGTCGAACCTGACCGGCCCCGAGCTGCGCGAAGTCCTCGGCGAGCGGATCGTCTCCCGACTGTCTACCTGCACCCGGATCACGCTCGGCGGCCTAGACCGGCGCCGCAAGGCGAGCTGAACACAGGAGAACCCCATGGCCGACGCCAAGAACACCACCGCCACGGACCGCACGGTGCTGATCCGGGCCGCCGACCTGACCGACCTGACGGACGCGCTTGACCATTACCGCGGGCGGACGGCCGTCGACGCGGTGACCTCACTGGCCTCCGCCAGTGACAACACCATCGTGTGGGCGCACCTCTGGTACGGCCTCAACCACCAGCACCTGCGGGCCGGTGACCCCGCGCGCTGCGGAGACGCCGACGACCTCACGCCGTGCATAGTCCTCGCCACCGGCCGGTACGGCGCGCTGGTCCAGCACGCGGGCGGTACCGACTGGTTCTCGTGGGACGGGGTGCACCACCCGGACCGGCTCCACATCGAACCGACGTTCGACGCCCAGGATCTCGCGGCGATCGAACACCGCATGGGCCGCTCCCATACCCCGGACACCTGGCCGACCGGAGTCGACGGCGCAGCGGGGCACGGCGAGTGAGTGCAGGCGACTCCGCGACCTACCAGTGCACCCGGTGTCCGGACCGGGTGCCGCTGGCCGACCTGGTCGACCACCTTGAGGCTCACACGGGCCACGAGGGTGTAACACAGGGGGGCGAAATATGAAAAACGCAGGTCAGGGTCACTCTATGGCGGGCAGCCGAGCCAGTCGACCGGGCGCCGTCCCGGCTGGCTGGCGGTTCGTACCTGAGGTCCCTTCGACGGCCGTGTTGCGAACCTACGGGGTGCGAACATGAGCCCCCGGCGTCGGACCGCCACTCGGGTACAGGTCGCCCGGCGCCGCGCCGAGGCCGTACAGCTGCGGGTGGCCGGGGCGACGTGGGAGGAGATCGCCGCGCGCCTCGGTTACGCCAGCCGCGGGGCGGCGTGCACCGACGTGACGCGGGCGCTGGCCGAGGCACAGGCCGAACTGAACCTGGCGGTGAGCGAGTGGCGGCAGCTGCACCTGGCGCGGCTTGAGGCCGCCCACCGGGTTGCTGCCGAGGTCATGGCCCGTGACCACGTCCACGTGTCGCACGGGCGCATCGTGCGCGAGGGCGTGCCCGCGATCGACGACCAGGGGCAGGCGGTCATCCGGGAAGGGCATGGCTCGCCGGTGCTCGACGACGGCCCGAAGCTCGCGGCGATCGACCGCGTGGTCAAGGTCAGCGAGTCCGTGCGGAAGCTGCTGGGCCACGACGCCCAGACCAAGCTCGACGCGTCGGTCTCCGGCGACCTCGCGCCCATGACGTTCAACATCAACCTCGACGGAGCGGAGCAGGTGCATGGGCAAGGCGGCTGACCTGGCGAACGTGGTCCGCGAGTTCGTGGTACTCAACCCCCGGAACCCGAGGGACCAGGCCCGCGCGTACTTACTGCGCGAGCGGCAGCGCGAGCTGATGGCGCCGCACACCCGGTGCGTGCTCGACGACCGAGAGCGCAACGGGATCCGGCTGGTGACCGTGGTCTACGGAGTCGATGGGGCCGCGCTGTGCTGACCCGCCGTCTGGACTACCGGCCCGCCATGATCGTGGTCGGCATCGCGTGTGTGGTGGCCGGTCTGTGGACGCTGGCCGCCGTCCTGTTCGGCGCAGGGGTCGGCGCTGGCGTGGGCCTGGTCGTCCTCGGTGTGGCGCTGCTGCTGGTTGAGGCGATGCTCGATGAACCGGTCCGCGGCGGCGCAGGGGGCAGGCCGTGAACCCCCTCGCCGATCAGTTGGCCGCCGCCAAGGCCGAGGCGGCGGCACTGGTAGAGCGCATCGGGACGCGGGCCGGGCTCACGGTCACCGCGCCGCCGACTACGGCGGCACGCCTGCTGGCGGCGCTCGACGACGCGGGCCGGTGCCTGCACGTGAAGGCCATGCCCTACCAGCCGACGTTCGTGCTCGGCTTGAGCGAGGTCGTTGAGTGCGAACGGTGCTTCCTCGACCGACTCGCGCAGGACGCGCATAGCCAACGGCGAGTGTGCCAGTTCTGCGGCCAGACCATGCCCGGCGCTCTGTCGCAGTACCTCGTGCGTGCCGGGCACCTCGTACTCGTGCTGCTGCTGTGCAGCAGCTGCGAACCACCTGAAGACCTCCGGCCGGGCACATCGGCCGGCCCTACCGAACGGCGGAACCAATGATGATCAGAGGACACCGGGGCGGCGCAGCAGCGTTGCCCCTCACCAAGGCCAGCATGCCCGGCCTGCTCGTGGGGCCGCTGGCCGGCAGGACACGGCTGCGCCGTCCCGTCCCAGGCGACAACTGGCAGCAGCTCGCCAAGCACTTGTGGGGCCGCTCGTGACCGCCGGGGAGCGGGACACCGCTCCGCAGATCAGGGCTGAGCGCAAGCACGCGGACGCCTCGGCGAAGCGCGCCGACGAACTGGCCGCCAGCCATGACGGCCTGGCCGCCGCCGCCGAGGGTGCACAGGCCGCGCTGCTGGCCCTGGTCGACGCGGTGCGCGACCACAACGGGCTGGTCCACCAGCACGCCGGGGAGATGGCCGCACAGGGACTGACGCCGATCCTCGACGGGCACGCCAGCAGTTCCCCGCGGGACGGGGTAGTGCACCTGCGCGGCGAGTGGTGGCGCCCCTACGACCTCGGCGAGGTGCTGCGCCGCCTGCACGAACGCGTGTACTGCACTCGCGTGGAGCCCCGGAACCGACACCTGATCCACCGGACCGGAGCCACCAACGCCCAGGTGGCCGCATCTGCGCTGCTGGCCAAGATCCCTGTCCCCTCGCCTGAACCGTCAGCCCTGCTCAACCCCCGTAAGGAGAACCGCCCGTGACTGCTCGGTTCATCACCGATGACGCCATCCGCGACGCCCGAACCGCTCCCGAGGAGGCAGCCGAACAGGCCCGGGAACTCAGGCGGAGGCCGTGGACCCCGGCCGAGGACCTGCGTACCGCCGCAGTCCACCAGGTAAATGCCGAAGGGCACCTGGCCGACTTGCTGGCGCAGCAGCGGCAGCAGGTCGAGCGCTTGGCGCAGCGGCAGGCGTGCGAGGCTGCCGCCGTGGCGGACCTCGACCAGTGGTCCGCCGAACTGGAGGACAGCTGCCAGCGGCTCGCCGACCTGGTGGCGGTCGCAGAGTCGGCGATGCTCGCCGCAGCCCAGCAGGCCGCCGACCACGACATGCTGGTCACGCGCGTCCGAGAGGGGCTGATGGGGCACGGCTTGACCGCCGAGGAGCACCACGACCACGCCACGGCCGCCGGCAAGCACATGGGTCTGTGGCTGCGCGGCACCCGATGGGCGCCGGTGTTCCTGCCCGCGGTACTGGCCCGGTCGATGGCACGTATCGCGCGGGCCGCGCTCGGCGCGGCCGCGGCGACAAGCAGGCAGCTCAACGGGATGGCGAAAGGCACGCAGGCTCAGTGCCCCAACAGCCCGCTATCGGACCTGTTCGGTGACGCCCCGGAGCTGTCCGCGCTCGACTACAGCCCTCGCAGGCTCGTGCCCTGGGCTGGCTGACGTACCCGGAGAAGTAGTGGCGTAGGTGGTCGCCGGCCCCACACGGCGACCCCTCCGAGCAGGGAGAACCACCGTGGGGAACGAAGTTCAGATCGTCGTCACCGGCCGGAACAAGTTCGGCCCGACGCAGGCCGCCGTCACCAAGCAGATCGCGGCGCTGAAAGGTTCGCTGGACAGCACCGCGAAGTCGGCCGCCGACTTCGACGAACGCATGACCGCCATCGCAGCCAAGGCTAAGGACCAAGCCGACCACTTCACCGGGCTGGTGTCCGCCGCGGGAGCCGCCGCCAAGGCGCTGGGCAAGCTGTCCGGCGACACGGAGAAGTCAGTCCGTAAGGCCAGCAAGGACACCACAGACGGCGCCGCCGAAGCCGTGGACAAGGTCACCGACCTCGCGGGGAAGGCAGCGGGCGGCCTGCTGTCCGCCGGGTTGAACGGGGCGCGGTCGCTGATCGGCGGCATCTCCGAAGGCGTGAGCAAGGCCGGTCCCTACGTGCAGGCCGCGTTGGTCGCTTCCGGTGTCACCGCCGCGGTCGTGGCCGGTCCGCTGATCGGCGGGGCGCTCGCGGGCGGTGTGGTCACTGCGTTCGGAGCAGGGATCGCCGGACTCGGCATCGCCGCAGCGGCGCAGAACAGCCGAGTACAGGCCGCCTACGACCACCTGTGGGAGCGCATTACCAGCGGCGCCAAGAGTGCGTCTCGGCCACTGGAACAGGTGCTGGTGAACTTCGCCGGCCGCGCTGAGACCATCCTCGGTGGCGGCCTGGGCGCCTCCGTGCGCAACTCGATCGCGGGCATCGCACCCGAGCTGGACCGCTTCGGTGACTCGCTGCTCAAGGCGTTCGCGAAGTTCGGCCCCGCGCTTGAGCCGGTGAGCCGGGCGTTCGGTCGTGTGCTCGATGACCTCGGGCCCACCACAGAGCGCGTGTTCGCCGGCATTGCGGACGCCGTGACGGAGCTCTCCGAGTCGGTGGCGAAGAACCCGGAAGCTCTGGGTGACTTCGTGGAGTTGATGGGCGACGGCGTCGAGATGGCTCTCGACTTGGCGGGTGCGCTCAACACCGCGCACGAGGGCAACAAGATGCTCTTCGACCTCGTCACCACCCCGCTGGAGTGGGTCGGTCTCAAGGACGGTGAAGAGCAGGCCACGCTGACCGCGCAGGCGCTGACCGAGGTGGCCGATACGGCGTGGACGGCGACGTCTCCGGCGCAGCAACTGGAGTCCGCTTGGAAGTCCCTGGCCGACGCCGGCGACGACGTGGCCAGGCGTGGCACGGAGGTGTTGAACGTGCTGCGCCTGATCAGCGGCGACACGCCGACGTTCCAAGAGTCGCAGCAGCAGATCAACGACACCATGCGGGCCCTGAGCGAGCGGTTCGGCGACGCCGCGAACCACATCGACGGGTTCGGTGACGCGCTGATCAACGCCAACGGCACGGTGAACACCACCACCGAGAACGGGTCTTACCTCTACGACCAGCTGACCAGCCTGCGTGACGCGTTCGCCAACGCCGCCGCGTCCACAAGGGAGCTGGAAGCGGCGGGCTACTCGCACGATGAGGCCGTGCGCATGGTCAGCGAGAACCTCGCCAGCCAACGCAACAGGCTGCTCGACCTCTCCGGGAAGATGGGCCTGACCCGCGAGGAACTGGGAACCCTGATCAACAAGATGGGGCTATTCCCGGCCGCACTGCGGACTGTGGTCAACGTCGACGACGCGGCCGCGCGAGCCAAGCTCGACTGGCTGCTGCGCATGGCTAACGCTGTACAGGGCGCAAGCCTGAACATCTCGGTGCTGCCGAACGGCCGCGGCACGCAGGCTCGCGCGCACGGCGGCGTGTCCGGCGGCGGCTGGACCACCGTGGGCGAGCTGGGTCCGGAGCGCGTCAAGCTGCCACCCGGTGCCCAGGTTCAGCCCTACACGGCGTCGCGCCGCGAGATGGACAAGACCGGCGCGGCCATGGTCGGTGGTGGCGCGCCGGTAGTGCTGGAGTTCCGGTCCAGCGGCAGCTCGTTCGACGACGTCATGGTGGAACTGCTCCGGCGGTACGTGCGGGTCCGTGGCGGCGACGTGCAGGCGGTGATCGGGAAGGGGTAACGCCAGCCTCGGCAACGGCGAGAGCGAGACGTGAAGCCTCCTGCGCTCGCTCTCGCCGTCCTGCTGCTCGCCGGGTGTAGCAGCCCTGAACCGGCACCCGCGCCGGCCGCCACCGCCGCGCCGGCCAAGCTCTCCGAGGAGTGGGTTCCCCGGCTGCTGGCCCGCACCAAGGACGTCCCCGACTGCTCCCGATCCACGATGTACAGCCCGGAGTGCGCCGAGCACCTGCGTCAAGTGTTCGGCGTCGTGACCGAGGTCGGCCGGGCGGTGACCAATCACCTGATGCCAGAACGGTACGCAGGCACCGCTGATGCCGTGCGTCAGGCCGAACAGGGGTACTACGCGTACCGCGACTGCACCGACAGCGAGCAGGACGACGTCGGATGCTGGGAGCTGTTCGAACTAATGTTCGATGTTCCGGTGGCGATCGGAAACGCTCTGTACGCCGACGAGAAGTGACTTGCGCCGCCGCCTCGGCGGTGTCCGCGGCCGGGGTGACGCTCAACGCTGAAGGCAAGAGGTGGTCTCGGTACGGGCAAGGCGATCTCATCTGGCAGGCTCACTCGGTGTCGTTCTGGACCGCAGTGAAGGATGCCGCCCCGGTCGCGGCTGCCGTCGCCAGCGCCGTTTCCGCTTTCTATGCTTCCCGGTCGGCCAGCAAGACCAGCGCCACAGCGAAGGATGCGAACCAAGCACTGGCGATGTTGCTCAGGCCGATCTTCGACGTGCAACTAAGCCCGTTCGTATCCCCACCGAACGAGGGCAAGTACCCGGTCTCGTTCGTGAACCAGGCCGCCTATCCGGCTGCCGCCGTCGCGTTCGACGTTCGCGGCGAGAACGACGTCTACCTGACCGCGAGGACTGTGCCCGAGATCGGCGGTATCCATATAGGGACCACCAACCTTCGCCCCAACAACGCCTACGTGCTGGAGGTGCCGCTGCCGGAGATGGTCGATCCCGGCGACAAACAGCAGTTCACAGTCGTGGTCCGATTCTCCGACGACCGGCACCTACAGCGTTGGGAACAGCGCTTCGAGGTGCGACGGATCTTCACCGACGATCGGATCCACTACCAGCAGGTAGAGCTGCACGTGAACGCCACCGAGCCTAAGCCCGTCGCTAGTCCAGCCTGAGAGGTCGACTCGGTGCAGCTGAGTGATGCTCAGGCGATGCTCAACGAGGAGGCCGCGCGAATCTGAGCTTGCATGAAGCGTTCACACTCCGAGGCTGGCACCCGGTACTGCTGGCCCACGCGCACGGCCCTCAGTTCACCAGCGCGGATCCAGTCCAAGATCGTGTCGTAGGAGACGCCCCAAGCGTCGGACACCTGGCGAGGCATCCACATGCGCTCTGGTCCGACCGGAACGTCGGGTCCCTGAGGCGGACCCACCGTGAGCACCAACTCGGCCAGCAGTTGGGCGATCGCGTGGTGTTCGGTGGTGATCCGAGCCAGGCGTTCCGCGAGTTCTGCGGCAACGCGTGACCGGGCGGGGAGCGGATAGGCCGCAACACTGCGCGGCTGGGAGCAAGTACTGGAGATTGCCACCACGGCAGTCTGCGACGAACGCGGTGGGCGCCGATGGCCGCTGTATGCAGAACACCCGATCGTGGCGCTGCGCGGGCCAGTATGAGCTGTGAAAGGTCAGTTCAGCAGCTCTTTCCCGCATCCATGCCGACTTGTAGGTGCCTGAACTAGTGGCGGCAGGTCACTGATTCGCACCGGGAAATCTCTGTCCGGACAGCACACTGCCCCCGACCACGACAGCGGTCGGGGGCAGTAGCACGTCGACGGTTAGCCTTGCCGAGCCGGGTCATCGCCCTCAGTTCGGTGGTTGCGCAGGTAAGCGACGTCGACGGTGATGGGGTCGGACAGTCGCCACGCTCCCCGCTCGAAGACCAGGCTGCCGGTGACGATGAGAGGCAGCTTGTTGGTGTGGGCGAAGATCGCCCAGGTGTAGTCCTCCTCGGGCAGGGGGATGTGCACCTTGCGGACGCGGCCGTCGACTTCGGCGGCCAACACGATGGTGGCCTCTTCCTGGTCGACGCCCTGCTCTTCCCGGGTCAGGCTGCGCACCCTGCCAACCAGGGTCTCCATGCGTGGAGGGCTCTCGCGCCGAACCAGGCGTTCCCGGACCCGGGGCAGGCCGGCCATCGCCTGCCGGTCGACCACGATCCTGGAGGTCGGGACACGGGGCGGGGGTTCGGCGGCGGCCCAGTCGAACGAAAGGTCCAGCTCACGCAGCGTCTCGACCTGGGTGAGCTCCAGCAGCGACTCCACCAGATTCGCGCTCAGCCCGTGCTGCGACGCCTCGTCGATCACGCTCGCATCACCACTCAAGGCCAGATCGCGGCTCGTGTTCAGCCCGGTGGCCAGGGTCTCCATCACGCGCCGGGGGAACGGCGAGACCGGGGTGTCGTCCCCGTGCTTGGGCACGGGATCACCCAGGCGGGTGACGACGGTGAACACGAAGCTGCCGCGCTTGGTGTGGCCGAGCCGCACGTCGTCTTCGAGGAAGTCGGTGACGGTGCTGGAGCGGCGCCCGCGGTGGGAGTGGGTGGGGTCGTCGGCGGTGGTGGCGGCGGCCTTCAGCATCCTGAACAGGGCTTCCAGGGTGTGCTCGGCCTGACGGAAGGGGATGGTGCCGTCGAGCATCTCCTGGTCCAGGCGGACGTAGAACAGGTCGGCGCGGGTGGAGGTGATGTGCTCGGCCAGTTCGCCGAGGTCCCAGTCGTAGATGGTGGCCAGGGCGTGCAGGGTGTCGTGGAAGCGCCGGTCGAAGTCGACGTAGTCGGTGGCCAGTGGCAGCAGGATCCGGCCGCGCGGCCCCCGCTCGCCGGGCAGCCGCCAGATCTCCTTGACGTCGGGCTGGCTGGTCTCCAGCTCCCACTCGTTGGCGGCGAGGTACTGCTGGACGGCGGGCGGCGACAGGGTGGACGCGAGGTCGCGGTAGCTGTCGGTCGAGGTGCCGTTCACTCCAGACCTCCTTCACCGATCATCTGCATGATGCCCTTCAAGCCGTCCACATCGAAGAGGTTACTTCTCGGTAGCTTCAGTGTCTTGCTGTCCCGGTCGTCCGCGATGCTTCCCAGGTTCCCCGCGTACTCCCAGTACATGCGGCAGGAGCTGACCATCCGCTCCTCCGTCATCTCCAGCAAGTCGGTGAGATCCGGTGGGATCAGCAACACCCCGATGAACGCCGGGAGGTACCGCTTCGGGTTGGTCAGCTTGAGGAACCGGGCACGCTCCAACTGCCAAGACAGGTGATCGTCCTTGAGCAGAGAGTGACGCGTGGTGCACTTGAGCTGCATCTCCAGCGCCGCGCAGTAGAACGTCCCGTACTCGGCGGAGGCCGCGATGGTGACATCAACCCCGTCGTAGTCGGTCTCATGGCTCTTGATCGAGAACCCGGCCGCCGCAGCCACCATCCGCACAAAACCCAGGCTGAACTGCTCCTGACGCGCCTCATCCGGCAGCCCGCCATCAGGCACGACTGCGGCCGACTCCACTTCGACGCTGCTGCCGTTGACGTCGCCCATGCACCCCACTCCCATCGGCCGAACCGGCAGCACGCTAATGGTCGTAGCAGCCCGGCCGAACCCTTTCGATCAAGTTCACCCGATCAGGCCGGCGTCTCACGGGAAGACATCTAGAGGACGTGCCCGTATTACCGCGTCCGCTAACGTCTCGCACCGTTGACCTACCCCGTCGCGATGGTGACTACTAGCCAGCCAAGCCATGTGCCCATGCCTGAGATACTCGCTGCCTGGGTCAGCAGACTGGAGGCATCAACCAAGTGATGTTGTCCTACCTCTGAGCCGAGCCCTGTGCGGATCTGTGCGGACTGTTCGCCGTCCGGTCCGCACAGATCCGCTCGGATGCGTCGCGGCCGGTACAGCGCAGCTCAGGGCGCTTTGTACGTGCCGTGGACGGGTCTGCACGAGATGCCGAGGGGTCCGCACACCCTGTGCGGACCCTGTGTAGACCTCACCAGCTGGCGACAGCAGCTCGGATCGCCTCGAACTCGACCACAGCAACCGGTTGCACCGACCCGTTAACGCGCTGCCTGGGAGAGGTGGGCCGTTTCACATGGGCCGTACGCAGGGCTTCGCCGAACCGCTTGGGGTCCCAGCCGATGCGGTCGGCCAGCTCGGAGACCGCGACCAGTCCGCGTTCGTGGTCCTCGACCACGTCGACCAGCAGGGCCAGCACCTCGGGGAGTCCGGTGTCGTCGACCAGTTCGGCGTCGACCACGTCCCTAGCCTGGTCGCTGCTGATGGTGCTGGCCACGGCGGCGTCCTGCTCAATCAGCGCCGCGACCTCAGGGGGCAGCTCACCGAGCGCGGTGTCCCCGGCCGCGTCTCCGGTCAGCGTCCCTGTCTGCTCCCGCAGCGCCCGGCCACGCTCGCACGCCGCCCGGATCTGCGCGATGCCGAGCAGGTCGGTGGCCACTGTGACCGACTCCCCGGCGGACAGGTCCGACTCGCCATCGGCGCCCAGCAGCAGCCCGACGCCCTTGTGTGCCTTGAGCAGCTTGGAGGCGTCCATGCCGGCCTTGTACGTGCCCGCACCGAGGATCGTCTCCGACGCCTGCCAGGTCATCACCTTGAGCGCGAACCGAGTCCCGAGCTGCCCGCGCAACCGGTCGGGGATGACCTTGCCGTCCGGCTTCTGCGTGGCCAGGACCAGCGAATACCCGGCGGCCGGGCCGGTCTTGGCGATGAACGTCAACAGGTCGCAGATGCGCTGCCCGACGCGCTTGCCCCTCGGCTCCTCCGGGTTCAGCGTGGTGTCGTTCTCCAGGTAGTTCTGGATCTCGTCCACCGCGATGACCGTGAGCGGCATGGCGTGGTCGGGGTCGCGGGTGATGTCCGGAGTCACCTTGGACTCGGGGCAGAGGTCGTCGTCCATTTCGGCGAGCCGGGAGAACCGGTCTTCGACGTCGGCGGCGGCCTCTTCGAGCACGGCGACCAAGCGCAGTGCGGAGGCGGTGCGGGCATCGCGGATGAACCGGTGCGCGACCCGCTCGAACGGCCGGAAGTCCTTGCCGCCCTTGCCGTCCGCGACGATCAGCCGCACGAACGGGTCCAGCGCCGCGGCGGTGACCGGGATGCGGGCGGCGTAGGTCTTGCCCATCCGGGGGATGGCGCCGATCAGCAGCGACGTCCACACCACCGGCAGGTCCACCCGGTCCCCGCGGGCGGTGCGGCCGAACGGCACCGGCCGCCACAGGTCCCAGCCTTCGGCGGTCGCGAGCGGTGAGACGACCGGCGGCCGGGCGTAGGGGTCGCTGTGCCCGATCCACACCGCGATCCGGCCGGCGTGCCCGGCATCCCCGCGGACCCGTTCCAGGATCAGCCGCACCTCGTCGACGGCCAGCGCGGAGGCCAGCGCCTCCCGCTTGGAGACCACGTCGGACGCCTTCCGTGACGGCGGCAGGTCCAGCACCATCGACCAGCCGGAGGTGTCGTTGCGCGGACGCTCCACCAACAGCAGCCGCTCGGCCTTGCCGATCGCACCGGCCGCCCGGAACGCCTCGACGAGGTTGTCCCCGTCCATCAGCATGGCCAGCGACCGGGCCCCGCCGAGCGTGGCCTGACGGCCGGGCGAGCCGTCGCGGCGCTGGCCGACAGCCGCGAGTGCCAGCGTGGTGACACCCGCGACAGCGACGACTGTCACCCCGTCCGACAGCCACCACCATACGCCGCCGCCGAGCCCGCCCGCGGCCGTGCCGGTGAGGGTGAGCAGCGCCCGTCGCTTGCGCACCGCGGCGATCTCCGGCCACCGGACAGCCAGGGTGTCAGTCGACTTCGCCGCGGCGTACCAGTCCGACACCCGGACCCACTGCCACCACGCCCGGACCGCCACCACCGACCCCCGGGCCACCGCGCCCGGGTAGCGCAGCGGCAGCGCCGCGACAGTCCGTGTCATGTCAACGACCGCAGCGTTGTCCTGCCACCGGGCGGGCAGGCAGGACCGGGCGGCCTCGACCGCGCGGCCCACGCGGGTGCGCTGGTACTCGGCCTCGGTGACCAGCTCCCCGTCGAGCACCTGGCGCACGGGCTCACCGGCCGCGGTGGGCAGGTGCACGAGGTTGCTCGGCGCTTCGTCGGGCAGGGGTTGTGCCATGATCGGGCTCCACTCCTCGGGGTGGGGTCCGGTGGGCGGCCGGGTTACCAGGCCAGTAGCCGCCCACCGGGGCTAGTAGGTGCCGGTGACCGTGACGCTGCACCCGCACGGGCAGGTCACGGTGCCCGCGGCGTCGCCGGTCTCACCGAGCACGGTGGTCACGGTGCCTGTGGTGGACACCGACCGGCCGCAGCCGCACGTGCCGTCCAGGTCGACCTCGCGGGTGAAGTGCCCGGAGCTGGGCACGCTGCGCGCGGTGGAGCTCCGTCCGAACAGGCCCACGGCGATCACGCCTTCCTGGTATTGGTGCCGCTCATGGCGAGCAGCGCGAAGCCAGAGACGACCATCAGGCCGTCGATCACGAGCGGGCCGACACCCGCCCCGAGCGGGTCGTAACCCCAGCTCAACAGCACGTCGTGAATGTGGCCGTAGGAGATGACGCCCGACCCGAGGGCCACCGCGGCGACGCCGCCGAACCGGACGGCCGTCCACTGCCAGCCGCCGCGCCACGCGGTGCGCGAGAGCACCTCGACCGACACCAGCAGCGCCACCGGCCACACCGCCGCACCCACCTGGGAGGCGATGCTCGGGGTCCAGCCATCCGGCATGTCACCCGCGGGCAGCCACGCCGCCAGCCAGTTCGCGGCGATCGACACCAGCGACCCGAACGCGAACCCGAACCACGCCACGAACCGCGCGCCGGGGTGCCCCTGCGCCGGGGTGCCGGCGGGTGTCATGTCACCGGCCGGGGGTGTCATGTCGGGGGTGTCGGCGACTGCCACGGGGGCCAGCTCGACGACCGGCGGAGCGGCCTCGACTGCGGGCGCCGGGGGCTGCTCGGGGACGATCGGCGGCAGGGTGCCAGTCGGGGTGTCACCCGCATTGTCGGTGCCGCTGTCCTCGGCCAGCCCGTCCTCACGGCGGACCTCGGCGATGCGGTCACGCGCCCACGACTCGGACCGGTCGAACCTCTTGGCGAGCTCCGCGCGGTTGAGCGGCTGCCCGGCCTCAAGGCTTTTGCGGTACGCCTCCCGGGCCCACGACTGCAACAGCGCTGGCGACACCAGTTCGGAGGTCGTCACTGGGCACCCCGTGCCGGGCCGGTGCCGCCGGGCACACCGCAGTAGGGCACGTCCTTGGCGTCGGTGACATAGACGATGCTCGGGTCACTGCCGCACGTGCACTTCTCCCCCGGACGGGGCGCTCGGGTGCCGTTCACCGGGCACCCCCGTACGTCGGTGCGGGCGCGGCCGGGGCGGTGTGCACGGCCAGCCGGGCGCAGTCACCGGCGTCGGCGACCCGCTCGGCAACGTCGGCGACCAGCGCCGCGGCGAACACCACCACCCGGGCGGTCAGGGTCAACACGGTCACGAGCACGTAGGCGACCGCGGCCGGCAGCGTCAGCCGCCGCAGCGCGTTCCTGGTCGTCACGACTTCTCCTCGGGTCGAGTGGCGGGCTGAGTCGCCCCGTGAAGCCCACCGACCAGGGGTCGTCACAGTGTGACGGCCCTGCCGGTGGGCAACCGGCACGGTCAGACCGGCAGCAGCACCGCAGCGCGGCGCAGACGGTGGACGGCGCGGTGCTGGATCACCCGGACCGCACCGGGCGTGGTGTGCAAGGCGTCGGCGACCTCGCCTGTGGACAGGCCAGCCACTACGCGCAGCAGCAACACCGCGCGCTGCTGGCCGGTCGCCTCGGCCAGCAGCCGTAGCAGCGCCCGCGACAGCTCCCGCGCCTCGACGGCCTCGGCAGGGGTGGCGTACTCGACGGTGTCCGGCACCTCCGCAACCGGCACCGACCTGTCCCGCTCGACGCGCCGCCAGAAGTCGGCCACCGTGCGGCGGGTAACCCCTGTGGCGAACGCCTCGAACGGGGCGACGTCGGGCCGGTATCGGGGCAGTGCGCCGAGCAACTCGACGCACGTCTCCTGCACCACGTCCTCGACATGGGCGGGCGGCACCCGGCGGCGGCAGAACGCCACCACCACCGGGCGCACGGCAGCTAGCAGGTCCTCGACGGCCAGCCGGTCACCGCCGACCGCTGCAGCCACCAGCGCGGCACCCGTTCCGAAGCTCACCGGGCGCTCCGTGCCAATTCGATGCTCAGACGCGCGGTGCGCAGGTCGACGCCCATCTGCCCGGCGAGCGCGTCGACGTCGACGTCGTCCAAGTCAGCTGGCAGAACGGACCGGGGGGCCAAGATGCGCGCGACCTGCTCGCGGACGGCGCGCTGGTCGGCCTCTTCGTCGTCGGTCGCCCCCTGCACCAGGTGCAGCAGGCAGGCCAGCAGCGCGCACCGCGTCTCAGCGCGATTGGCCGCGGGGGAGATGGTGATGACGCCGGTCAGGTGGTCGGCCTCGGCCAGGCCGCCGTCCCAGGTGGTGCCGCGCTGGACCACCAGCCCCGGGTAGCGGGCCGCAGCCTCGATCATCACGTTGAGCATCTCGACCGCGCCGGGCTGCGCCGCGAGCGGGTAGACGGGGGTGGTGTCGATGGTGGCAAACTGCGTCATGGTCCTGCTCCTGCTCTGATCAGGTAGTGGGTCAAGGCCCTCGGCTGGTGTTGGCGCACCGTCGGGGGCCGCTTACTGGGTCAGGCCGCCGCCAAGATCGCGGCGGCAACGCGGTGGTAGCAGAGCCGGTAGTCCGAGGTCAGGGACTTCAGACCGGCCGGGCAGGTGCACGCCTGCGGGGCGGTGAGGTAGCGGTCGGTGCCGTTCGAGGCGACGACGCCGAACACTCGGCGACCGCGCAGCGGCACGATGGCGCCCAGCTCGATCAGCTCCTCCGCCTTGGCGACGGCGGCCGGCTTGACGCCCTCGACAGCCTTGGCCTTGCGGGCTGCGGCGATCCGGGCCTTGCAGGTGCGGCCGTAGCCGTCCGCCACCGACTTCGCCGACCGCAGAGCGCGACCACAGCGGGTGCACTTGACGGTGGCCTTCGTGGTGGCCATCTCGTTCTCCCTGCTCCGTGGCGGTTCGTGTACGGCCACGATAGCCAGACGTGTGCGTACACGTCAAGAGGAGATGTACGTACACGAATGCGCGATGTACGCTGCGCCGTGGACGTACACAAGAGGAGGGCGACGTGGCCGCACGCGCACGTGGCGAGGGCAAGACGCCACACAGGCAGTTCCGCGCCGAAGACGACGTGTGGGCGAAGTTCGGCGAGGCGGTGAAGCCGCTGGGTACCGACCGGTCAGCAGTGCTGCGCGACTTCGTCAGGTGGTTCGTGCGCGAGCCTGGGGCGAAGATGCCCCGCCGCCCGGATAGCAGCAAGCCGCCCGTCGAACCGGGGAGAAATCCGGGAGACGACTCTCCTCGGGAGAACTGACCGCAGCAACTCGGACCAACGCAAACCAAAGGCTTGACCAGCGGTAATGCTGCCGAGCGCAGGTAGGGGAACTGCGGGGACTCTATTTGGGAGCGGGGGGTCGCAGGTTCAAATCCTGTCGCCCCGACGGTCGCCCTGGCCGACCCCACCGGGTTGGTCAGGGCACTTCCGGGCGGTCCCCGCCCACGACGACCCCGTTCGAGCCCCACCGGGGTCCGGCGAGCCCCGCATCGCGGCCGCGGACCCGGGGGCAACGGCGACGACCGCTAGCCGCCCAGCCGGTCCACGGCGGTCGAGACCGCGGCGGCCTGCTGCTCCAGCACCTCGTCGGGGGAGTTCTCGTCGACGCCCCGGGCCAGCAGCTCCTGGCGGGACACCAGCAGCAGCGCGCCGCGGTAGGCGTCGGTGTCCAGGTCGTCCACCTGGACGATGTGCAGCCCGCCCTCCACCAGGACCAGGGTGGGGTCGGGGGTGCTGGAGGCCAGCAGCTCGCGCAGGTCACTGCCCTTGACGGTCATGGCTCCGGCCTACCCCCGGCGGGGCCCGCGAAACGCAGCCGCCGTTCTTGAGCACACCCGCGCCCGGGTGCTCAAGAACGGCTCAACCGCTCCGGGATCAGGCCGGCGCCGCGACCTGTTCGCTCACCACCTGCGCCGCGGCCGACACGAGCGCCGTGACGGACGGGTTGGTGGAGTTGTCCTGCCGCCACGCGAACTGGGTGTACACCCGGAACGGCGGCACCCACGGCAGCCGGCACAGCCGGCCGTCGGCGAGTTCCGCGGCCACCGTCACCTCGGGGACCAGCGAGATGCCCAGGCCCGAGGCGACCGCGCGCTTCGCGGCGTCGATCGAGTCCAGCGCCAGCACCGGCGACCTCGACTCGGTGTCCTGCAACCCCAGCGCCTGCTCGAACTGCTCGTAGTAGCTCGCGCCGTTCTCCGCCCGGATGAGCGTGCTCCCGCGCAGCTCGTCCTCGGTGATCACCGAACGCCGGGTGAGGGCGTGCGTGGGCCCGGCCACCATGACCAGCGGCTCCGGGCACAGCACGGTCGTCTCCAGCCCCTCGCGGGGCTCGATGGAGCCGATGAAGAACGTGCAGTCCAGCCGACCCTCGCGCACCGAGGTCAGGTTGGCCTGGGTGTTCCGGGAGTGCAGCGAGATCTGGACGCTCGGGTACCGCCAGCACATGTACTCGATCAGTGGTAGCAGACGGTAGTCGGTCAGACTCTGTGCGCTGCCGATGACCAGCTTGCCGTGCGGCTCGCCGTTCATCGTGATCGCTTTCCTGGCTTTGTCGGTGAGGGTGATGATGTTCCGGGCGAAGGGCAGTAGTTCAACACCCGCCGAGGTCATTTGTATGCCGCGCGGGAGTCGCCGGAAGAGCGGCACGCCGAGAGTCTCTTCCAGGGCCTTGATCCGGGTCGTTATGGTTGGCTGCGAGCAATTCAGCGTAGCGGCTGCCTTGGTGAAGCTGCCCGTTTGAACCACAGTTGTGAACGCCAACAGCTGACGCGTCTCCATGGAGCTCCCCAACGGTGCGTGAAAGTGGTCCACGAGAGACCGGTGCGGGACGGCACCGCGATCTCCGTTTTGGTGGCGATGGCTGATCTGGCTGCACCTTCCGGCCCGCGGGGCCGGAGGTTGATCAACATCGCCGTGCTACCGCCGGGGGCTCCGCCCCGAGGGCGGGCGGTGTGCCCGGAATCTGTCCGACACCGAGGTGCCGGTCCGCTTTCACAGGTGGTCCTGGGCTGGTGTTCGGCAGCGGCGGAATAGATCTCATCGGGTCATCGGCACCTTGTCTGGTAGGTGGTTAAAGAGCTCGATGACATTGTCTCGCTCGTTCCTGTCGGTCCCTGTTGTCGGTAGGTCCGCCGCTGGCCCCCCAGAACGTTCCGACAACCCTGGAAACATTCCTTCCCACGTGCGGGTCCGGGCGTCACGGTACCTGAAACCCACACTAATGGACTACGGCGAGTGGAGTCATCTCGACAAGTGAAAGTTTTCGGTCGGGCGCTACTCCGAACGGCCTCCCTTCACCCCTTGTGGCGAACGCTTCTCACCCCCCGTAGCAGTAAGTACCTCGCTGCTGCGTCATCCGTGTTACACCGCCCCCCGGTGTCCTCCACCACCCCCTGACGCGCCTTCCTGGGCGAACGGCTCCCGAGGTCACTCGAACGGTCTAATCGGCGGGGTCCCCACTGGGCTGTTCCGGGCAGTGGGCAGGGCCGTGCGGCGCTCTGTTGAGACGCCGGGGGTCACCGGCGCGGGTGGCGACGCGGCGTGTCGCGGCGGTTCGGCGCAGGGTGGGCGGTGCTCGCGCCGAGAATTAGGAACCAGCGTTGTGATTTGGGCCGGCGGGGCTCGGGGGCGCCCGGCGGGGACGCCCCGGCGGTCCCGGCGGGAAGAACGGGAGAACGGGTCCGGGCGCCGCGTCCCGTGAATTCACGGGCGTCCACCGCAATTCGATTCCGGCGCCCCCCGCGGATAGCCGCACAATGCGCGCCCGACCCCGGCCGCACCGCCCCGTCGTGGGGTTGCAGACCCCTGAGCCGGGGTGCTAGCGCCCCGGCGACCCCCGACCGCCTAGACTCAAGCGGAATCCCGGCGCGACGAACCGCGTCCCGGGATGCCCGCACGTCCCGTTACGAGGAGACCACGTTGAAGAGCACCGTCGAGCACCTGAGCCCGACGCGGGTCCGGATCAACGTCGAGGTGCCGTTCGACGAGCTCAAGTCGGACTTCGACCGCGCGTACCGCAAGCTGGCCAAGCAGGTCCGCATCCCCGGCTTCCGCCCCGGCAAGGCCCCGGCCCGCGTGCTGGAGAGCCGCATCGGCCGCGCGCCCGTCCTGGACGAGGTCGTCCAGGAGGCCATCCCGGCCAAGTACCTGGAGGCGGTCACCTCGGGTGAGATCCGCACCCTGGGCCGCCCGGACTTCGAGGTGACCAAGATCGAGGACGGCGAGTCGCTCGCGTTCACCGCCGAGGTCGACGTCCGCCCGGAGATCACGGTCCCGGCCTTCGGCGAGCTGTCCGTCAGCGTCGACGACCAGGAGGTCACCGACGAGGACGTGGACACCCAGCTGGACGAGCTGCGCGCCCGCTTCGCCACCCTGACCGGCGTCAAGCGCCCGGCGGAGACCGGCGACTTCGTCGTGGTCGACCTGTCGGCGACGGTGGACGGCGAGGAGGTCGAGGAGGCCAAGACGACCGGCCTGTCCTACGAGATCGGCTCCGGCCAGCTCGTCGAGGGCATCGACGACGCCCTGGTCGGCGCCTCCGAGGGCGAGACCAAGACCTTCACCACCACCCTGGTCGCCGGCGAGTACGCCGGCCGCGACGCCGAGGTCGCCGTCACGCTGAACTCCGTCAAGGAGCGCCAGCTGCCCGAGCTGGACGACGAGTTCGCCCAGCTGGCGAGCGAGTTCGACACCCTGGACGAGCTCAAGGGCGACCTGCGCACCCGCCTGGGCCGCGTGAAGAAGATGCAGCAGGGCGTCCAGGCCCGCGACAAGGTGCTGGAGGCGCTGCTGGCCGGCGTCGAGGTGCCGCTGCCCGAGGCCGTGGTCAAGAGCGAGATCGAGGCCCGCGAGCACGACGCCGTCCACGCCCTCGACCACGACGAGGCGCGCTTCGCCGAGTGGCTGGAGGAGCAGGGCCAGACCCGCGAGCAGTTCGACACCGAGGTGCGCGAGGCGTCCGAGCAGGCGGTCAAGACCCAGCTCGTGCTGGACGCCATCGCCGACGCCGAGCAGCTCAGCGTGACCGACCAGGAGCTCACCGAGCGGATCATCTACCAGGCCCAGCGCTTCGGCATCAGCCCCGACGAGTACGTCAAGCGGGCCCAGCAGTCGGGCCAGCTCGGCGCGATCTTCGCCGACGTGCGCCGGGGGAAGGCGCTGGCCTCGGTCGTGCGCCAGGCCACCGTGACCGACTCGTCCGGCAACGCCCTGGACCTCGACGAGCTCTTCGGCGAGACCCGGCCCGAGGCCGCGAACGGGGAGAAGTCCACTGAGGAGCACTCCCACGCGGAGTGAAGCCCTGAGCGAACGCGGGCGGTGTCGGGAAGTCGACGCCGCCCGCCTTCGTTAAGGTCGTCAGTTACGTGACTCTTTTCGGCACAGCTAGTCGGCAAAGTTAGGCAGGCAGACGTGACGCAGCACTCTCTCCCGGCCCCCGTGATGCGAGCGGCCTCGGGGATGAACCTCAACGACTCGGTCTATGAGCGCCTGCTCCGCGAGCGGATCATCGTGCTGGGCTCGCAGGTCGAAGAGAACATCGCCAACCAGATCGTGGCCCAGCTCCTCCTCCTGGCCGCCGAGGACCCGGAGAAGGACATCACCTTCTACATCAACTCGCCCGGTGGGTCGGTGACCGCGGGCATGGCGATCTTCGACACGATGCAGCTCATCGAGCCCGACGTGGCCACCTACGCGATGGGCCTCGCCGCCTCCATGGGCCAGTTCCTGCTGTCCGCGGGCGCCCGCGGCAAGCGGCACGCCCTCCCCCACGCCCGCATCCTCATGCACCAGCCGTCGGCCGGCGTCGGGGGCACCGCGGCGGACATCGCGATCCAGGCGGACATGCTCGTCCGGACCAAGCACGAGATGGCCGAGCTGATCGCGGAGCACACCGGTCAGCCCGTCGAGCGCATCATCGCCGACTCGGACCGCGACCGCTGGTTCACCGCCCAGGAAGCCCTGGAGTACGGCTTCGTGGACAAGGTGATCAGCCGGGCCAGCCAGGCCGCCTCGACCAACTGACCGCGAGCATCAGGAGACACCGAAGTGAGCCAGTTCCACGCGCCGCAGTCCCGGTACGTGCTCCCGTCGTTCGTCGAGCGCACCAGCTACGGCATCAAGGAGTCCAACCCGTACAACAAGCTGTTCGAGGAGCGCATCATCTTCCTCGGCGTGCAGGTGGACGACGCGTCGGCCAACGACGTGATGGCCCAGCTGCTGGTGCTGGAGTCGGAGGACCCCGACCGCGACATCCTGATGTACATCAACTCGCCGGGTGGATCGTTCACCTCGCTGATGGCCATCTACGACACCATGCAGTTCGTCCGACCGGACATCCAGACGTACTGCCTGGGCCAGGCGGCCTCCGCCGCCGCGGTCCTGTTGGCGGCGGGCACGCCGGGCAAGCGGCACGCGCTGCCCAACTCCCGCATCCTGATCCACCAGCCGGCGACCGAGGGCGTCTACGGCCAGGTCTCCGACCTGGAGATCCAGTCGAACGAGATCCAGCGCGTGCGCCGCCTCATGGAGAGCACGCTGGCCAGGCACACGAGCCGCTCGCCGGAGCAGGTCCGCCTGGACATCGAGCGCGACAAGATCCTCACGGCCGAGGAGGCCAAGGACTACGGCATCGTGGACAGCGTCCTGCCGTACCGGAAGCTCTCGGCGTCGAAGTAACACCGCGTGACCCCGACACGCCGAGCCGACCAGGGGTCCTGGTCGGTTCGGCGCGACGGGGGCACGCTGGTCCTCCCGCACAGGCGGGTGGGACGGGTACCGTCGAGGGGAACGGGCGGTCCCGCACCCAGCGGGCAATCGTCACACCAGCAGTCAGGCGCACCCGACCAGGTGGCGCGCCGGAGGGGACAGAGGTCAGCGGTCATGGCACGTATCGGTGACGGCGGCGACCTGCTGAAGTGCTCTTTCTGCGGCAAGAGCCAGAAGCAGGTGAAAAAACTCATCGCCGGGCCGGGTGTCTACATCTGCGATGAGTGCATCGACCTCTGCAACGAGATCATCGAGGAAGAGCTCGCGGAGGCAGGCGACGTCAAGCTCGACGAGCTGCCCAAGCCCGCCGAGATCCACGAGTTCCTCGACCAGTACGTGATCGGGCAGAGCGAGGCCAAGCGCACGCTCTCGGTGGCGGTGTACAACCACTACAAGCGCATCCAGGCGGGCGACCGCGGGCGCGAGGGGCGCGACGACGGCGTTGAGCTGGCCAAGTCGAACATCCTCATGCTCGGCCCGACGGGCTGCGGCAAGACCTACCTGGCCCAGACGCTCGCCAAGATGCTCAACGTGCCGTTCGCCATCGCGGACGCCACGGCGCTGACCGAGGCGGGCTACGTGGGCGAGGACGTCGAGAACATCCTGCTCAAGCTCATCCAGGCGGCGGACTACGACGTCAAGCGCGCCGAGACCGGCATCATCTACATCGACGAGGTCGACAAGATCGCCCGCAAGAGCGAGAACCCGTCGATCACGCGCGACGTGTCGGGCGAGGGCGTGCAGCAGGCGCTGCTGAAGATCCTGGAGGGGACCACCGCGTCGGTGCCGCCCCAGGGCGGGCGCAAGCACCCGCACCAGGAGTTCATCCAGATCGACACCACGAACGTGCTGTTCATCGTGGCGGGCGCGTTCGCGGGCCTGGAGAAGATCATCCAGGACCGGGTCGGCAAGCGCGGGCTCGGCTTCGGCGCCGAGGTGCGCACCAAGGCCGAGGTCGACGCGGCGGACTACTTCGCCGAGTCGATGCCGGAGGACCTGATCAAGTTCGGGCTCATCCCGGAGTTCATCGGCCGGTTGCCGATGGTCGCCAGCGTGACGAACCTGGACAAGGAATCCCTGGTCCGCATCCTCACCGAGCCGAAGAACGCGCTGGTCAAGCAGTACCAGAAGCTGTTCGAGATGGACGGCGTGGAGCTGGAGTTCACCCGGACCGCCATGGAGGCCGTCGCCGACCAGGCGATCCTGCGCGGCACGGGGGCGCGCGGCCTGCGGGCGATCATGGAGGAGGTCCTGCTGCCGGTGATGTACGACATCCCGAGCCGCACGGACGTCGCCAAGGTCGTCATCACCGAGCAGACGGTCAAGGAGAACGTGAACCCGACCATCGTGGCCCGGCAGCCCTCGCGCCGGGAGCGCCGCGAGAAGTCGGCCTGAGGTTGTCCCTCCCGCACGTGCTGGTCCTGCCGGGGCTCGGCGGTGCCGGGCCCGCGCACTGGCAGAACTGGCTGGCGGGCGAGCTGGCGCGCCACGGCGGGTCGGTCGACGTGCCGGAGTTCTCCGCGCCGGACGCGCCGAGGCTGGACGTGTGGCTCGACGAGCTGCGCGGCCACCTCGCCGCCGCGCGGGTCTCCTCTGCGCGGGTCTCCTCTGGGCAGGTCTCCTCTGGGCAGGTCTCCTCGGGGCAAGAACGGGTGGTGGTCGCGCACTCGCTCGCGTGCCTGCTCTGGCTGCACCACGCGGCGGGGGAGTTCGACGGGGCGTTGCGGGTCGACCGGGTGCTCCTGGTCGCCCCGCCCGCCCCGGGCCCCGCCGGCGAGCCCTTCGCCCGGGGGTTCCCGCACCCGGTGCCGGACCCCGTCTCCGTGCGCCGGGCGGCGGTCTCCACCCGGCTCGTGGTGGGGGAGGGCGACCCGTGCTGCTCCCTGCGCCAGGCGAAGGGGCTCGCCGAGGCGCTGCGCCTGGACCTGGACGTCGTGGTCGGCGGCGGACGCCTGGACGAGGAGTCGGGCTACGGGTCGTGGGGCTCGGTGCTCAAGTGGGCGCGCAGCGGCCGCACCCCGCTCACGCCGCGCTGACCCGGCGGTTCGGCAGGGTCCCGGGACCGCACCCGTCGGGGCGGGGACGGCCGCCGGTCAGCGGGGGACGCGCCGGCCCAGGAACCGGATGACGTCCGGGACGACCTTGCGGTAGTGGGTGTCGTCGTGGCCGCCGGGGGTGATCGAGGCGACGGCGGGCCGCGCGCCGGCGATGAACCGGCGGGTGCCCTCGATGAAGTGGTCGCGGTCGCCCGCCCACACGCCGACCGGGGCGTCGCCCAGCCCGTCGAGGTTGCGCAGCGGGTCCAGCGAGGCCCACTGCCGCTCGTCGCGGAACGCCCTGCGCTTGGCCATCTCGCGCCACGAGGTGATCAGGGCGGGCGCGATGGTCGCGACGGCCCGGAGGGGTTCGCGCCGCTCGTGCCTGCGGCGGGTGTAGAGCAGGGCGCCGAAGCCGCCCATGGAGACGCCGGTGCAGGCGAACGGCGCGCCGAAGCCGCGTTCGGCCAGCCACGCCGGCACCTCCTCCAGCAGCATCCCCAGGGGGTCGTCGCCGGGGACGTTCTCGTGCCAGTAGTGGTCGCCGCCGTCCACCGCGACGAACCCGAACGGCGGCACCGAGCCGCGGTGCACGGCCGTGACCAGCAGTTCCGGCATCCGGCCCACCGCCGCGGTCCGCGCCGTGCCGAAGCGGCCGTGCAGCAGGAGCGACATCGGCAGACCCCCGGTCGGCACCCCCGGCGGGACCATGGTGAGCAGGTCGACGTCCCGCCCCCGGCAGCGGGAGCGGACGCGCTCCACCCGGATCACGGCCCGCTGCACGGCGGGCACCTGGCCGGCCACGCCCAGCGCGTGCCGGAGCCCCTCGCCGAACGGCGCGTTCGTGTGCAGCCCCGCGGTCACCCCCACCGCGGCCAGCGCTCCCCCGCCCAGGGCGGTGAGCACCGCACGCCTGCCGACCATGTGCCCTCCAGCCGTTCTCCTAGCGGATCGCCTGAGGTGGGGGCGGTGTTTCGCTCAACGGGCCGCGGTCGCCCGAAGGGCCCTCACCTCGTCCTCCGGGTAGCCGAGTTCTCGCAGGACGCGTTCGGTGTGCTCGCCGGGCGACGGCACGGGCGCGGGCTCCCACCCCCACGCGGTGGAGTCGACCGGCGGACGCAGCAGGGGTACCCCGCCACCGGGGACGGTCACCCGGGTCAGCCGATCGCGCGCGGTGAGCTGGGGGTGCCCGGGCAGCTCGGCCACGGTGCGGGTGCGGGCCGCGGGCACGTCCGCCCCGTCGAGCGCGGCCAGCAGGTCCGCGGCGGTCCAGGCGGAGAAGTCCAGGACCGCGTGCAGGTCGGCGCGGTGGGCCACGCGGGAGCTGACCGTGCCGAAGCGCGGGTCGTCGGCCAGCGCGGGCCGGCCGAGGACCCGGCACAGCCGCCGCCACTGCGGGTCGTTCTGCACGGCCAGGTGCACGGTGCCGTCGGCGCACCGGAACGGCCCGTAGGGCGCGATGCTGGGGTGGTGCGCGCCGGTGCGCGGGGCGGCGGCGCCGGTGCCCGCCGCGTACAGCATCGGCTGGTGCATCCACTCGGCCAGCGCCTCGAACAGCGACAGGCGCAGGGTCGCGCCCTCGCCGGTGCGGGCGCGGTGCAGCAGGGCGGCCAGCACGGCGGAGTGCAGCTGCACGCCGGCGGCGATGTCGGCCACCGAGATCCCGGCGCGGGCCGTGACCTCGCCGTCGCCGGTCAGCTCGACCAGGCCGGTCTCGGACTGGACCAGCGCGTCGAACGCCTTGCGCCCCGCGTACGGCCCGTCCGCGCCGTACGCGGACAGCTCGCCCACCACCAGGTCGGGCCGGTCCCGGCGGAGGGAGTCGGCGTCCAGGCCCAGGCGGCGCGCGGCGTCCGGGGACAGGTTGCACAGGACCACGTCGGCGCCCGCGACCAGGCGGTCAAGCACCTCGCGGCCCGCCGGGTCCTTCAGGTCGAGCGCCACCGACTCCTTGCCGACGTTGGTCCAGGCGAAGTAGGAGGACACCGAGCCGCACGCGGTGTCGTAGTCGCGGGCGAAGTCACCCGCCCCGGGCCGCTCGACCTTGATCACCCTCGCGCCCAGGTCGGCCAGCAGCCGGGAGGCGTACGGCACGGCCACGGCCTGTTCGAGGCTGACCACGGTCACACCGTCGAGGGGTCTCACGCGGTCACCCGTTCGTGGCCGGTGTAGACGTTCATCGACTCGCCGCGCAGGAACCCGACCAGCGTCACGCCCTGCTCGTCGGCCAGCTCGACGGCCAGCGACGACGGCGCGGACACGGCCGCCAGCACCGGCACGCCCGCCATCGCGGCCTTCTGGACCAGCTCGAACGAGGCCCGCCCGGACACCACCAGCACGGTCCCGGTCAGCGGCACCCGGTCGTTCAGCACGGCCCAGCCCAGCACCTTGTCCACGGCGTTGTGCCTGCCCACGTCCTCGCGCACGACCAGCGCTTCCCCCGAGGCGGTGAACAGCCCGGCGGCGTGCAGGCCGCCGGTCGAGGCGAACACCTTCTGCCGCTCGCGCAGCGCGTCCGGCAGGCCGGCGAGCACGCCCACGTCGACCGACGCGGCGTCCCCGGCGGGGGAGTGGCGGGTCTTGAGCCGGACCGCGTCCAGCGCCGCCTTGCCGCACACCCCGCACGACGAGGTGGTGTAGAAGTTGCGCTCCACCCCCACCTCGGGCGGCGCCACGCCCTCGGCCAGCGCCAGGTCCAGCACGTTGTAGGTGTTCACCCCATCGGGTCCGGCGCCCGCGCAGTACCGCGCCACGGCCACGTCGGCCAGGCCGCGGACCACGCCCTCGGACAGCAGGAACCCGTGCGCCAGCTCCACGTCGTGACCGGGCGTGCGCATGGTGACGGCCAGTGCCCGGCCACCCACGCGCAGCTCCAACGGCTCCTCGACGGCCAACGAGTCGACCCGCGTGCGCGGCGTTCGTCGCAGGTAGCTGACCACTGGGCGACGCACGGTCACTCGGCCCATCGCGCGACTCCTTCACCAAGGCTAAGTTTTTCCGCAAGCCACTCACCAGGCTACGGAGGTGTCGGCCAATGGGTTTCCTGGACCGCTCCAGGACGATCGCCCCACCGGACTGGAACCGCTGGCTGGTGCCACCCGCCGCGCTGTCGGTGCACCTGGCCATCGGCCAGGTGTACGCGTGGAGCGTGTTCAAGCCGCCGCTGGAGGGTGCCCTGGGGCTCAGCGGCACGCAGAGCGCGCTGCCGTTCCAGCTCGGCATCGTCATGCTCGGCCTGTCCGCGGCGTTCGGCGGCACGCTGGTCGAGCGCAACGGTCCGCGGTGGGCGATGTTCGTCTCCGCCACGTGCTTCTCGTCCGGGTTCCTGATCTCCGCGCTGGGCGCGTGGACGCAGCAGTACTGGCTGGTCGTGCTCGGCTACGGGTTCGTCGGCGGCATCGGGCTCGGCATCGGCTACATCTCGCCGGTGTCCACGCTGATCAAGTGGTTCCCGGACCGGCCGGGCATGGCCACCGGCATCGCCATCATGGGCTTCGGCGGCGGCGCGCTGATCGCCTCGCCCTGGTCGGCGCAGATGCTGGAGTCCTTCGGGCGCGACAGCGGCGGCATCGCGCGGACCTTCCTCGTGCACGGCGTGGTCTACGCGGTGTTCATGTCGGTGGGCGTGCTGCTGGTGCGGGTGCCCGCCGCCGTAGAGGAGAGGGCGGCGGCGCGCTCGGCGGTCAACGTCTCCGCGCGCAACGCCCTGCGCACCCCGCAGTTCTGGCTGCTGTGGGTGGTGCTGTGCTTCAACGTGACCGCGGGCATCGGCATCCTGGAGAAGGCGTCGCCGATGATCCGGGACTTCTTCGCGGACACCTCCGCGCCGGTCGCCGCGGGCGCCGCCGCCGGGTTCGTGGCCCTGCTGTCGCTGGCCAACATGGTCGGCCGGATCGCCTGGTCGTCCACTTCGGACCTGGTCGGCCGCAAGAACGTCTACCGCCTCTACCTGGGCGCGGGCGCGCTGACCTACCTGGTGCTGGCGCTGGCCGGCGACGCGTCCAAGCCGCTGTTCGTGGTGTGCGCGATGCTGATCCTGTCGTTCTACGGCGGCGGGTTCGCCACCGTCCCGGCCTACCTGAAGGACCTGTTCGGCACCTACCAGGTCGGCGCGATCCACGGCCGGCTGCTCACCGCGTGGTCGCTGGCGGGCGTGCTCGGACCGCTGATCGTCAACGCCGTCGCCGACGGCAGGCTGGCCGACGGCAGGTCCGGGCCCGACCTCTACACGACCTCGCTGTTCATCATGATGGGCCTGCTGGTGGTCGGGTTCGCGGCCAACGAGCTGGTCCGGCCCGTCGACGCCAGGTACCACGAACCGGTCGGGGAGGTGGTCCGGTGAACCGGCGCGCGCTGGTCGTCCTGGCCTGGCTGTGGGTCGGGCTGCCGCTGGCCTACGGGCTGGTCGAGCTGATCCGCAAGGTCACCGCCCTGTTCACCGGTTAGGGTCGGCGGGTGGGCAACTACGACGTGGTGGTGGTCGGCGGCGGGCACAACGGGCTGGTGGCGGCGGCCTACCTGGCGCGGGCCGGTCGGCGCGTGCTGGTGCTGGAGAAGCAGGGGCACGTCGGCGGCGCGGCCGTAAGCGAACGGGCGTTCCCCGGCGTCGAGGCGCGGCTGTCGCGGTACTCGTACCTGGTCAGCCTGCTGCCCGACCGGGTCGTGGCCGACCTGGGGCTGCGCGTGCGGCTGCGGTCGCGGGCCGCGTCCTCGTACACCCCGGCGGGGGACCTGCTGGTCGAGCGTGACCCGGGCGCGGCCACCGCCGCCTCGTTCCGCGCGCTCACCGGCTCCGACGCCGAGTTCGAGCGCTGGCGGCGCTGGTACGCGGAGCTGGAGGGGTTCGCCGGGGCGCTCGCGCCGACCGCGCTGGAGCCGCTGGTGTCCCGGGAGCGCGCCCGTTCGCTGGTCGACCCGGCGGTCTGGGACCGGGTGGTGGAGCGGCCGCTCGGGGAGAGCCTGGAGGAGCTGTTCGCCGACGACGTGGTGCGCGGCGTGGTGGCCACGGACGGGCTGATCGGCACGCACGCGTCGCTGCACGACCTGGCGGCCAACCGGTGCTTCCTCTACCACGTGATCGGCAACGGCTCGGGGGAGTGGCTGGTGCCCGTCGGCGGCATGGGCGCGGTGACCGCCGAGCTGGAGCGGGTGGCGCGGGAGGCGGGCGCGGAGCTCGTGACCGGCGCCGAGGTGACCCGGGTGGACGCCGACGGCGTCACCGCCGAGGTCGAGCACGACGGGGGCGTGGTCGGCGCGCGGTTCGTGCTCTCCGGCGTCGCGCCGTCCACTTTGGACGCCCTGCGCGGGCGGCCGCGGCGCGCGGTGGCCGAGGGCTGCCAGGTGAAGGTCAACATGCTGCTGGAGCGGCTGCCCCGGTTCCGCTCGGGGGTGGACCCGCGGCTGGCGTTCGCGGGCACCCTGCACCTCGACGAGTCGTACGGGCAGCTGGAGACCGCCTACCGGGAGAGCGCGGCCGGGCGCGTGCCCTCCGTGCTGCCCGCGGAGATGTACTGCCACACGCTGACCGACCCGTCGATCCTCGCGCCGGACCTGGTCGGGCGCGGGTGGCACACGCTGACGCTGTTCGGCCTGCACACGCCGGCGGCGCTGTTCGAGGGCCGCGAGGGGCTGCGCGACGAGCTGGTCGGCCGCTACCTGGCCGCGCTGGACGAGCACCTGGTGGAGCCGATCGAGTCCTGCCTGGCGACCGACGCCGACGGCCGGCCGTGCCTGGAGGCGCGCTCGCCGCTCGACCTGGAGGCGGAGCTGGGCCTGCCGCGCGGCAACATCTTCCACGACGCGCTGGCGTGGCCGTTCGCCGAGGAGGAGGCCGAGGTGGGCCGCTGGGGCGTGGAGACCGACGTGGCCAACCTGCTCGTCTGCGGCGCGGGCGCGCGGCGCGGCGGCGGGGTCAGCGGCATCGGCGGGCACAACGCGGCGATGGCCGTGCTGACCCGCTAGAGGCGGGCGAACAGCTCCGCGACCAGCTGCTCGGCGTGCCGCGTGTTGGCGCCGGAGGACACCTCGATCTCGACCGTCCCGCGCCGGGCCACCACGACCGTCCGCACGACCTCGCCGGAGGTGGTCGTGGCGCGGTACGCCTCGTCCGGGAGGTCCGGCACGGCGACGGCGTCGGGGTGCTCCCCGCGGCGCGCCGCGAACGCCGCGGCGTCCGTGCCGGTGGTGAACCGGACCCGCGCGCCGCCGCCGTCGTAGGTGCAGGTCACCACGTTGTCGACGATCGACTGGCGCGAGTGGTTCAGGCGCAGCCGCAGGGCCGCCGCGACCACGTCCTGCGGCGCGTCCGCGCAGTTCACGCCCGCCGACTCGGTGGGGGTGGGCGTCGTCGTGGTGGTGGCGGGCGCGGCCGCCGGTTCGGCGGCGCACGCGGTCAGCGCCGACAGCGCCGCGGCGGCGAGCGCGGTCCTGGCGATCACAAGCCCTCCTCGGTCTCCCGTGTCGTCGCCCGGACGGCGGCGGGCGTTACGACGGCACCCCGGGGTTCGCGGGGGAGGGGCCCGATCTCCGCCGGCTAGTCCACCGCCTCCAGCCGCACCACGACCGACTTCGACGTGGGCGTGCCCGACACCTCGGCGGTCGAGTCGAGCGGCACCAGGGCGTTCGCCTCGGGGAAGTAGGCCGCCGCGCAGCCCCGCGCCGTCGGGTACGCCACCACGCGGAAGCGCGGCGCGCGGCGCTCGGTCACCCCGGTCGGGTCCTCCGGCCACTCGCCCACCAGGTCCACGTGCTGCCCGTCGCGCAGGCCCAGCTCGGCCAGGTCCTCCGGGCTGACGAACACCACCCGCCGGCCGTCCTTCACGCCCCGGTAGCGGTCGTCCAAGCCGTAGATCGTGGTGTTGTACTGGTCGTGGCTGCGCAGGGTCTGGAGCAGCAGCCGACCGGGCGGCACCTCCAGCACGGTCAGCGCGTTGGCCGAGAACTGCGCCTTGCCGGTGCGGGTCCCGGTGAACTCGCGGGCGTCGCGCGGGGCGTGCGGCAGCACGAAGCCGTCCGGGCGGCGCACCCGCTCGTTGTAGTCCGCGCAGCCCGGCACGACCCGCGCGATCCGGTCCCGGATGAGGTCGTAGTCCCGCTCGAACCCCTCCCACGGCACGGGGTGCGCCGGTCCGAGCAGGGCGCGCGCCAGCCGGCACACGATCGACACCTCCGACAGCAGCCGGTCGCTCGCCGGCTCCAGGCGGCCGCGCGACCGGTGCACCACCGACATCGAGTCCTCGACCGTGACGAACTGCTCGCCGCCGTGCTGGAGGTCGCTCTCGGTGCGCCCCAGCGCGGGCAGGATCAGCGCGGTGCGCCCGTGCACCACGTGCGAGCGGTTGAGCTTGGTCGACACGTGCGCGGTCAGGTCCAGGCCCCGCATCGCGGCCTCGGTCACCGGGGTGTCCGGGGTGGCGGAGACGAAGTTGCCGCCGACGGCGAAGAACACCCTCGCCCGGCCGTCGCGCATGGCCCGGATCGAGGCCACCGTGTCGAGGCCGTGGGCGCGCGGCACCTCGATGCCGAACTCCGACTCCAGGTTGGCCAGGAACTTCTCCGGCATCTTCTCCCAGATGCCCATGGTCCGGTCGCCTTGCACGTTGGAGTGGCCGCGCACCGGGCACAGGCCCGCGCCCCGCTTGCCGATCATGCCGCGCAGCAGCGCCACGTTGGCGATCTCGCGGATCGTCGGCACGGCGTGCCGGTGCTGGGTCAGGCCCATGGCCCAGCAGAAGATCGTGCGCTCCGAGCCGGCCAGCAGCCGGGCGAACCGCTCCACCCGCGCGCGCGGCAGGCCCGTGGCGCGGTCGACCGCCGCCCAGTCCAGCTCCCGCACGTGCTCGGCGTACCCGGCGAACCCGTGCGTGCTGCGCTCGACGAACCCCTCGTCCACCGCGCCCCACGACAGCAGCAGGTTGCCCGCCGCCTGGAACAGCGCCTGGTCGCCGCCCAGCCGGATCTGGAGGAACTCGTCGGCCAGCGCCGTGCCCGGACCGACCAGGCCGCGCGCGTTCTGCGGGTTCTTGAACCGCAGCAACCCGGCCTCCGGCAACGGGTTCACCGCCACGACCCGCGCGCCCGCGCGCTTGGCCGCCTCCAGCGCGGACAGCATCCGGGGGTGGTTGGTGCCCGGGTTCTGGCCCACCACCACGATCAGGTCGGCGTGCTCGAAGTCGTCGATGCCGACCGAGCCCTTGCCGATGCCGGTGGTCTCCGACAGCGCCGCGCCCGACGACTCGTGGCACATGTTCGAGCAGTCCGGCAGGTTGTTCGTGCCGAAGGAGCGGACCAGCAGCTGGTACAGGAACGCGGCCTCGTTGCTGGTGCGGCCGGAGGTGTAGAACACCGCCTCGTCGGGGCTCGCCAGCCCGTTCAGCTTCTCCGCGACCAGCTCGAACGCGTCCGCCCAGGAGATCGGCTCGTAGTGCGTCGCGCCCTCGCGCAGCACCACCGGCTCGGTGATCCGGCCCTGCTGCCCCAGCCAGTAGTCGGTCTTCCCGGCCAGCTCGGCGACGGGGTGGCGCCGGAAGAACTCCGGGCCCACGCGCCGCCTGGTGGCCTCCTCGGCCACCGCCTTGGCGCCGTTCTCGCAGAACTCGGCCATCCTGCGGTGCCCCTGCGGCTCCGGCCACGCGCACCCCGGGCAGTCGAAGCCCTCCCGCTGGTTGAGCAGCCGCAGCGTGGTCGCGGTCCGCGCCACGCCCATCTGCTCGATCCCGCGCTTGAGCGACACCGCGACCCCCGGCAGGCCCGCCGCCCAGCGCTTGGGCTCCCCCACGTCCAACCGCGACTCGTCGACGTCCCGCTCCGGTGGCCTGCGCTCCATGGCGCCATTCTGCCCCCGGTCGGTGGCCGCCCCGGCGTGTCGTGCCGCCGGCGCACCCCGCGCGAGTACGCCGGCGGTCTCCCCGATCGACCGCTCGGGGCAGGGCGGCGCACGGCCGCTGCCCACGGGCCCCAAGGGGTTGTCCGGCCCGTGGATCCGGCGCCCTCACCTGCGACGAACTGGTGATCAACGTCAATTGTGAGCGGCGCCACTACCCGGCGAATCGGCCGAACGGGTGACCTCGCCGGACCCTCGCCGTCCCGCTTCGGCCGTCCCGCTTCGGCCGCCCCGCTTCGGCCGCCCCGCTTCAGCCGCCCCTTATCACTCTGGGCAGCCGTCGGTCGGGGACGAGGGCACCGCGACGTCGAAGTCCAGTCCCGGCGGGAGTTCCGGCTCCGCCAGGGCCGGGGCGAGGTAGCCGCGCTTCGCGGCCGAGCACGCGATCGAGTGCAGCGTGCCGGCGGAGTCGTCGGCCCACAGCCCCTCGACGCCGGGCGAGCCCGAGCGCACCGCGTACCGCACCCGGAACCGGGCCACGGCCACCGCGTCCAGCGGCCCGCGCACCGCCTCGGGGCGGTCGGTGTCGAACGCGTAGGCGATCGTGTAGTCGGTGCGCACCACCAGTTCGCCCGCCGGACCCGCCTCGGCGACCATCTCGCCGCGCACCTTCGGCTCGGCCCCCGACAGCCGCGCGCCCCGGTCCGCGCGCGTGGCCACCAGCGCCGCCTCGCCGTCGTTGCGCCCGTCGAACAGGGTGCGCAGCGAGTCCCTCAGGTCCGGCGCGAACAGCGCGAACAGCGGCTCCAGGTCGTGCTCGACCACCACCCGCCGGTCCAGCCGCGCCGTCACCACCGCCTGCCGCACCCGCGCGTAGGCGTCGGCGACCTGCTCGGCGCCGAACCCGCCGACCGGTTCCGCCGCCGGCGGCACGACCCCCTCCGCGCCGTCCGCCCAGGCCGTCGCGGTCGTGCCCGCGAACGGCTCGTCCGGGTCGAACGCGGCCGGCTCGTCGGACCGGGTGGCGAACACCGCCCACGCCAGCAGCACCGCCGCCACGACGATGGCCAGGCCGCCCAGGACCCTCGGCCGGGGCCGCCACGAGCGCACCCGCCGCAGCCGGGCACCCCGCTCCGCCCGCCGCACGGCGTCCCGCGCCCACCCGCCGTCCCGCAGGTCCGGGTGGTCCTCGATGCGGTACTCGTCCACTACGCCGATCTCCCGATCACCTCGACGCGCGCCCCTCGCCGGGCCGTCCCCGGGTCCACCGGACCCGGGACCGCCGGCGCCGGCCTCCTGCCGCACGACAGCATCACACGTCAGGGGCGCTACCAGGTATCTGGTTAGAAGTCGATACCCGTACCTCCGTAGACTTCGAGCGTGACCGAGACCCCCGCCGCACCGCAGCGCTCAGAACTCCCGCCGGCGTGGAACCCGGCCGAGGTAGAGGCCGGCCTGTACGAGCGGTGGGTGGAGCGCGGCTACTTCACGGCGGACGCGAACAGCGACAAGCCGCCGTTCACCATCGTGCTGCCCCCGCCGAACGTCAACGGCAGCCTGCACATGGGCCACGCCCTCAACCACAGCGTCATGGACGCGCTGACCCGCCGCCGCCGGATGCAGGGCTACGAGGTGCTGTGGCTGCCCGGCACCGACCACGCGGGCATCGCGACCCAGACCGCGGTCGAGCGCGCCCTGGCGAGCGAGGGCAAGTCCCGCCACGACCTGGGCCGCGAGAAGTTCGTCGAGCGGGTCTGGGAGTGGCGCGAGGAGGTCGGCGGCACGATCCTGGGCCAGATGCGCCGCCTCGGCGACGGCGTCGACTGGTCGCGGCTGCGCTTCACCATGGACGAGGTGCTGTCCCAGTCCGTCCAGACGATCTTCAAGAAGCTCTTCGACGACGGCCTGATCTACCGCGCCGAGCGCATCATCAACTGGTGCCCGCGGTGCCAGACCGCGCTGTCGGACATCGAGGTCGACCACTCCGAGGACGACGGCGAGCTGGTCTCGATCCGCTACGGCTCGGGCGACCGCTCCATCGTGGTGGCCACCACCCGCGCCGAGACCATGCTGGGCGACACCGCGGTCGCGGTGCACCCGGAGGACCCGCGCTACCGGCACCTGATCGGCGCCGAGGTCGAGGTGCCGCTGACCGGCCGGTTCGTGCCGGTCGTGGCCGACGAGCACGTGGACCCGGAGTTCGGCACCGGCGCGGTCAAGGTGACCCCGGCGCACGACCCGAACGACTTCGAGATCGGCCGGCGCCACGACCTGCCCGCGCTGACCGTGATGGACGGCCGCGGCGTGATCACGGTCAAGGGCCCGTTCGAGGGCCTGGACCGGTTCGAGGCGCGCCCCGCCGTCGTCGCCGCGCTGCGCGAGCAGGGCCGGATCGTGTCCGAGAAGCGCCCCTACCGGCACGCCGTCGGCCACTGCTCCCGGTGCGACACGGTCATCGAGCCGCGCCTGTCCATGCAGTGGTGGGTCAAGGTCGCGCCGCTGGCCGAGGCGGCGTCCGCGGCCGTGCGCGACGGCCGCACCACGATCCACCCGCCGGAGCTGGCCAAGCGCTACTTCGACTGGGTCGACAACCTCAACGACTGGTGCATCTCGCGCCAGCTGTGGTGGGGCCACCGCATCCCGGTCTGGTACGGCCCGAACGACAAGGTGATGTGCGTCGGCCCGGACGACGAGCCGCCCGGCGAGGGCTGGGTGCAGGACGAGGACGTGCTGGACACGTGGTTCTCGTCCGGCCTGTGGCCGTTCTCCACGCTGGGCTGGCCCGCGCAGACCGCGGACCTGGCGAAGTTCTACCCGACCTCGGTGCTGTCCACCGGCTACGACATCCTGTTCTTCTGGGTCGTCCGGATGATGATGTTCGGCCTGTACGCGATGGACGGCAGGCAGCCGTTCGACCACGTGTACCTGCACGGCCTCATCCGCGACCAGCACGGCAAGAAGATGTCGAAGTCGCGCGGCAACGGCATCGACCCGCTGGACTGGATGGACTCCTACGGCGCCGACGCCACCCGGTTCACGCTGCTGCGCGGCGCGAACCCCGGCTCGGACATGGCCATCGCCGAGGAGTGGGCGGCGGGCTCCCGCAACTTCACCACGAAGCTGTGGAACGCCGCCCGGTTCGCGATGGGCAACGGCGCGACGGTGGAGCGCCCGCTGCCCCCGCGCGAGGAGCTGACCGACGCCGACCGCTGGATCCTCGACCTGCTCGACCGGCTCACCTCCGACGTGGACCGGCACTTCGAGGGCTACCAGTTCGCCAAGCTCAGCGAGGCGCTCTACCACTTCACCTGGGACGAGTTCTGCGACTGGTACCTGGAGCTGGCCAAGGTCCAGCTGGGCGAGGGCGGCGACCGCGCCGAGTCCACCCGGGCGCTGCTCGGCCACGTGCTCGACGTGGTGCTGCGGCTGCTGCACCCGCTGACGCCGTTCATCACCGAGGTGCTGTGGACGACCCTGACCGGCCGTGAGTCGGTGGTGGTCGCGGCGTGGCCGGAGCCGACCGGCGCCGCGCCCGACGAGGTGGCCGCGCAGCGGGTCGAGAGCCTGAAGAAGCTGGTCACCGAGATCCGCCGGTTCCGCTCCGACCAGGGCCTCAAGCCCGGTCAGCGGGTCGAGGGCAAGGTGCGCGGCGCGTGCTGCGCGGACCTGGTCGACCAGGTGCCCGCGGTGCGGGCGCTGACCCGGATGACCGAGCCCGGCGAGGCGTTCGCGGCGTCGGTGTCGCTGGACGTGGGCCTGCCCAAGGGGACGGTGAAGGTCGAGCTGGACCTGTCCGGCGCGGTCGACGTGGTGGCCGAGCGCAAGCGCCTGGCCAAGGACCTCGCGGTGGCCGAGAAGGAACGCGCCCAGTGCGAGGGCAAGCTCGGCAACGAGTCGTTCCTGGCCAAGGCGCCCGCCGACGTGGTGGCCAAGATCCAGGGTCGGCTCGCCGCGGCCAACGCCGAGATCGACCGCATCCACGCCCGCCTCGACACGTTCCCCCAGAGCCCGGACGCGCGGTCGTGACCGGCTTCGGGACGGGGGAGCTGGAGGAGCTGCGCCAGGTCGAGTCGGAGCTGAACACCCGCTGGCCGGAGACGAAGCTGGAGCCGAGCCTCACCCGGATCGGGCAGCTGGTCGACCTGCTCGGCGACCCCCAGGGCTCCTACCCGGTGCTGCACGTCGGCGGCACGAACGGCAAGACGTCCACCTCGCGCATGGTCGACGCGCTGCTCACGCGCATCGGCCTGCGCACCGGCCGGTACACCAGCCCGCACCTCCAGTTGGCCACCGAGCGGATCAGCGTGGACGGCGCGCCGATCACCCCCGGGCGCTACGCCGAGGTCTACCGGGACGTCGAGCCGTACGTGGCGATCGTGGACGGCCGCAACGAGGTGCCGATGAGCAAGTTCGAGGTGCTCACCGGCATGGCGTTCGCCGCGTTCGCGGACGCCCCGGTGGACGCGGCCGTGGTCGAGGTCGGCATGGGCGGCTCCTGGGACGCCACGAACGTCGCCGACGGCCGGATCGCGGTGATCACGCCCATCGGGCTCGACCACGTCGAGTACCTGGGCGGCGACCTCGCGGGCATCGCGGCGGAGAAGGCCGGGATCATCAAGCCCGGCGCGGTCGCCGTGCTCGCGCGGCAGGAGCCCGAGGTGGAGCAGGTGCTGCTGCGGCGCTGCGCCGAGGTGGACGCCGCGGTGGCGCGGCTGGGGGCGGAGTTCGGCGTGCTCCAGCGCGACGTCGCGGTGGGCGGGCAGGTGATGAGGCTCCAGGGCCTGGGCGGCGTCTACGACGACGTGTTCCTGCCGCTGCACGGCGCCCACCAGGCGGCGAACGCGGTGCTGGCGCTGGCCGCGGTGGAGGCGTTCTTCGGCGCCGGCGCCGACCGGCAGCTGGACGTGGAGGCGGTGCGCGAGGCGTTCGCCGGGGTGACCTCGCCGGGGCGGCTGGAGCGGGTGCGCTCGGCGCCGACCGTGCTGGTCGACGCGGCGCACAACCCGCACGGCGCGGAGGCGCTGGCCAAGGCGCTGGACGAGGAGTTCGGCTTCCGCAAGCTGGTCGCCGTGGTCGGCGTGATGGACGACAAGGACGCGGTCGGCATCCTGTCCGCGCTGGAGCCGGTGGTGCGGGAGGTCGTGCTGACCGCGAACTCCTCGCCCCGCGCGATGGACCCCGACCTGCTCGCGGGCGTGGCGATCCCGATCTTCGGCGAGGACCGGATGCTCGTGCAGCCGCACCTGCCCGACGCGCTGGAGGAGGCGATCCGGCTGGCCGAGGAGAACGACGACGGCGACGCGGTCTCCGGCGGCGGCGTGGTCGTGACCGGTTCGGTGGTGACCGCGGGCGAGGCGCGGGCCCTGTTCGGCAAGGAGCCCTCATGACCGAGTCCCAGCCCGTGGAGCCCCGGCCCGCGGAGCCCCAGCCCGAGTCCCGGCCCGAGTCCCGGCCCGCCGGGTCCCCGTCGTCGGCGGAGTCCCTGCCCGCGGTGCCCGTGAAGGACCCGATGAAGGGCTTCCGGGGCATCATGGCGGGCACGCTGATCCTGGAGGCGATCGTGGTCGCCCTCGCGCTGCCGGTGGTGGCCAACCTGGGCGGCGGCATCGGCAGCGGCACCGGGTACCTGGTGCTCGGCCTGATCATCGCGTTCCTCGGCACGTGCGCGCTGCTGAAGCACTCGTGGAGCGCGTACGTGATCGTCGCGCTGCACGTGGTGGTGGTCGCGGGGTGGTTCACGATGACGGCGCTGGGCATCATCGGCGTGGTGTTCAGCCTGGTGTGGGTGTACCTGTTCTGGCTGCGGCGGGACGTGGTGAAGCGGATGGCCGAGGGCCGTCTGCCCAGCCAGCAGCGGTAGGGCGCCCGCGCCGGGTGCCTCAGGCACCGCCCGGTTCGGCGGCCCGGACCGGGGTCGTGGTCCCCGACTGCCGCGCGTCGTGCGGTTGGACCCGGACGGTCCAGCCGTGCCCCAGCACGGCGGACAGGGCCTCGTCGAGCGTGGCCGCGCACCTGTCCTGCGCGAGCCTGCGGTTGAGCGGCGCGGAGGGGTGGCGCACCACCAGGGTGCGGTCGGCGACCAGGAGCGGTTCCGCGTTCGTCAGCATCGCCTCGGCGGACCGGCTGCGCCCGCGCACCTCCCCCAGGAACCGGGGCCACAGCTCGTGGATGGCGTGCAGGTCCGGGTTCCGCCCCGCCCCGCCGGCGGACGCCGCGGGGCGCGTCCCGCCGGGTGCCGCGGACGCCATCTGCCGCAGCCGGTCCAGCACGGCCCGGCAGTCGCCCTCGGCGCGGTGCCCACCCTCCAGCCTGTGGTTGCGGTACCCGCTGCCCCGGCTGTTCGGCTCGCCGACCCAGGCGGCGTGCCGACGCATCGCGCACTCCCACCGCCGTGCCAACCACGCCGGCAGCGCCGCACCGCCCATGACCAGTTCGTGTTCGGCGCGCAGCCGCGCCTGGTCGAAAGGGGCGTTCCAGGCGATCACCGCCCGGTCCCGCAGGACCTCCTCCAGGCGCGGCCACACCCGGGCCATCGTCGGCGCACCGGCCAGCACGGCCGCGGAGATGCCGTGCTGGCGCTGCGCGCGGGGGTTGATCGGCGCGCCCTCGGGGTCGACCAGGGTGCTCAGCAGCACGGTGCCGTCGACGGCCAGCACGGCGATTTCGACGACGCGGCCCGTGAAGTCGGTCAGCTCGGTGTCCAGCACCACCGCGTCAGGGGCGCGGAGGACCGCACGGGCCCAGTCGGCGGCGTCGGACGCGGCGTCGGACCGCGAAGGGTCGGCCCCCCGGACCGGCCTCGGCCGGGGCCTCACCGCCGGCCCGCGTAGGCGTCGGCCAGGCGCGACTCCCACCGGGGCGCCAGCACGGTGGGGTGCCCGAAGGTGGCGCGGAGGTAGGCGCGGCCGAGCGCGACGGCGGTCTCCCGCCAGCGCTGCACCACCCACCCTCCCAACCGGCTGATGCGCAGCGCTTCGGTCGCCGCCTCGGTGGGGGCGACGAGTTCCCCGAACCCGGTGAGGCGCTCCAGCTGCTCGACCGTGGCCGGCAGCGGGTCCGGCAGGTCGATCGCCCACTCCAGTTCGGTGATGCTCTTCTTGACCGCTTTCTCCTCGGCCACGCGTTTGGCGAACGCGGCCCGGACCCCGGCGATTTCCGCGAGCAGTTCGGGAATGGTGACGGCGCAGGCGCCCCGGTCGGTGTGGGCGACACCGGCCACCTCCTCCAGCGCCCGCAGCGCGGTGAGCGCTCCGGTCGGGTCCCAGGCGAGGAGGGCCTTCCGCTCGCACAGGCCGAGCAGGCTCCGGGCGGTCCCGGCGTCGGCCAGGGCCACCGCGGCGGGCTTCACCCACGCCCCGGTCCGCAGGCCCTCGGTGTCGAGGTGCCAGAGGGCGATGGTGTCGTCCTCACCGGCCCCGGCCCGGCAGACGATCACGTGACCGACCATGGTCCGGCCGTCGCCGGCTCGGGTGGGGAGCAGACCGAGTGAGCCGAGCGAGCTGCGCTCCAGCGGTTCGGTGGTCATCATCTCTCCTGCGACTGGACGTGCTCGGGACACCGCCTGTGCGGATGACTTTCGCCCAGGACGGTGTTCACCGCCGTAGCGCGTCGTTCATTTCACGGAGTGCCGACAAGGCGCCTTTGGATCATACCCGTGCCGCGGTGAAGGGGAAATCGACCCGGATCAGGAGAATGTGATCCCTGTTCGGTTCTTCGCGATCGAATCCCCATGGGCAACTGCCGGGAACGGCCCGGCAGCCGATGGCCGAACGGCAATAGCCGGTATCGGGTTTTCCCCGGTCGTGAGCATTCCGGGCGTTCCGCGAGCGGCGGTCGATCGGCCCGCGCCGGGGGGAGTGTCACACCCGGCGCCGGGTGCGCGATGGTCCTCGTGTGCGACGAGCGCTGGTGGTGGTGGCCTGGGGCCTGGTGGTGGCGGGCCTGGGGTGGTGGGTCGTCACCGTGACCGCGCTGGACGGCGCGCCCCGGGCGGAGGCCAGCGGTTACGGGCAGTTCGTGCTGGCCGCGGTCGGGTTGGTGATCGTGGTGGGCGACCTGGTGCTCAGGTCGCTCGCGCCCACCCCGGCGCCGGACGTCGACGAGCTGACCGACAGGCTCGCGGTGGCCGTGCGCGCCCAGTGGGAGCAGGCGGCGGCCGACCGCGGTCTGCGGCAACCGGCCCCGCTGCCGATCCGGTGGCGGCGCAGCCGGGAACCGGTGGCCGGCCCGCCGTCCGCCGCCACCGCGTCGCGCTCGTTCGCCCCGCTGCCCGGCGTGGAGCGGGTCACCACGGCGCAGCTGCGGGAGGGCACGCACCGCACCCTGCACCGCGTCTACGGCGGCCTGGCCTCCGGGCGGCTCATCCTCGCCGGCGGACCGGGCAGCGGCAAGAGCTCGGCGGCGGTCCTGCTGCTGCTCGACGCGCTGGAGCACCGGCGGCAGGTGCCCGCCGAGCAGCGCGCGCTGGTGCCGGTGCCCGTGCTGTTCACCCTGCACGGGTGGGACCCCGACACCACACCCGTGCGGGAGTGGCTGGCCGCGAAGCTGACGGAGATCCCCGTCCTGTCCGGGCGCGACGGTCGGCGCCGTGCCGCCGAACTGCTCGGCGCGGGCCGGATCGCGGTGTTCCTCGACGGCTTGGACGAGATCCCCGGGCACCACCGGCCCACGGCGCTGCGCGCGCTCGGCGACCAGGCCCTGTTCCGGCTGGTCCTGCTCACCCGCACGGCCGAACTCGTCGCCGCCGCCCGGGACGGCGTCCTCACCGGCGCGGTCGCCCTGGAGCTCCGACCCCTCACCCCCGCCGACGCGGCCACCTACCTGCGGCACGGCCTGCCCGACCCGCCGGCCGAGCCGTGGCGGTCGGTGCTGGAGGCGCTGCACGGGAACGCCGACGTCCCCGTGGTCGGGGCGCTGGACAACCCGCTGGCCGTCACGCTGCTGCGCGACGCCCACCGACCGCCGGGCGCCGGCACCGTCGGCGAACTGCTCGACACCACCCGGTTCCCCACCCCCGGGCACGTCACCCACCACCTGCTGGACCAGGCGATCACCACCGCCTACGCGCCCCGGCCCGGGGAACCACCGCCCCGCTACACCGCCGACGTCGCCCGCCACACCCTCACCCTCGTCGCGCTGAGGCTCCGCCACGAGGGAACGCGCGACCTCGTCTGGTGGAACGTGCCCAACTGGCTCTCCCGCGCTCACCGCGCCCGGTTCACCGCGGGGGTGAACGGGCTGGTGGGCGGGGTCGGGGGTGCGATCCTCGGCGGGGTGACGGGGGTGTTCTCCCCCGGGTTCCCGGAGGGGGCCCTGACCGGGTTCACCTTCGGTTCCCTGGGCGGGATGGCGGGCGGGTTCCTGTTCGGGCGCCTCGACGCCGACTCGCCCGTGCGCCTCGGCGGCTTCGCCCGGAACCGGGCGCGGTGGGGGTGGAACCTCGCGTCCGGGCTCCTGCGGGGCGCCCTGCTCGGACTTCTCGTCGGGCTTTTCCTCGGGCCGACCTCCGGGGTCCTCCTCGGGCTGATCTTCGGGTTGGGCAGCGGTCTGGTGGGCGCGGTCATGCGCGGGTTCAGGTTCGAGGACACGTCGGCGGTCGCGCACCCGAGCGGGTCGTGGCGGGGGGACCTCGTCTACTGGCTCGTGCTCGGGTCGCTGGCGGGGCTCGTGGGGGTGGCGGGGCTCGGGCTCGTGCCGGGGGTCGACGTCGGCCCCGCGCTGGCGCCCGTGCTCGTGCTGGGCCTCTCGGCGTCGAGGGCGTGGGTCACCGCCGTCAGCCAGCTCTACCTCCACGTCGGCCTCGGCACCCCGTTGCGGCTGGGCCGCTTCCTCGAAGACGCCCGCGCCCGCCACCTCCTGCGCACCGTCGGCCCGATCTACCAGTTCCGCCACGCCACCCTCCAGGACCGGCTCGCCGAGACGGCCTCGAAGCCGGGCGCCTGAGCGGGCCCACCGCGGCGCCGCGGCCTCGTCGGGCGCCCGGACCCGGCCTCACCGGGTGTGCCGCAAGGTCTTGCAAGGAGTTGCAGCCTTCTGGGCCTTGTTCCGCCCTTGTTGTCGTGATTTGGTGCACCTCGCCCCGGCGCTCGTCGGGGCGGGGTTTGCAAGATCTTGCGACAAGGAGGTCGCGATGCGTCGGGCCGTCGCCGCGCTCATCGCACTCGCCGTGGTGCCGTTCACACCACCGCCGATATCCGCCGCACCCGCCGAGCAGCGGCTCGCCGTGGGGGCGGTCACCGACCTCGCGCCCGGCGTGCGCGACGGGGACCGGCGGCTGGCCAAGGACGCCCTGCGCGACGACCTGACCGGTGAGCGGTTCTACTTCGTGATGCCCGACCGCTTCGCCAACGGCGACCGGGCCAACGACCGGGGCGGCACGACCGAGGCCGACCGGCTCAAGAGCGGCTTCGACCCCGCCGACAAGGGCTTCTACCACGGCGGCGACCTCAAGGGCCTCCAGGGCGAGCTCGACTACCTCGACGGCATGGGCGTCACCGCCATCTGGATGACCCCCATGTTCCGCAACCGCTGGGTGCAGGGCTCCGGCGACGACGTCTCGGCCGGCTACCACGGCTACTGGACCACCGACTTCACCCGGCTCGACCCGCACTTCGGCACCACCAACGACATGCGGCGGCTGATCCGGGACGCGCACCGGCGCGGCATCAAGGTCTTCTTCGACATCGTCGCCAACCACACCGCCGACCTGATCGACCACGCCGAGGGCGAGTACGGCTACGTCAGCACGGGCGCGGAGCCCTACCTCGACGAGCGGGGCAACCCGGTCGACATCGCCGAGATCGCCGGGCAGGAGGACTTCCCCCGGCTCACCGCGCCCTACACGCCGGTGGTCAAGGGCGAGAAGACCCCGGCCTGGCTCAACGACCCGCAGCTCTACCACAACCGGGGCGACTCGACGTTCAGCGGCGAGTCCGCCGAGTACGGCGACTTCCACGGCCTGGACGACCTCATGACCGAGCACCCGACCGTGGTCAGGGGCATGAAGCGGATCTTCACCAGCTGGATCGACACCCTGGGCATCGACGGCTACCGCGTGGACACCGTCAAGCACGTCAACATGGAGTTCTGGCAGGCGCTGGCCCCGCACGTGAAGCGGTACGCGGAGATGCGCGGCAAGCGGGACTTCTTCGTCTTCGGCGAGGTCTTCGACGCCGACCCCGCGTCCACCTCGCGCTACACCACCGAGGGCGGGATGCAGGCGGCGCTGGACTTCCCGTTCCAGAGCGGCGCGGCGACGTTCCTGTCCGGCGGCGGCGCGGACCGGCTCGGGCGGGTGCTGGTGGACGACGACCGGTACACCGACGCCGACTCCAACGCCTCCTCCCTGCCCACGTTCCTGGGCAACCACGACATGGGCCGCATCGCCTGGATGGTCCGGCAGGGCCGGCCCGGCGTCCCCGAGGCCGAGCTGCTGGAGCGGCTCAAGCTCGGCAACGCCCTGATGTACCTGTGGCGCGGCAACCCCGTCGTCTACTACGGCGACGAGCAGGGCTTCGCGGGTGGCGGCGGCGACAAGCTGGCCCGCCAGGACATGTTCGCCTCGAAGACCCCGGAGTACGCCGCCGAGGACCTGGTCGGCAGCGACCGGACCGGCGCGGTCGACAACTTCCGCACCGACCACCCGCTCTACCGGCAGCTGCGCGACCTGGCGCGGTTCGTCGACCGCGACCCCGTGTGGAAGGACGGCAACCAGGCGCTGCGGCTCGCGCAGGGCGACGTGATCGCGTTCAGCCGCACCGGCCGCGCCCAGCAGGTGGAGCACCTGGTGGTGGCCAACGCGGGCACCGCGCCCGCGACCGTCGAGGTGCCCGCCTCCGGCACCGGCTACCGACCCGTCTGGCCGGGCGCGGGCTCGCAGGTCAACGCCGTGGGCGGCCGGGTGCGGGTGACCGTGCCCGCGCTGTCGGCGCTGGTCCTGCGGGGCACCGGCGCGCTGCGCGCCGCCGCCCCGGAGCCCACCCTGGTCGTCCCGTCGACCGGGACCGCGCTGGACGACCGGGTCGAGCTGCGCGCCGACGGCGTCACCTCGCCGTACGCGCAGGCCACGTTCGCCGCGCGGGTGGCGGGCGAGCGCGACTGGCAGGTGCTCGGCACCGACGACGCCGCGCCGTACCGGGTGTTCGCCGACCTGGCGTCCCTGCCGGGCGCGGCGGTCGGCCGGGAGGTCGAGGTCCGGGTGGTGGCGAAGGACGCCCGGGGCACCCTCGGCGCGGACGGCGCGAAGGTCGGCCTGGTCGCCGCGCCGCCGGTGGAGCCGCCCACCGCCTCCTCCTCGGACTGGCTGGTCGTGCACTACAACCGCCCGAACGGCGACTACGACGGGTGGGGCCTGCACGTGTGGGGCGACGTGGAGAGCGCGCCGACGTGGGACGCGCCGCTGCCGTTCGCCGGCGAGACCCCCTACGGGCGGTTCGCCTGGGTGAAGCTGAAGCCGGGCGCCCGCTCGGTCGGCCTCGTCGCGCACCGCGGCGACGAGAAGGACACCGACGGGGACCGGTTCGTCGACCCGAGCGCGACGCCGCAGGTGTGGTTGGCGCAGGGGAACGCGGCCGTGCACCCCAGCGAGGTCGCCGCGACCGGCCGGGCCGTGGTGACGCACCTGGGCGACCCCGCCGGCGCGGTGGTCCGCGTCGGCACGACCGACCACCCGTTCACCGGGGGAGTGGCGAGCATCCCGACCACCTCGCCGGTGGAGTTCTCGGTGGTGCGCGGCGGGACCGTCGAGGCCACCGGCCGCACCGCCGGGCGGGCCTGGGTGAACGGCGGCGCGGTGCACGCGAGCCGGGCCGCGGCGGAGAACCGCGCGGTCATCCACTACCACCGCCCCGACGGCGACTACACCGACTGGACCCTCTACCACTGGACCGGCTCGCTGGAGCCCAGCCCCGGCTGGAACCAGTCGCGCGTGCCGGACGGCTCGGACGGGTTCGGCGCGTACTGGTCGGTGCCGCTGGAGCCCGGCGCGGCGGGGTTGAGCAACATCATCCACCGGGGTGACGCCAAGGACCCCGGCGCGGACCAGTTCCTGGACGTCACGGCCACCGGCCACGAGGTCTGGTACGCGTCCGGCTCGACCAAGCCGGACGGTTCGATCTCCTACGTGCTGCCGCCGTCCGGGGGAGAGGGCGTGGAGGACGACCTGAGCAGGGCCAAGGCCGTCTGGGTGACCAGGGACCTGGTCGTGTGGGACGTGCCCGTGGTGGGCTCCGACGGCTACCGCCTGGAGTACGACGGCAGGGTGCTGCGGCTGGAGCCGACCGAGGAGGCGGTGCCGGACGGGTTCCCGCACCTGCGCGGGATGCCGGTGTTCCGGGTGCGCGACACCGCGCGGGTCGACGAGGCGCTGCGCGGCAGGCTGTCCGCCGTGCACGTCGACCCGGGCGGCGGCCTGCGGCACCGCACGGGCGTGCAGATCGCCGGCGTGCTGGACGACCGGTACGCCGCCGAGGCCGCGAAGCTGACCTACGGGCCCGTGTTCGAGGGCGACCGGGTCACCGCGCGGCTGTGGGCGCCCACCGCGTCGTCGGTGCGGCTCCAGCTGTTCGACCGGCCGTCCGGCGACCCGGCCCGGGTCGTCGACCTGCGGCGGGACGACGCCTCGGGCGCCTGGTCGGCGTCCGGGAACTGGAAGGACCGCTACTACCGGTACGAGGTGACCGTCGCCGGGCGCGCGGTGACCGTCACCGACCCGTACTCGGTGGCGCTGTCGGTGGACTCCACCCACTCGCAGTTCGCCGACCTCGGCGACCCCCGCACCATGCCCGACGGCTGGGGCGGGGAGGTGGCGCGCGGGCTCGGCGGCGACCCGACCGAGCACGGCATCACCGAGCTGCACGTCCGCGACTTCTCCATCGGCGACGAGTCGGTGCCCGCCGCGGACCGGGGCACCTACAGGGCGTTCACGCACCGGTCGTCGACCGGCATGACGCACCTGCGGCAGCTCGCCGAGGCCGGGCTCGACACCGTGCACCTGCTGCCGACCTTCGACATCGCGACCATCCCGGAGAAGCGCTCCGACCAGCGGCAGCCGGCCTGCGACCTGGCCGCGCCGCCGCCGGACTCCCCGGCGCAGCAGGAGTGCGTGACCGCGGCGGCCGCGAAGGACGGCTTCAACTGGGGCTACGACCCGTTCCACTACGACGTGCCCGAGGGCTCCTACGCCACCGACGACGCGCAGGACGGCTGGGCCCGGTCGAGGCAGTACCGGGAGATGGTGCGGTCGCTGCACGCCAACGGCAACCGCGTGGTCGTGGACGTGGTCTACAACCACACGGCCGCGCACGGCGACGCGGCGACGTCCGTGCTGGACAAGGTCGTGCCCGGCTACTACCAGCGGCTCAACGCCGACGGCACGGTGGCCAACTCCACGTGCTGCTCGAACACCGCGACCGAGAACGCCATGATGGGCAAGCTCGTGGTGGACTCGGTGGTGCGCTGGGCCAGGACGTACAAGGTCGACGGGTTCCGGTTCGACCTGATGGGCCACCACCCGAAGGCGAACATCCTGGCCGTGCGGGCGGCGCTGGACGCGCTGACCGTCGAGCGCGACGGCGTGGACGGCCCGGCCATCCGCGTCTACGGCGAGGGCTGGGACTTCGGCGAGGTCGCCGGCAACGCCCGGTTCGAGCAGGCCACCCAGGCGAACCTGGCGGGCACCGGCATCGGCACGTTCAGCGACCGGCTGCGCGACGCGGTGCGCGGCGGCGGCCCGTTCGACGAGGACCCCCGGGTGCAGGGCCTGGCCTCCGGCCTGGCGGGCGACCCGAACGGCTCGCCGGCCAACGGCGACGTGGCCGCGCGGCTGGCCAACTACACCGACCTGGTGAAGCTGGGCATGGCGGGCAACATGGCGTCCTACCGGTTCGACTCGACCTCCGGCGGCGTCGTCAGCGGCCGGGACGTGCCGTACAACGGCTCGCCCGCCGGGTACGCGGGCTCGCCCGCCGACGTGATCACCTACGTGGACGCGCACGACAACGAGACGCTGTTCGACTCGCAGGTGTTCAAGCTGCCCGCCGGCACGTCCACGGCCGACCGGGTGCGGATGCAGAAGGTGGCGCTGGCCCCGGTGCTGCTGGGCCAGGGGCAGCCGTTCCTGCACGCGGGCGCGGAGTTCCTGCGCTCGAAGTCGCTGGACCGCAACAGCTACGACTCCGGCGACTGGTTCAACCGCTACGACCCGTCGCTGCGGGACAACGGGTTCGGGCGCGGCCTGCCGCCGGCGGCGGACAACGAGGACAAGTGGCCCTACGCGGCCCCGCTGCTGGCCGACGCCTCGCTGAAGCCGTCGTCGGCGGACATGCGGACGGCCGTGGACAACACGCTGGAGCTGCTGCGTATCCGCCGGTCCTCGCCGCTGTTCACGCTGGGCGACGCGGCCCTGGTGCAGCGGAAGCTGTCGTTCCCGGCGGCCGAGCCGGGCGTGGTGGCGGCGCTGCTCGACGACACCGCGGGCCCGGACGTCGACCCGGCCCTGGACGGGGTCCTCGTGGTGGTGAACCCGTACCCGGTGGAGAAGTCGGTGACCGTCGCCGGGGCCTGGCGCAACCACGAGCTGAGCGGTGACCGGGCGACCGTGGCCGACGGCTCGGTGCGCGTGCCCGCCCGCTCGGTGGTGGTCCTCGTCCGCTAGCGATCGGCGCTCTCCCGGCGCCGGTCAGTGGTCGGCGAGCTCGACGCGTGACCGGACGTCCTCGGCGCGCAGGATGCGGAACCCCCGCTCCTGCGCGCCGAGCACTTTGAGGAACCCCGGACTGGTCTCCACCACGTAAGCCTCGAAGGTCCCGTCGGTGGTCTCCACGCGCTCGCGCGGCACCCACGGCGTCGCCACGACGGCCGCCACGACCAGCGCCACCGCCCCCACCACCCAGCCGAACCGCCGCAGCACGAACACCGCGCCCGACCACCGCCGGAGCAGCACCAGCACGACGGTCAGCACCACCGCGGCCACCGGCACCCACCAGCGGTGGTAGGTCAGCACGTGCGCGACCAGGAACGCCACCAGCACCGCCACCGCCAACGGCGCCGTGCGCGACTTCGTGCCGACGGCGTAGAAGACCGTCAACGGCAGCACCAGCACCAGCAGCGCGCTGCTGATGCGCGAGTCGGCCATGAACGTGCCCAGGAACAGCCCCGGCGCGTCCTCCAGGTCCAGCGTGTGCAGCAGCGCGAAAGACAGGAGATCACTGGAGTGCCGGTAAGTGGTCCCGTCGAGTGCCGGCACACCCGACCGGAACCTCGACCTGGACACCGGAGGTCCCAAGTCATGACCCGATCTCGTCATATCCCCAGTTCAACGACAGTGTCGCCGTGAGCAAGGCTGCCGCCGCGCCGGGCGATCACGCTGATCGCGCTGGCGAACCACCCCGGCCCGATAGGTCGGAGGCGTTCCCGTCGGTCGAGCGCATGACCCACTACAGGCTGTCCCGGCGCACAGTCCAGCGGGCGCTGCGGTCGCTGGAGGAGTTGGGCCTGATCCGCGAGGGCAACACCCGCGTGCGCGACGCCCGCGTCGAACGTGCTGACCAGCGCCCGCAGGTCTACGACCTGGTGTTGTCGGCAGGGTTGTCCGCAGCCTCGGGAACGGGGCGTCAGGATGGCGCTCCGCTGACCAGCACGGGGCGTCAGCATGACGCCCGAACCGCCCTTCGACCGTCCGGGAAACCGTCCCGCGCCGAGCGCGTCCTCCACCGGGCACTCGGCGGTGCCGCCGGTGTGCGGTCAGTGCGACGCCGGCGACACCACCCGGTCTCCGCCCGGGTGGTGTCGCCGGACTAGGACCGCACGCGGTCGACGCCGTGCCCGCGTTGCGCCCCTGCCCGGTCGGGGGGTGCCCGATGAGCGGGACCAAGCGCGCCGCGCACCTCACCCCGGCCGCCCGCCCGGACACCCCGGAGTGGGCCGACGAGACGATCCGCATGTCGGAGGGCCGCCTGGCGCACGTCGCCGAAGTCGGCCGCGTCCTGCTGCTGCCGGACGGGGCCGACCACCTGGTGGTGCGGGTGCTCCAGCGGCTGCACGCCGTCGTCGGCGAGGAGTCCCTGACCTACCTGCCCGGGGTGGCGGCGGTGGACGTGCGCCGCGTCGCCGACGGCACGGGCGACGACCCCGGCTTGGTGACCTCCCAGCGGGCGGCCGAGCCGGCCGCGCTGCTCACCACCGCCGATCCGAGCCGGCCGCCCGGATCGGCGGTGGTCGGCGAACGCGGACGCGCAGCGTCTGGAGCGCACGGGGCGCGTGATCGCCGGGGCCACGTGGATGATCGCGGGCGTGGTGCTGGTGCTGGTCGGTGACCGGGTGCCGGCCCAGCACGGCCGCTCCACCGGAGATTGGCACACCAGGAGGACACCATGCAGGTTGACCGCTTGCCAGGCGCGTCAACGTCACCCGAACAGTCGAGGCTGTTCGGGTGACGTTGACGTTTTCGCCCTAAGTGGATGAAGCGAGCGGTTCACCCTTTTCAGGCACTCAAGCCCAAGGGGGAGACGATGAGGATTCGCGCAAGAGCGATGTTGTTGTTCATGGCGGTCGCCGCGCTGGTGTGGGGGAGCGCGGGAGTGGCACAGGCCGACCACCTTTCAGGCAACGGCGTCGAGGCCATGGGCCCCAACTGCGCGGAACCACTGTGCGGCAAGATCAAGAACTCCAGTTCTTCCGACGATGACCTGTGGATCATCAACAACTGGCCGCCGGAGACCGCGTCAGGTGCGTTCCTCCGCCCCGGCGAGACGTCCTCGAAGTACTTCAAGGACACAGACGGCGTCTACATCCCCACCGGCTGCAAGGGCGTGCGCGACTGGGCGCCCGACTGGGACGGTGGCTACTGGTACAAGTTCTCCAACCTGTTCAGCGAGACGGTCAGGTTCGACTGCTGACCGGTCACGGGGGAATGCGGGCTGCCTTGCGCCTGCCCAGGTGGAAACCGAACACCACCAAGTCGAGCGAACCGACCTGGACGGGTTGATCGGTGCGATACCCGGCGGCACTGCGACCACCCCGCCCTCGGCGGTGTGCACGAGCTGACCCGCCACAACCATGAGGCCGCCCCGGACACGTCGCCGGGGCGGCCTCGTGGTGTCAGGCGGAGGTGTTCTTCGGCTTGGTCTCCCAGGCGTGCGGAGGACACGCGCGATGCGGCGGAGCGCCTGACGGTGGGGATGGTTGCGGTCGAGCACGTCCGCCGCGCGCGATGCCCCCATGCACCCGGCGCACAGCGTCCACAGCCAGGCGGCAGTGGGCAGCGGCTTGCCCGGTTGACCCGGATCTTGATCGTGTCGTCGAAGGTCACGTAGGAGTCCACGATGTGGTGTCCGGCGTGGGTGTAGCCGGAGAGCGCGCGGTAGATCGCGTACATGTGGGGTCCCATCGGGTCGAAGTCATCGCAGAGCTGCTGGAAGCTCCTGGCAGGACCATCGCCGGTCGAGGGGGTCACCACGGACTTCTCAATGATCGAGGCGACCTCGTCCACCTCTCCCAAACCCCACCGCAGTAGGGCCCGTCCGGTGGCTCGACGTTGGCGCTGCTGCTCGTTGATGAAAGCCGCCGGGACCTCCTCGTCGTTGTGGAACATCCACTGGGCGGTCAGCCCGTGCTTCAAGGGCTCCTCTGACCAGAGGCATCGCCTCAAGGTCCATCCCCGCCTCGTGCAGGTGCATCGCGGCCCGCGCCAGGCGGTGGGTGTGGGCCGCGAGCGCCAACACGATCGCCAGGCGCTCACGCTCCGTGTGTCGTCCCTTGGCGACTGACGTCTTGTCCGGGCGGTCGTCCCAGATCGTCAATGCCCGCCGAGGTGCGCGAGCTGTTCGAGGAGGCCCGCGCCGTCGCCGGGGTCTCACGTCGTGCGGGCGCGGCTCTGGCACGTGCCACGGTCGAGAGGCTGATCAGGATCCTCGATCCGGACGCCCCGGAGAAGGCGAAGCTCGACCAGCGCATCGAACGGATCAAGGACCGGCTGACCCCGCAGACCGCACAGCTCCTGGACGTCCTGCGCGTAACGGACAACGGCGCGCTGCACGTGGACGACGAGCCCGGCGAGTTGGGTGTCACGGCCCTCGGCGACGAAGAAGGCCCGGCGCTGCTGGAGCTGCTGCTTGAGACCGCAGCGTCCGACGGCGGTGCGGGGTGTTCAACCGGATCTGCCGCCGCTCGCCGCGCGTGTGCCGCCTACCCAGGGTGAGATACATAGCATCCGAATGATTCGACGTATGTCGAGTCACCGTCAATCGGCGGTAACGGTGGCGAACGATTCAATGATTTGATCGTTGAGCTGGATTTATTCCATGCTTTCACGCGTTGCAATGAGGAGAAGAATGCGTTTCGCCAACTATGCCGTCGTCGTGGGCACAGTCGCGTCCCTGTTGCTCACCGGAGCCGCGGTCGCTACTGCGGAGACCGGCGTCGGCCTGGCAGGACCGGCCATGACAACAGGCACATCCGACCTGATCCCCGAGTCCGAACTGCTCGACGCCGGGGAAATCCGGCCGATGGAGGATGTCTCCGACTGCAAGTTCAACCTTGATTGGCCGCACAACTCAGGCCATGTAGCAGGTAACGTGACCAGCAACGGCGTGATCAACTGCAACAGCAAGAAGAAGTACCTGGGGGTGGAGACCTACCTGTACCGCGAAAGCAGCAACCCCGGCTACTTCAAGCTGGTGGCCCAGAACTCGGCCGTGAACAACTCCGGGAACGGGTCTTACGTCAGCGCAGCGGCAGCGCTGGGCTGCGTCTCCGCCCGCTACTACGCCAAGGCGGAGTTCCTGATGGTGGAGGGCAACGACGCTCGGCACGAGCGCACCCACAGGACCCCGGAAATCCAGGTCAACTGCTAGCCGGCCGGCCTGGTCCGGGCACCGGGGGTGCCCGGACCAGGCGGCACTACAGTCCAGGGGGCCAATCACCCTGCGCGAATATGAGGTCCACCCATGGTCGATCGCACCATCGACCAGCCCAGAAGCCCCGCGTTCATCGAACTGTGCCTGCTCCTGCGCGACTTCTTCGGCGATCTCGACCTCGGCGCTCAACTCAACGCCCTGACCGACGAAGACCTTTGTCGGCACATCGCCTTCGCGGTGTCCCTTCAGCACTCCGGCCGCGACTTCACCGCGCGGCCCGCGCCGGAACTCGACCACATCGCTACAGCCGTCCTACGACGGCTGTCGACCGGGTCCCTCGGCAACACATCGTTGCGGTCGCCCCAGGCGCGGTACGCGACGGACGTGACACCGCGTACGGTCCAGGTGGCTGACGGACCCCCGAGTACCACAGCCCCTGACAAACCGGTCGGGGCGTTGTGGACCTCGTCCATCCTTCCCGAGGGCGCCAGTATGTGGCAGTGGGGCGAGTTGGCGGAGTTCGGCCCGGACCGACCGCTGTTCACCGTCACGTTCGACCCGGCGGACATCCGGCTGTTCACCATCGACTCACCCTTCGACTACGGGCGACTGGTGAACCGGTACCCGCGCTCGTCGGACGGACGCGTGCAGGTGTGCTGGACCCGTGCCGCCGAGGATCTCGACGCCGTGCACCTGACCGTGCCCGGCCTCCTCACGGCGCAACATGTCCCGGTCATGACATCGCATGGCACCGCGATCCTGACCGGGTGGGACGCCGAGTCCACCGCCTGGCTGCACCTGCCGAACGCCTTCGAGATGACTCCGGTAACGACGTAACCCGCATCTCGGCTCCACGCGGCGAACGGCCCCGCACCACGGGGCGCAGGGAAGCCGCGGTGCGGGCCCGCAGCACCACGTGATCAGCGGCGGCGGCATCCCGCTCGCGGTGACCCTCACCGGCGCACCTCGGGATCTCACCGATCCTCGTCCGACGGCAGACACCGCGCGGCTCCGGCCTGGGCACACTGCGACGGGTCGTCGAACGCGGAATTTCCCGATTGCGCCAGTTCCGACGCCTGCGGATCCGCTGGGAACGCCGAACCGACGTACACGAGGCGGTCCTGGAACTCGCCTGCGCCCTGATCTGCTGCCGACGCCTCCGGTCATTCTGATAGGAGCATCAGCAATTAGGAGCATCAGCAATCCAACGCCACGTGCCAGTCGTAGTGCGCCACCGCGAGCAGGCGCAGCAGCACGAACATCACGGCACCCGCCGTAACGGCGGGCGCCAGGTGGGGCTTCTCGGTGGTCACGGCGGACACTGTGGCAGCCCCGGCTACCCTTGGCCGCAGTTGCACGATCCCCCACGAAGGAGTATCGACCGCCGTGAGCGAGCGCACCCTGGTCCTGGTCAAGCCCGACGGCGTCAGCCGCGGCCTGGTCGGCGAGGTCATCTCCCGCATCGAGCGCAAGGGCCTCAAGCTGGCCGCCCTGGAGCTGCGCGTCGTGGACCGCGCGACGGCCGAGCAGCACTACGCCGAGCACGACGGCAAGCCGTTCTACAACGACCTGGTGGAGTTCATCACCGGCGGTCCGCTGGTCGCGCTGGTCGTCGAGGGCACGCGGGCGATCCCGGCGTTCCGCCAGCTCGCGGGTGGTACCGACCCGGTGGAGAAGGCGACGCCGGGCACGATCCGGGGCGACTTCGGGCTGGAGGTCCAGTTCAACCTGGTCCACGGCTCGGACTCGCCGGAGTCGGCCGAGCGCGAGGTCAAGCTCTGGTTCCCGAACCTCTGAGCCGCCCTTCCGACGGCCCGGGACCCCGAGGGTCCCGGGCCGTTCGCGCGCCCGGTCCACCCGCGCCAAAACGACTCGGTGCCTGTCGTACCCCGCCGCTACCGTGATCGCGTGACCACCACCCTCGTCGAGGCCAAGGCGCTGACCAAGCACTTCGGCACGTTCGAAGCCGTCCGCGGGATCGACGTGGAGGTGCGCAAGGGCGAGGCGTTCGGCTTCCTCGGCCCCAACGGCGCCGGCAAGTCCTCCACCATGCGCATGATCTCCTGCGTCTCCCCGCGCACCGGCGGCGAGCTGCGGGTCCTCGGCCTGGACCCGGACACCGACGGCCCGCGGATCCGCGCCCGCCTCGGCGTCGTGCCCCAGCAGGACAACCTCGACGCCGAGCTGACCGTCCGGCAGAACCTGGAGGTCTACGGCCGCTACTTCGGGCTCAGCCGCAGCGCGGTGCGCGAGAAGGCCGTGGAGCTGATGGGGTTCGCCCAGCTCACCGACCGCGCCGACGCCGAGGTGGAGCCGCTGTCCGGCGGCATGAAGAGGCGGCTGACGATCGCCCGCTCCCTGGTCAACGACCCGGAGCTGCTGCTGCTCGACGAACCCACCACGGGCCTCGACCCGCAGGCCCGCCACCTGCTGTGGGACCGGCTGTTCCGGCTCAAGCAGTCCGGTGTCACGCTGATCATCACCACCCACTACATGGACGAGGCCGAGCAGCTGTGCGACCGGTTGGTGGTGATGGACGGCGGCCGGATCGCGGACGAGGGGGCGCCCGCCGAGCTGATCCGGCGCCACTCCACCCGCGAGGTGCTGGAGCTGCGCTTCCCGCCGGGCGAGCAGAGCGCCACCGAGGTGCGCGACCTGGCCGAACGGGTGGAGGTGCTGCCCGACCGCGTGCTGCTCTACACCGCCGACGGCGAGGCGGCGCTGGCCGCGGCCCACGCGCGGGGCGTGCGGCCGGTGTCGAGCCTGGTGCGCCGCAGCAGCCTGGAGGACGTGTTCCTGCGCCTCACCGGCCGGACGCTGGTGGACTGACCGGTGGAACCACGAGTGCTGGGCTCGTTCCGCGCCGCGCTGATCGCGGTGGAGAACCACTGGACCTGGTACCGCCGCAACTGGCGGGCCACGGCCGTCTCGAACTTCCTGCAACCGGTGCTGATGCTGCTCGCCATGGGCCTGGGCTTCGGCTCGCAGGTCCCGGTGGGCGAGGCCACCGGCGGCCACCCGTACGTCGTCTTCCTCGCGCCGGCGCTGCTCGTGCTCTCCGCCGCGCAGAGCGCCATGTTCGAGTCCACCTACGCGGTGCTGTCGTCGTTCAAGTGGCAGAAGACCTTCTTCGGCGTGGTCTCCACCCCGGTCACGCCCGCGCAGGTGCTCTACGGCCAGCTGCTGTGGATCGCGCTGCGCCTGGCCGCCGGCACCGCCGTGTTCCTCGGCGTCGCCGCCGCGCTGGGCGCGGTCACCAGCCCCTCCGCCGTGCTGGCGGTGCCGTTCGCGGTGCTGGCGGGCATGGCGTTCAGCGCGCCCGTGGTCGCCTTCACCGCGACCCGGGAGAAGCCGGACTCGTTCAACGCCCTCTTCCGGTTCGTGCTGATGCCGATGACCCTGTTCACCGGCGCGTTCTTCCCGCTGGACCAGCTGCCCGCCTGGCTGCACCCGCTCGCCTGGGCCACCCCGGTGTGGCACGGCATCGAACTGGCCCGCGGCGCCGCGTTCGGCACCCTCGGCGCGCTGCCCGCCCTCGGCCACGTCGCCTACCTGGTCGCCCTGGTGGTCGCGGGCGTCGTCCTGGGCCGTCACCTCTTCCACCGGAGGCTCACCGCATGACCCGCACCCTCGACCCCGTCGAGCCGCGGGCCCGCGGCGGCCTGCTGCTCCGCGTCGTCCCGCCCGGCCTGTACGCGGGGCGCCCGCACGCCCTGGTCGAGCGCTCCTACCTGGTCAACCGGCGGGCGTGGCTGGCGGTGGTCTCCGGCTTCTTCGAGCCGCTGTTCTTCCTGCTGTCCCTCGGGTTCGGCTTCGGGCAGCTCGTGGCCACCGTCCAGGGCCCGGCCGGGCCGGTCGACTACGCCGCCTTCGTCGCGCCGGCCCTGCTCGCGGCCTCGGCGATGAACGGCGCGGTGTACGACGCCACGTTCGGCCTGTTCTTCAAGTTCAAGTACGCGAAGGTCTACGACGCGGTGCTGGCCACCCCGATGGGCCCGGTCGACATCGCGGTCGGCGAGGCCCTGTGGTGCCTGCTGCGCGGCGGCCTGTACTCGGCGGGCTTCCTCGGCGTGATGCTCGCGTTCGGCCTGGTCGACTCGCCGTGGGCGCTGCTCGCGCTGCCGGTGTGCCTGCTGGTCGCGCTGGCGTTCGCCGCCGTGGGCATGGCCGCGGCCACCTTCATGCGCTCGTGGCAGGACTTCGACCTGGTCCAGCTGGCCGTGCTGCCGCTGTTCCTGTTCTCGACCACGTTCTACCCCCTGTCGGTGTACCCGGGCTGGTTGCAGGCCGTGGTCCGGTGCACGCCGCTCTACCACGCGATCGAGCTGCTCAGGGGCCTGACCACCGGTTATGTCGGTTGGGACGACCTGGGCCACGCCGCCTACTTCGTGGTGATGGCCGTGGTCGGGGTGGCCGTGGCGGCGCGCCGGCTGGGGAGGCTGCTGCTGACCTGAGCGGGGCGGCCGAGGGCGCCGGGGCCACCGGTTACCCTGGACGGCGTGAGCGTCGAGTCGGTCTTCCCCGCCCTGGAACCGCTGCTGCCCAGGGTGTCCAAGCCGGTGCAGTACGTCGGCGGGGAGCTCAACGCGACCGTCAAGGACTGGGACACCGCCGCCGTGCGGTGGACCCTGATGTACCCCGACGCCTACGAGGTCGGGCTGCCCAACCAGGGCGTCATGATCCTGTACGAGGTGCTCAACGAGCAGCCGGACGTGCTGGCCGAGCGGACCTACGCGGTCTGGCCCGACCTGGAAGCGCTGATGCGCGAGCACGGCGTGCCGCAGTTCACCGTGGACGGGCACCGCCCGGTCGGCGCGTTCGACCTGTTCGGCGTCAGCTTCTCCACCGAGCTGGGCTACACGAACCTGCTCAACGCCCTCGACCTCGCGGGCATCCCGCTCCACGCCGCCGACCGCACCGAAGACCACCCGATCGTGGTGGCCGGCGGGCACGCCGCGTTCAACCCGGAGCCCATCTCCGCGTTCGTGGACGCGGCCGTGCTCGGCGACGGCGAGGAAGCCGTCCTGGAGATCACCGACATCGTCCGGCGCTGGAAGGCCGAGGGGCGCCCCGGCGGTCGCGACGAGGTCCTGACCAGGCTCGCCGAGACCGGCGGCGTGTACGTGCCCCGGTTCTACGACGTGGAGTACCTGCCCGACGGCCGCATCCAGCGCGTGGTGCCCAACCGCGAGCGCGTGCCCTACCGGGTGTTCAAGCGCACCACGATGGACCTCGACGCCTGGCCGTACCCGAAGCAGCCGCTGGTGCCGCTCGCGGAGAGCGTCCACGAGCGGATGAGCGTGGAGATCTTTCGCGGCTGCACCCGCGGCTGCCGGTTCTGCCAGGCGGGCATGATCACCCGACCGGTGCGGGAGCGCTCCATCGAGGGCATCGGCGCGATGGTGCAGCGCGGCCTGGAGGCGACCGGCTTCGAGGAGGTCGGCCTGCTGTCGCTGTCCAGCGCGGACCACTCGGAGATCGCCGAGGTCACCAAGGCCCTGGCCGACCGCTACGAGGGCACCAACACCAGCCTGTCGCTGCCGTCGACGCGCGTGGACGCGTTCAACATCGACCTGGCCAACGAGCTGTCCCGCAACGGCCGCCGCTCGGGCCTGACCTTCGCCCCCGAGGGCGGCAGCGAGCGCATCCGGCGCGTGATCAACAAGATGGTGTCCGAGGAGGACCTGATCCGCACGGTCAGCGCCGCGTTCGGGGCCGGCTGGCGGCAGGTGAAGCTGTACTTCATGTGCGGCCTGCCCACCGAGACCGACGACGACGTGCTCCAGATCGCGGAGATGGCGAAGAACGTCATCCGCGCGGGTCGCGAGGTGTCCGGCCGCAAGGACGTCCGCTGCACGATCTCCATCGGCGGGTTCGTGCCCAAGCCGCACACCCCGTTCCAGTGGGCGCCCCAGTGCGACCCCGACACGGTGGACGACCGCCTGCGCAAGCTGCGCGAGGCGGTGAACTCGGACCGCTCGCTGGGCCGCAACATCGGTATGCGCTACCACGACGGCAAGCCGTCGCTGATCGAGGGCCTGCTCTCGCGCGGCGACCGGCGCATCGGCCACGTCATCGAGCGGGTGTGGCGCGAGGGCGGCCGGTTCGACGGCTGGTCCGAGCACTTCTCCTACCAGCGGTGGGTGGACGCGGCGGCGGCCGAGCTGGAGCCGCTGGGCGTGGACCTGGCCTGGTTCACCACCCGGGAGCGCGAGGAGTTGGAGGTCCTGCCCTGGGACCACCTCGACTCCGGCCTGGACAAGGAGTGGCTCTGGGCCGACTGGCAGGACGCGCTGGACGAGCGGGAGCAGGACGACTGCCGCTGGACGCCGTGCTTCGACTGCGGCGTGTGCCCGGCCATGGGCACCGACATCGAGGTGGGGCCGACCGGCCGCGCGCTGCTGCCGATCTCGCCGGTGGGCAAGGGCTCGCCGGTGCGCAACCCGGCGCTGGCCGAGCGCTGACCCCCGTCCCGGGGCTCCCTCGGGGGCCCCGGGGACCGCGGAACTACCCCTGGACGGCCGCCAGCGCGTCCACCATGCCGTGGCCGTAGAAGCCGTTGTACTCGGAGTAGCCGGTGCAGTAGGCGTCCTGCGCGCCGGTGCCGTTGAGGTCGTAGTCGGCCGGGCACGGCAGCGTCTCCGCCTGCTGGTTGAGCATCCGGTTCAGCTCCGGCACGTCGGCCCGGGGGTGCTTGGACGCCAGCAGCGCGGCCACCCCGGACACGTGCGGCGCGGCCATCGACGTGCCGCACGAGTAGTCGTAGCCCGCAGGCACGGTCGACAGCACGCACCCGTTCCGGCCGTCGTCGGGCGGCTGCCTGCGGTCGCCGCCCGGCGCGGTCACGTCCACCGCGCCCAGGCCGTAGGAGCTGTACCCGGCCTTGACCTGGTCCGCGCCCACCGAGGACACCGCCACCACGTTGCGCAGCTGCGCGGGCAGCACCAGGCAGGAGCTGTCCACCGGCCGCGGCTTGACGTCCTCGGTCGCCGCGTTGGTGGGGCTCTGCGCGTCCAGGGAGGGTTTGGTCAGGTCGGCCGCCGAGTTGCCCGCCGCCGCCACGGTCAGCACGCCGCGCGCGGTGGCGTGCTCGACCGCGCGCCGCACCGCCTCGTAGACCACCGCCTGGCCCGCCTTGTCCTGGCAGGTGAACACCCAGGGGTCGATGAAGTAGCTGTTGTTGGTGATGGTCATGCCCCGCTCGGCGGCCCACATGAACCCGCACACCGCGTACTCGGGGTAGATGAACCCGTCGTCGTCCACGACCTTCACCGACGCGATCCGCACGCCCGGCGCCACGCCCGTGGTGCCCAGGCCGTCGTCGGCCGCCGCGATGACGCCCGCCACGTGCGTGCCGTGCGCGGACGTCGTGGGCGACCAGGACGCCCGCGCCGGGTCGGCCGCGCCCGTGGTGCAGCCCGCGGACAGCTCCGGGTCCAGCGCGCCGACCAGGTCCGGGTGGGTCGGGTCGATGCCCGAGTCGAGCACGCCGACCACCACGTCCCGGCTGCCGGTGCTCACCGCGTGCGCCTCGGCGGCCCGGATGAGGTCCATGTCCCACTGCTCGGCCGTGCGGTCCACCGCGCCCTCGGCCGTGCGCGGGCCCGTGACCTCGTCGTCCTTCTTGCGGGCGGGCGCGCCGGTCCGCTTGGACAGGCCGTCGAGCTGCGCGCTGTAGGCCCGGCCGGGGCCCACCCGGTCGCCGAAGCCGGGATCGGGCGAGACCGCCACCGCGACCGCGATCTCCGGGTAGTAGGCGGTGGCCGCGCCGCACGCGCCGCCGATCCGGGCCTCGGCCAGCGGCGCGCTGGTGCCGGGCTCGAAGACGACCAGGTAGCGGAGCGGGGAGCCGTGCTCGACGCAGTCGACGGGCGGCGGCGCCCCCTCGGGGGCGGCCTGGGCGCTCGCGGTGACAGCGAGGCTGCCCGTCGCGAGCAGCGCCGCGCTGATCGCGACCGCTCGGACGCGGCGGAGCAGAGGCACTGTGGACCTCCATGACTCGGACCGGCTCGACCGGCCGGCCGGGGTGACCGCTGTCGCCGGACGGTAGTCAGGCTGCGCGGGGCAGACAAGGTCAACGGTGTCGAACGCGTCCAAGGTACCGTCCTCGTGGAGCAGGAACGTGGACCGTTGGGGTGCTCACCCCCCGAACGGGCACCACCCGGGTACCCAGGAGGAGTCGCACTGAGCCGCCAGCAGCAGCCCAACCCGTCGGCCGCGCCCGTGCAGAGGCTCCGGCTGCGCTACGCCAAGCGCGGCCGGTTGCGGTTCACCTCGCACCGCGACATCGCCCGCACCTTCGAACGGGCCCTGCGCCGGGCCGGCGTGCCCATGGCGTACTCCCAGGGCTTCAGCCCTCACCCGAAGGTGTCCTGGGTGGGCGCGGCGCCGACCGGTGTGGCCAGCGAGGCCGAGTACGTCGAGGTCCAGGTCGTGGAGCGGTTGGACCCCGACGCGTTGCGCGACGTGCTGGACGCCGTGCTGCCGCCGGGGCTGGACGTGCTGGAGGTGGTCGAGTCGGCGGGCGGCAACCTGCCCGAGCGCATCGACGCCGGCGCCTGGCGGCTGGAGCTGCCCGGCGTGTCGCCCGAACGGTTGACCGAAGCGGTGGCCGCGCTGCTCGCCGCGCCGTCCGTCGAGGTCGAGCGGTTGACCAAGGACGGGCGCCGGGTCCTCGACGTGCGGCCCGCCCTCGTGTCGGCCCAGGTAGAGGTGCATTCGAGCGACGCGGGACACGATGCCGGGGATTTGTCACAACCGTGTGGGATACTCATGACGGTCGTACGGCAGACAACGCCTACCGTACGACCCGATGACGTGCTGAGCGCGCTCAGAGTCGTCGCCGACCTGGTTCCGCCGGTGCCCGCGAAGGCGACCCGGATGGCGCAGGGGCGGCTCGACGATGAAGGCGGCCTGGTCGACCCGCTGGCCCTGGACAGGGTGGCGGAGGAGGTCTGACCGGGCAGCCGGAGCGGCGCTGACGGCGTCGTCGAGGAAGAGCCGCAGTCGACCTGCTGTGCCCGCGCGCCCCACAGCGAGCGCCACAGCGCGAGGCAAGGATTCCCGCCGCCAGCCGCGGCGGTGAGTGACGAGAGAGGCCCCTGCGCGGCCGCGTCGGTCGAGACGCGCCCGGGGGCGGAGGAGCTGCTTTGTCGAACACGGAAAAGCCCGCCGGCGGCGCCGGCGGGGGTAACGCCACACCTGTGCGCCCCGACCTGTCGGAACTCCCGGCCAAGCTCCGGGTGCACGCGCTGGCGAAGCTGCTCAACGCGAGCAGCAAGGACGTCCTGGCGGCCTTGGCCGACCTCGGCGAACCGGTGCGCAGTCCCCAGTCGAGCGTGGGCCGGGACCTGGCGCTCAAGGTGGCCGAGAGCCTGCTGAACTGGGACGACATCGTCACCGGTGAGGTCGACGAACACACCGAGGAACCGGTGGTGATCGCCCGCGAGGTGGCGCCGCTGGCCCCGCTGTTCGCGCCACCGTCGGCGGTGTTCCTGCCGCCGGCGCCCCCGGTGGTCGAGCCGCCCGCGGTCGAGGAGGACGACGCCGAGCACGACGTCGACGAGCACGACGACGACGCCGGTGACGAGGGCGAGGGCCGTCGCCGACGCCGTCGTGGCCGTCGTGGTCGTGGCCGCGGCAAGGGCGTGGGCGACGAGCACGACGACGAGCCGGGCTCGGAGGAGGCCGCCGAGGCCCCCGAGGTCGAGGCCGAGGCCGAGGAGCCCGCCGCCGACGACGACGAGGGCGGTTCCAGCCGCCGGCGTCGCCGTCGCCGTCGCCGCAAGACCGGCGTGGAGGACGAGGCCGCGCCGGGCGAGGACGACCCGCCGAACACGGTCGTGCACGTCCGCGAGACGCGGGACGCCCGCGACGACAAGGCCGACTCCGAGGCCGCGCAGAGCGAGGTGCGCAGCGTCCGCGGTTCCACCCGGCTGGAGGCCAAGCGCCAGCGCCGCCGGGACGGCCGCGAGGCCGGTCGCCGCCGCGCCCCGGTGCTGTCCGAGGCCGAGTTCCTGGCCCGCCGCGAGGCCGTGGAGCGCACGATGGTGGTGCGCGAGCGCGGCGACCGCACGCAGATCGGCGTGCTGGAGGACGGCGTCCTGGTCGAGCACTTCGTCACCTCGGCGGGCTCAGGCTCGCTGGTCGGCAACGTCTACCTCGGCCGGGTGCAGAACGTGCTGCCCTCGATGGAGGCGGCGTTCATCGACATCGGCCGGGGCCGCAACGCGGTGCTCTACGCGGGCGAGGTCGACTGGGACGCGGCCGGCCTGGAGGGCAAGGCCCGCAAGATCGAGCAGGCCCTGTCCACCGGCGACAGCGTGCTGGTGCAGGTCACCAAGGACCCGGTCGGCCACAAGGGCGCCCGGCTGACCACGCAGATCAGCCTGCCCGGCCGCTTCCTGGTGTACGTGCCCGGCGGCGGCGCCACCGGCATCAGCCGGAAGCTGCCCGACAACGAGCGCAAGCGCCTCAAGGACATCCTCAAGCGGGTCGTCCCCGAGGACGCCGGTGTCATCATCCGCACCGCCTCGGAGGGCATCGCCGAGGAGGAGCTGGGCCGCGACGTGACCCGTCTCCAGGCCCAGTGGCAGGTCATCAAGGACAAGGCGGGCACGCCCAAGGCCCAGGCGCCGCAGCTGCTCTACGAGGAGCCGGACCTGCTGGTCAAGGTCGTGCGCGACCTGTTCACCGAGGACTTCTCCACGCTCGTGGTCCAGGGCTCGGACGCCTGGGACACCATCGACGGCTACGTGCGCCACGTCGCCCCCGACCTGCAGGAACGGTTGCGCCGGCACGTGGGCAACAACGACGCGTTCGTCGAGTACCGCATCGACGAGCAGCTGCTCAAGGCCCTGGACCGCAAGGTGTGGCTGCCCTCGGGCGGCTACCTGGTCATCGACCGCACCGAGGCGATGACGGTCATCGACGTGAACACCGGCAAGTTCACCGGATCGGGTGGAAATCTCGAAGAGACGGTGACGCGCAACAACCTGGAGGCGGCCGAGGAGATCGTCCGCCAGCTCCGGCTGCGCGACGTCGGCGGCATCATCGTCATCGACTTCATCGACATGGTGCTGGAGTCGAACCGCGACCTGGTGCTGCGCCGGCTGACCGAGTGCCTGGGCCGCGACCGGACCCGCCACCAGGTGGCCGAGGTGACGTCGCTGGGCCTGGTGCAGATGACCAGGAAGCGGGTCGGCACGGGTCTGTTGGAGGCGTTCTCGGCGACCTGCGAGCACTGCCGCGGGCGTGGCGTGATCGTGACGACCGACCAGGTCCACTCCCACGGCGGTGGTGGTGGCGGTGGCGGTGGCAACAGCGGCGGCAACAACGGTGGTAACGGCGGTGGTCAGGCCCAGCAGCAGGGCGGTGGCCGCAAGTCGCGCCGCGGCAAGTCCGCCGAGGTCGTCGAGCCGGTGGCCGAGCCCGTGGTCGAGGTCCCGCAGCCGGTGACCGAGCCCATCCCGGCCCCCGCCGGGGAGCCGCAGGCGACGGAGCCGTCCACCTCGGACGAGCCCCTGGCCGCCGTGATCGAGGAGGAGGCCGCCCCCGAGGCGCCCAAGCGCGAGCGCCGCCAGCGCCGCCGGGCCCGCCGGGAGGCCGGTGCCGTGGTCAAGCACGGTCCGGAGCACGCCGCCGAGACCGATCAGGCCGCTGACCAGGTTCCCGCCGGTCAGGGCTCTGTTGCCCAGGCCCCCGCCGGTCAGGCCCCCGCTGTGCAGGCTCCTGCCGACCGGGCTCCCGCTGGTCAGGTTTCCGCGGACCAGGCGCCTGCCGGACAGGTGCCTGCCGTGCAGGCTCCCGCCGTGCAGGCCCCGGCTGTCCAGGCTCCTGCCGACCCGGTCTCCGAGGACCAGGCGCAGCCCGCGACCGGGAGGTCGTCGCGGTCCGGGCGGTCGTCGCGGAAGCGGGCCGCCGAGGCCCCCGCCGCCGTCGAGCAGCCCAAGGCGACCGAGCAGCCCAAGGCGGTTGAGGAGCGGCCCGCCGGGAGCACCCCGGAGGTCCAGGTCCCGGAGCAGCCGCTCAACGGCCACGCCCCGGACGCCGCGCCCCCAGTGACGGCCGGTCGTCGCCGCGCCCCGCGGCGTGCCGCCTCCCGTCCGGCCGGTCCGCCGCTGGGTGGGGTCAAGGAAGCCTGAGCGTTCCGCCTCGGGGGGCCACCGCGTACGCGGTGGCCCCCCGAGGCAGCTCCGGCGCAACGGACCCCCTGCGGTGCTCCCCGGGTCGCTCCGGCGCAATGGACCTCGCCCCCGCGGTGCTCCCGGGCAGCTCCGGCGCAACGCCCTGAGCAGGGAAAACCCGGTCTACCCACCCCGGTTTGACCCCGCTCACCACCGCCACGTAACCTGATACGCGGCCCGCCATCCGGTGGGCCCTGTCGCGTGAAGCCCAGCCCGCTCGCTCAGTGCGGCTCAGGCGCGCGCGTCCCGTCCCGTCGAGTAGCAGGAGACTTCCGTCCCGATGTACGCGATCGTCAAGACCGGCGGCAAGCAGTACAAGGTGGCTGTCGGCGACGTCATCGAGGTCGAGAAGCTCGAAGGCGAGCCCGACTCCGAGATCACCTTCGCGGCGCCGCTCCTCGTTGTGGACGGTTCCGACGTCACTTCCGACGCCGACGCCCTGGGGAAGTTCTCGGTGACCGGCAAGGTCGTCGAGCAGACCAAGGGTCCCAAGATCCGCATCCACAAGTTCAAGAACAAGACCGGCTACCACAAGCGCCAGGGTCACCGCCAGAAGCTGACCCGCGTCGAGGTCACCGGCATCACCGGTAAGTGAGGATCTGACTAGCCATGGCACACAAGAAGGGCGCATCCAGCTCCCGCAACGGCCGTGACTCGAACCCCCAGTACCTCGGGGTCAAGCGGTTCGGTGGTCAGGTCGTCAAGGCCGGCGAGATCCTGATCCGCCAGCGCGGCACCAAGTTCCACCCCGGCGTGAACGTCGGCCGCGGCAAGGACGACACGCTGTTCGCCCTGACCCCCGGTGCGGTCGAGTTCGGCGTCAAGCGCGGTCGCAAGACCGTCAACATCGTTCCGGCCGGGGTCGCCTGACCTCCACGGCCGCACGAGCCTCGACGAGGGGCGGGACCGGTGCACTCCGGCTCCCGCCCCTCGTTTCGTTTGCTTTCAGCTGAAAGGAAGTACCCGTGTCCCGCTTCGTCGACCGGGTCGTCATCCACGCCGCCGCAGGTGACGGGGGCGACGGCGTCGCCTCCGTGCACCGCGAGAAGTTCAAGCCGCTGGGCGGTCCGGACGGGGGCAACGGCGGCAGGGGCGGCGACGTCGTGCTGGTCGTCGACTCGCAGGTGCACACGCTGCTCGACTTCCACTTCCGCCCCAACGCCTCGGCCGGCAGCGGCAAGGGCGGGCAGGGCGCCAACCGCGACGGCGCGAACGGCGCCGACCTCGAACTGCGCGTGCCCGACGGCACGGTGGTGCTCACGCCCGAGGGCGAGCTGGTCGCGGACCTCGTCGGCGAGGGCACCCGGCTGATCGCCGCCCAGGGCGGTCGCGGTGGTCTCGGCAACGCCTCGCTGGCGTCCAAGGCCCGCAAGGCCCCCGGTTTCGCCCTCCTGGGTGAACCGGGCGAGGCGCGCGACCTGGTGCTGGAGCTGAAGTCCGTCGCGGACGTGGGCCTGCTGGGCTTCCCGTCGGCGGGCAAGTCGTCGCTGATCTCGGTGCTGTCCGCGGCCAAGCCGAAGATCGCCGACTACCCGTTCACCACGCTGGTGCCGAACCTCGGCGTGATCACCGGCGGCGAGACCGTGTTCACCATGGCCGACGTGCCCGGCCTGATCCCCGGCGCGGCCGAGGGCAAGGGCCTGGGCCTGGACTTCCTGCGCCACATCGAGCGCTGCGCCGTGCTGGTGCACGTGGTGGACTGCGCGACCTACGAGCCGGACCGCGACCCGCTGTCGGACATCGACGCGCTGGAGTCCGAGCTGGCCCAGTACACGCCGTCGCTGGCCGACGACCTGGCCGACCGGCCGCGCGTCGTGGTGCTGAACAAGATCGACGTGCCGGAGGCCAAGGAACTGGCCGAGCTGGTGCGCCCGGACGTCGAGGCGCGCGGCCTGCCGGTGTTCGAGGTGTCCACGGCCAGCCGCGAGGGCCTGCGCGAGCTGACGTTCGCGCTGGCGCGGATCGTGGAGGAGTACCGGGCGGCACGCCCGAAGCAGGAGTCGACGCGGATCGTGCTGCGCCCCAAGGCCCTGGATGACGCGGGCTTCACCGTGGTGGAGGACCCGACCACGCCGGGCGGCTTCATCGTGCGCGGCGAGCGGCCCGAGCGCTGGATCCGGCAGACCGACTTCAACAACGACGAGGCCGTCGGCTACCTCGCCGATCGGCTGGCCCGCCTCGGTGTCGAGGAGGTGCTGGTCAAGATGGGTGCGGAACCCGGCTGCCAGGTCACCATCGGCGACCTGGTGTTCGACTGGGAGCCGACCACGCCCGCCGGCATCGCCATGACCATGACCGGCCGCGGCACCGACGCGCGGCTGGAGCAGAACACGCGCGTCGGCGCGTCCGAGCGGTTGGCGGCGAAGAAGGCCCGCCGCCTGCCCGGCGTCTACGACGAGTTCGACGACGACGAAGACGAAGAGGACGACGAGTGATCGCCTCGACGACGTCGTCACCCGCCAGGCAGGCCGTCTCGGCGGCGGCCCGGGTCGTGGTGAAGGTCGGGTCGTCGTCGCTGACCACCGCCGAGGGCGGCCTGGACCGGTCGCGGCTGGACGCGCTGGTGGACGCCGTGGCTGCCCGCCGCGCGGCGGGCAGCCAGGTGGTGCTGGTGTCCTCCGGCGCCATCGCGGCGGGTCTGGCCCCCCTGGGCGTCACCCGGCGGCCCCGCGACCTGGCCACGCAGCAGGCGGCGGCGAGCGTCGGGCAGCTCGCGCTGGCGCACGCGTACGCGAACTCGTTCGGGCGCTACTCGCTGACCGTCGGCCAGGTCCTGCTGACCGCGGACGACGTGGTGCGGCGGGCGCACTACCGCAACGCCCAGCGCACGTTCTCCCGGCTGCTGGCGCTGGGCGCGGTGCCGGTGGTCAACGAGAACGACACCGTCGCCACCGAGGAGATCCGGTTCGGCGACAACGACCGGCTGGCCGCCCTGGTGGCCCACCTGGTGGGCGCGGACGCCCTGTACCTCCTCTCCGACGTCGACGCCCTCTACGACGGCGACCCGCGCCTGCCGGGCGCCCAGCGCGTCACCGAGGTGACCGGCCCGGCCGACGTGGACGGCGTCCGGGCAGGTTCGGCCGGCGCCTCCGGCCTGGGCACCGGCGGGATGGCGTCCAAGCTCGCGGCAGCCCGCCTGGCGGCCTCGGCGGGCATCCCCGTGCTGCTGGCGGGCGCGACCGACGCCACGCGGGCGCTGAGCGCCGCGGACGTCGGCACGGCGTTCGCGGTGACCGGCCCCCGGCTGTCCGCGCGCCGCTTCTGGCTGGGGCACGCGGCCGACGCCACCGGCAGGCTGCGGTTGGACGACGGCGCGGTGGCCGCGGTCGTCGGCCGCCGGCGGTCGCTGCTCGCGGCGGGCATCACCGACGTGGACGGCGCGTTCGAGGCCGGTGACGTGGTCGAGCTGGTCGACCCGTCAGGGCACGTGGTGGCACGCGGCGTGGTGGCCTTCGACGCCGCGGAACTGCCCGGCCTGATCGGTCGCAAGAGCGCCGACCTGCCTGCGGAGCAGCGCCGCGAGGTCGTGCACGCGGACGACCTGGTTCCGCTGCGGTCGTAGGCCCCCGGCAGGGGTCATAGGCCCCGGCAGACCCTGGGCCCTGGCAAGCCGGCAAGCCCTGACGGGCCCCTGCCGGTCCCGCCCGCGCCGATCCCGATCGCCACCGGTCACGCGGTCAGATCATGTGCTCCCTCCACTCCTCGGCCAGCAACCCGAACAGCAGGTCGTCGGTCCACTCGCCCTTCGCCCACGTGCTCCGCACCCGGTGCCCCTCCTGGCGGAACCCGAGCCGGGTCAGCAGCCGGGCGGACGGCCCGTTGCGCGCGTCGCACTCGGCGGCCACCCGGTGCAGCCCGCGCTCGTCGAACAGGTGCTCCAGCAGTCGCCGCACGGCTTCCGTCGCGTACCCGAGCCCTTGGTGCGCGGCCGCCAACGTGTAGCCGATCTCCGCCTGCATCCGGTTGTGGTGCAGGTTCACCCCGACGTCGCCGACCAGCTTTCCGCCCACCTCGACGGCGAACTGGAACCACCCCGGCTCGGCCGGGTCGAGACCCGCGACCTCCCGCACGAACTCCTCGGCCTGCACCAGGGAGAACGGCACGTCCCACCCCTGGTAGCGGGCCACGTGCGGATCGGACCGGTACGCGGCGACCGCTGGCGCGTCAGTCGCCGCGAACGGCCGCAGCAGCACTCGTTCCGCCATCAACCTCACCCCGTCACCACCGGCCCACCCCCTGCTCCTGTCCGCCACACCGCCCGTCGGGGGGGGGGGGGGGGGGGGCGGTCTCCCCGCCGTCGATCTCACGCCGTCACCGCCAGGGCGAACGGCAGCACCGCCGTCGCGCCCGCCCGCCGCAGCTCCCGCGCCGCCACCGTCATCGTCCAGCCGGTGTCGACCCGGTCGTCCACCAACAGCACCGGTCCGTCCACACCGGACAGATCGGGTCCGCTCACCTCCCGCACCAGCCCCGCCAACCGCTGCGCGCTGTTGGCCCGGTGCGTCGACTCGCCCAGCCACACCTGCCCCAGCAGCGGCAACCGCCCCACCGACGAGATCCGCCGCCCGAAGCTGCCCACCAGCTCCGGCTTCGCCCGCGACCCCACCGTCACCACACCCACCGGCCGCTCGGCCCAACCCCACGCGGCCAGCACTTTCACGCACGCGGCGAACACGTCGTCCGGGATCTCCCGGTCCGCCTCGGCGAACAGCGACCGCAACCGGTTGCCCCAGCCGATGTCGGTCAACCGCCCCAGCGCCCGGCCCGTCGTCGCCGCCTCGCCCGCCGGGATCTTCCCGGACAGCGCCACCCCGGCCGCCGCCATCCCCGTGGGCCACATCTTGCGCGGCTCGACCTCCAGACCCGGGCGCAACAACCGCTCCCGCGCCGCGGAGGCCGCCGTGTCCGACACCTCCGCCGAGGGCCGCACACCCGTGCAGTTGTCGCACCGCCCGCACGGCGCCGCGTGCGGGTCGTCCAGCTGCCGCAACAGGAACTCCATGCGGCAGCCGTCGGTGGCCAGGTAGTCGAGCACCGCCCGCTGCTCGACCTGCCGGGCCGCCTCGATCCGCCCGTACCGCTCGGCGTCGTAGGTCCACGGCCGCCCCGTCGACACCCACCCGCCGCGGACCCGCCGCACCGCCCCGTCCACGTCCAGCACCTTCAGCACCACTTCGAGGCGGGTGCGTGACAATTCCACTATGGGCTCCAGGGCGGCTGTTGACATCGCTCGATCCGGTGAGAGTGCGTCGAGCACCTGCCGCACCACTCGTTCGGGTGGGAAGGCGAGCGAGGCGAAGTACGCCCAGATGTCCCGGTCCTCCGGGCCGGGCAGCAACAGCACCTCGGCCCGCTCCACGCCGCGCCCCGCCCGGCCGATCTGCTGGTAGTAGGCGATGGGGGAGGCGGGCGCGCCGAGGTGCACCACGAACCCCAGGTCCGGCTTGTCGAAGCCCATGCCCAGCGCCGAGGTCGCCACCAGCGCCTTGACCCGGTTGGCCAGCAGGTCCGCCTCGGCCCGCTGCCGCTCCGCCGGGTCGGTGCGCCCCGAGTACGCCACCACCTCGTACCCGCGCGAGCGCAGGAACGCCGCCACGTCGTCCGCCGCCGCCACGGTCAGCGCGTACACGATCCCCGAGCCGGGCAGCTCGCCCAACCGCTCGGCCAGCCACCCCAACCGGGCCTCGGCGGTCGGCAGCCGCACCACCGACAGCCGCAGGCTCTCGCGGTCCAGCGGTCCGCGCAGCACCAGCGCGTCGGCGTCCGCGCCGAGCCCCAGCTGCTCGGTCACGTCCCGCACCACCCGGTCGTTGGCCGTGGCCGTGGTGGCGAGCACCGGCACCCCGGCGGGCAGCTCGGTCAGCAGCGTCCGCAGCCGCCGGTAGTCCGGCCGGAAGTCGTGGCCCCAGTCGGAGATGCAGTGCGCCTCGTCCACCACCAGCAGCCCCGCCGACGCGGTCAGCGAGGGCAGCACCGAGTCCCGGAAGTCCGGGTTGTTCAGCCGTTCGGGCGACACCAGCAGCACGTCGACCTCGCCGGCCGCCACCCGGTCCTGCACGTCCTGCCACTCGTCGGTGTTGGCCGAGTTGATCGTCGCCGCGTGCACGCCCGCCCGCGCCGCCGCCTCGACCTGGTTGCGCATCAGCGCCAGCAGCGGCGACACGATCACCGTCGGCCCCTCGCCCAGGGACCGCAGCAGCGCCGTGGCGATGAAGTACACCGCGGACTTGCCCCACCCGGTCCGCTGCACCACCAGCGCCCGCCGCCGGTCGGCCACGAGCGCGTGGATCGCCGTCCACTGGTCGTCGCGCAGCACGGCCGAGGGGCCGGCCAGGGCCCTCAGGCGTTCTTCGGCCAGTTCGCGGAGCGCACCGTCGTCCATGGTCGAACACCTTGGCAGACGTCCCCGACAGTTCCGATCCGCGAGAACCTCGAAGACAGCCACGTCCGGGTGACCGTAGGCTGAGCCGCGTGATTGACGACCTGCGCGAACAGGTGCACGCCGCGGCCCGGCGCGCCCGTGTCGCCGCCAACGAGCTGGCCCTCGCCACCCGCGAGCGCAAGGACGCCGCCCTGCACGAGATGGCCGCCGCGCTGCGCACCCGGTGCGCCGAGGTGCTGGAGGCCAACGCCAAGGACCTCGAAGCGGGCCGCGCGGCCGGCCTGAACCAGGGCCTGCTGGACCGCCTGGCGCTCACCGAGGCGCGCGTCGGGGGCGTGGCCGCCGGCCTGGAGACGGTGGCCGGCCTGGCGGACCCGGTGGGCGAGGTGCTGCGTGGCTCGATCCTGCCCAACGGCCTGGAGCTGCGGCAGGTCCGCGTCCCGATGGGCGTGGTCGGCATGGTCTACGAGGCCCGGCCGAACGTCACCGTGGACGCCGCCGGCCTGGCGCTGAAGTCCGGCAACGCGGCGCTGCTGCGCGGCTCGTCGACCGCGGAGCACTCCAACACCGCGCTGGTCGCGATCCTGCGCGACGCCCTGGAGGCAGCCGGCCTGCCCGCGGACGCCGTGCAGTTGCTGCCGTGCCACGACCGCGCGTCGGTCACCCACCTGATCACCGCGCGCGGCCTGGTGGACCTGGTCATCCCGCGCGGCGGCGCGGGCCTGATCAACGCGGTCGTGCAGCAGGCCACCGTGCCCGCCATCGAGACCGGCGTGGGCAACGTGCACGTGTACGTGGACGCCTCCGCCGACCTCGACATGGCCGAGCGCATCGTGCTCAACTCCAAGATCCGCCGCCCCAGCGTGTGCAACGCGGCCGAGTCGCTGCTGGTGCACGCCGCCGTCGCGGACGAGTTCGTGCCCCGCATCACCCAGGCGCTGCTGGCCAGGGACGTCGTGGTGCACGGCGACGAGCGGTTCGCCCGCGACCAGCGCGTGGTGGCCGCCACCGACGAGGACTGGGGCACCGAGTACCTGTCCCTGGACATCGCCGCGCGCGTGGTCGACTCGCTCGACGAGGCCGTGGAGCACATCGCCGCGCACGGCTCCGGCCACACCGAGGCCATCGTGACCAGCGACCTCAACGCGGCCCGCCGCTTCACCACCCGGGTCGACGCCGCGGCGGTCGTGGTCAACGCCTCCACCGGGTTCACCGACGGCGGCGAGTTCGGCATGGGCGCGGAGATCGGCATCTCCACCCAGAAGCTGCACGCGCGCGGTCCCATGGGCCTGGCCGAGCTGACCTCGACCAAGTGGGTCGTCTGGGGCGAGGGACAGGTCCGGCCGACGTCGTGAGCCGGCCCCGGGACGCCGCCGAGACCAGGGCGGCGTCGGAGGACTTGCCCGCCGAGCATCTGCCGCACGAGGAGGCGGAGCTGCGCGCGGACCCCATCCACGCCGCGGCCCTGGTGACCCGGGCGTCCTCCGTCCTGTTGAAGCGCACCGAAAGCGGTTGACGGTCGGTAACGGTCTGCCTACTGTCGGGTGTGAGCGGATGCTGGTGCGGGGGTGCCGATGGAGAGCAGGTCCTACCCGTTCACCGAACCCGACGACCTGGTGCTGGACCCCGGGCTGCTGGAGCTCCAGCGCGACGGGCCGGTGGCCAGGGTGCGCCTGCCCTTCGGCGGCGAGGCGTGGCTGGCGACCCGGTACGACGACGTCAGGACGGTGCTCGCCGACCCGGCGTTCAGCCGCGCCGCGGTGCTGGCGCCGGGCGCGGACGTGCCGCGCTCGCTGCCGGACATGCCGACCGAGGCGAACATCCTCAGCATGGACCCGCCGGACCACACGCGGCTGCGCAAGCTGGTGGCCAAGGGGTTCACGCTGCGCCGCACCGAGCGGCTGCGCGAACGCGCCCAGGAGGTCGTGGACGGCCTGCTGGACGCGGTGGAGCAGCAGGGCCCGCCCGTCGACCTCGTCGAGGCGCTGGCGATGCCGCTGCCCATCACGATCATCTGCGAGATGCTGGGCGTGCCGTTCGAGGACCGAGGGCGCTTCCGGGCCTGGTCGGACGCCGCCGTGGCGATCACCGCGTTCCGGCCCGAGGAGATCGTCGCGGCGAACGACGCGCTGCGCGACTACATCGCCGGGCTGGTCGTGGCCAAGCGCGCCGACCCCGCCGACGACATGCTGTCCGAGCTGGTCGCGGCGCACGACGACGAGGACCGGCTCACCGAGCGGGAGCTGGTGTCGTTCGGGGTGGCGCTGCTGGTCGCGGGCCACGAGACCACGGCCAACCAGATCGGCAACTTCACCTACCTGCTGCTGCGCGCCCCCGACCGGCTCGCGGAGCTGCGCGACGACCCGTCGCTGGTGCCCGCCGCGGTGGAGGAACTGCTGCGGTTCACCCCGCTGGGCAGCTCGGCGGGCTTCCCCCGGATCGCCACGGCCGACGTGGAGCTGTCCGGCGTGAGGATCGCCGCCGGCGAGGCGGTGTTCGTCAACAACCTCGCGGCCAACCGCGACCCGTCGGTGTTCGACCGCCCGGACGAGGTGGACTTCCACCGCGAGCACAACCCGCACCTCACGTTCGGCCACGGCGCGCACCACTGCGTCGGCGCGTCCCTGGCCCGGATGGAGCTCCAGGTGGCCATCGGCACCCTGCTCAAGAGGTTCCCGTCGCTCCGGCTGGACGGTGACGTCGCGTTCAAGAAGGGCAGGCTGATCCGGGGCCCGCAGGCCCTTCCCGTCAGGTGGTGAGCCCGTGACGCGCTGGACCGTGGAGGTCGACCGGAGCAGGTGCCTGGGCACGGGTATGTGCTCGTCCATCGCGCCGGACCACTTCCGGCTCGAAGACGGCACCGCGACCCCGGTCAACCCCTCCGTCGAGCCCGCCGACGCGGTCGTGGACGCGGCCGAGTCGTGCCCGATGGAGGCGATCCTGGTGCGCGACGCCGACGGCACGGTGCTCGCCCCGCAGGAGTAGCCGACCGCCGGAGGACCGCGCCGATCGCGTCACGGCGACCCGTGGACGCGGTCCACTCCCCGGGACGCCACCGGCCGCCCGCGCGCCAACCGAACTAGGCTCACCTCCCATGTCCAACCGCCGGATCGGCGTCATGGGTGGCACCTTCGACCCGGTGCACCACGGCCACCTCGTCGCGGCCAGCGAGGTCCAGGCCCGCTTCGACCTCGACGAGGTCGTCTTCGTGCCCACCGGGCAGCCCTGGCAGAAGGTCGAACGCCAGGTCAGCGCGGCCGAGGACCGCTACCTGATGACGGTCGTCGCCACGGCGTCCAACCCCCGCTTCTCGGTGTCCAGGGTCGACATCGACCGGGACGGACCCACCTACACCGTCGACACGCTCAGCGACCTCGGCGCCGCGCACCCCGGCGCGGACCTGTTCTTCATCACCGGCGCGGACGCGCTGGAGCAGATCCTGTCCTGGCGGCGCGCGGACGACGTGTTCGACCTGGCGCACTTCATCGGCGTCACGCGGCCCGGGTACGAGCTGGACGACACCCACCTGCCGCCCGGCGCGGTGTCCCTGGTCGAGGTGCCCGCGCTGGCCATCTCGTCCACCGACGTGCGCGCCCGCACGGCCGCCGGCCTGCCGGTGTGGTACCTGGTGCCCGACGGCGTGGTCCAGTACATATCGAAGCGCCGGCTCTACTCGGTGCCGGACTGATACCGGGCGCCGGTACCCTCGGTAACTCGTGCGGGCCTATCGGCGCCCGCCGAGGCGATGAGGAGAGAAGTGGCAGCCACGGACGAGGCACGACGGTTGGCGCTGGTCGCCGCGAACGCGGCGGCCGACAAGAAGGCGCACGACGTGATCGTGCTCGACGTGTCCGACCAGCTGGTGATCACCGACGCGTTCGTGATCGCCTCCGCGCCCAACGAGCGGCAGGTCGGCGCGATCGTGGACAACGTCGAGGAGAAGCTGCGCGAGGCCGGTCGCAAGCCGGTCCGCCGTGAGGGCGCGCGCGAGGGCCGCTGGGTCCTGCTGGACTTCGTGGACGTCGTGGTGCACGTCCAGCACGTGGAGGAGCGGAGCTTCTACGGCCTGGAGAGGCTGTGGAAGGACTGCCCGCGCATCGAGTTCGACGCCGGGCCCGTGACCGACGAGGTCGCCGACGCATGACCCTCACCCGGCTCGTGCTGTGGCGGCACGGTGAGACCGACTATAACGCGACCAGCCGGATGCAGGGCCACCTGGACTCGGCGCTGACCGAGACCGGGTGGAACCAGGCTCGGTTCGCGGTGCCGGTGCTCGCCGGGTTCGCGCCCGAGCTGGTGGTCGCCTCGGACCTGCACCGCGCGCGGGACACCGCGTCGGTGTTCACCGAGGCGACGGGGGTCCCGCTGCGGATCGACGAGCGGTTGCGCGAGACGCACCTGGGCAAGTGGCAGGGCCTCACCACCACGGAGATCGAGGTGGAGTGGCCCGGGATGCTGGAGCTGTGGCGCGGCGACGGCACCCTGTCGCCGCCCGAGGGCGAGACGCGCGTGGAGGTCTCCGAGCGCGCCCTCGCCGTGGTCGACGAGGTGGACCGGGAGTTCTCCGGGACGGTCATGCTGTGCGCGCACGGCGGGCTGATCAGCGCGTTGACCGGGCGGTTGCTGGAGCTGCCGGTGGACCGCTGGGGTCTGCTCGGCGGCATCGGCAACTGCCACTGGACGGTGTTCGCGCGGCGTCCGGGCGGTGACGGCCGGTGGCGGCTGTCGTCGTACAACGCCGGAACCACCAGGTGAGACTGCTCGTCCTCGGCGACTCGCTGACGTTCCACGGCCCGGAGGGGCCGCTGCCCGCGGACCACCCGCGGTTGTGGCCGAACGTCTGCGCGGCGGCCTTGGGCGGGCACGCGGAGCTGGCGGCGGGGTTCGGCTGGACGGCCCGGGACGCCTGGTGGTCGCTGACCGGCGACCCGAGGGTGTGGTCGCTGCTGCCGCGCACGGACGTGCTGTTGCTGGCCGTGGGGCACATGGACACGCTGCCCTCGCCGCTGCCGACCTTCTGGCGGCAGGGGCTGCGCTACCTGCGGCCGGACGGGGTGCGGCGGCGGGCGCGGGCGGCGTACCTGGCGCTCCAACCGGCGCTGTCGAGGCTGTCGCGCGGGCGCCCGGTGGCGTTGCCGCCGCACCTGACCGTGCGGTACCTGGACGACTCGGTGCGCGCGGTGCACGCCCTCGAACCGGGGATCCGGGTGGTGGGCATGACGCCGTCGGTGCACCGGTCCCCGGCGTACGGCGGGGTGCACACCGGGCGCGCGGCGGCGGAGCGCGCGGTGCGCGGGTGGGCCGAGCGGGTCGGCGTGCCGCTGCTGGACGTGCCCGCGCTGGTGGGTGAGCACGTGCGGTCACGGCTCGGCAACCCGGACGGGATGCACTGGGGCTGGGAGGCGCACGAGCTGGTCGGCGCCGCGATGGCCGAACTGGTCCGCACCGTGGCGGTCGGTCACCCGGGAGGGGCGGAGCCGTAGTCTCGGCACTCGTGTCCACCACGATCGTCACCGACTCCACGGCGTACCTGCCCGAGGGGTTCGCCGAGCGGCACGGCATCCGGGTCGTCCCGCTGCACGTGGCGGTGGACGGTCGCGGCAGGCTGGACGTGGTGGACTTCGGTCCGGCGGAGCTGGCCGCGGCGCTGGGGGAGCACCGCCGGGTGACCACGTCCCGGCCCACGCCGGGGGAGCTGGCCGAGGCGTACCGGTCGGCCCTCGACGAGGGCGCCGGGTCCATCGTGTCGGTGCACCTGTCCCGGGAGCTGTCGGGCACGTGGGAGGCCGCGCGGTTGGCCGCCGAGGAGGTCGACCCGACCCGGATCAGGGTGGTCGACTCACGCGCCACGGGCATGGGGTTGGGCTTCGCCGTGCTGGCCGCCTGCGCCGCGGCCGAGGACGGTGCGGACGCCGAGCGGGCGGCGGTCGACGCGGCGGCGCGCGTCAAGATGTTCTTCTGCGTGGAAACCCTGGACCACCTGCGGCGGGGCGGGCGCATCAGCCCCACGGCGGCCCTGCTCGGGACGGCCCTGGCGGTCAAGCCCCTGCTGCACGTCGACGACGGCCGCATCGTGCCGTTGGAGAAGGTCCGCACGATGGGGCGCGCGATCGGCCGCCTGGTCGACCTGGCCGCGACGGCGGCCGGTCCCGGTCGGGTCGGGCTGGCCGTCCACCACCTGGCCGCCCCGCAGCGCGCCGCGGAACTCGCGACGCTGCTCGACGAGCGCGTCCCCGGCTCGACCGGCTGCCTGATCTCCGAGGTGGGAGCCGTGATCGGGGCGCACACGGGTCCCGGGGTCCTGGGCGTGGTGGTGCTGCCGGGCGGGGTTTCCTAGCCCGCTTTATCCATCACCGGGAAGTTGTCCACAGATCCCGGATCGCCCCTCCCGCGACTGCGCCAACCGGCCTAGCGTCGATCACATGTTCGACACGAACCCGGAAACCACGAAAGCCCGCCTGCGAGCGCTGATCTCCCAGGAGCGGGGCAAACACCGAGCGGCCGAGGCCGACGAGAAGCTGGTCTTCGTCCAGACCGAGGGCGAGGGCGCGCAGCCACGCGGCAAGCTCGGGCGCCTGCTGCGCCGCTGGCTGCCCGACCCGGCCCTCCCGCGCCGCCGCACGGTCCTGTTCGCGAGCGTCATGGCGGGCGTGGGGCTCGCGGTCGCCCTGGCCCTGTGGTGGCAGCGGCCCGTGCCCGAGAGCCCACCCGACCTCAGGGTGGCCGAACCCGCCGCCGTCGCGCAGGCCGAGCAGCAGCTCGTCGTCAACGTCGTCGGCCAGGTGCCGACACCGGGTCTGGTGACGGTGCCCAGCGGCGCCAGGGTGGCCGATGCCGTGCGCGCCGCCGGCGGCCCCAACCCGGGCGCCGACCTGACCGCGCTCAACCTGGCCCGCAGGGTCACCGACGGCGAGCAGATCGCCGTGGGCGTTCCCGTACCGCAGCCGGCCGACGCGGCGAGCCAACCGCTGAACCTCAACGCCGCGACGAAGGAACAGCTCGACACCCTGCCCGGGGTCGGCCCGGTGACCGCCCAGCGCATCGTCGACCGCCGCCAGAAGCAGGGCCCGTTCACCTCGCTCGAACAGCTGGGCGAGATCGAGGGCATCGGCGACGCGAAGTTGGCGAAGCTCGGCGAGCTGGTCCGCCTCTAGCCCTTCACGACCACTCAACCCCTCACGACCACCAGGAGCCCTCTGATGAGCCCCGCCTGTCCCTGTCCGAACAAACCCACCTCCGCCGCGGCCGCCCGCGCCCGGTTCAAGGCGCCCATACCGGAAACCGCCACCTGCTCGAAGTTCCCCAGGTGCCGCGCGTCCACCTGGGACGTCGACCGCCGCGCACCCGAACCGCCCACCCGCCGCCCGACCGCCCACCGCCCGACCGCCCACCGCCCCACTGCCCGTCGCCCAACCGCCCCAGACCTCACCGCCCGCCCGGCCATCCACGACCCGACTGCCCATGACGCGGCCGCCCACGACACTGCCCACGACCCGGCTGCCCACGACACTGCCCACGACCAGGCTGCCCACCCGACCACCCACGACCAGGCTCACGACCGCTCGACCACCCGCCGATCAACCAACCACCAACCGGAGACCCGCCGAACCCCCACCACGAGCAGCCGCCCCTGCCCCCGCCCGCACGCCCGCCTCCGTCAAACGCTCGACCACCTCGTCCTCCGCCCCGCCCGGCCCGCCCACCCGGTCCGCTCCACCCCGGCTCCGCACCGCCTCCTCCTGTCCATCGCCTCCCACCACCTCCGCCGCCGGCTGCGACGACTGCTCGACCGCTTGCCCCGCCGCACGTTCGGTGACCGCCTCACCGACGAGCACCGCCCCACCGGCAACCACCGCCCACGCCTCGCGGTCACCAGCCTCGGGTGGGTGTGGTCGTGAACCCCCGCGCGCACCTCGTCCCGGCCGCCCTCACCGTCTGGGCCACCGCTCTCGCCGGTCTCCTGTGGACCTGGTGGGCCGCTCCCGTGGTCGGCCTGACCCTGACGCTCATCGGTGGTCTGGCGCTGCGGCCCTGGCGCCCGGCGGCGGTCGCCATCGCGGTCGCGGGACCGGTGGCGGCGTGCTGGATCGGCGCCCAAGCCCACGCGTCGGCCCACCACCCGCTGCGCGCCGCCGCCGAACGAGGGATGCCCACCACCCTCCACTTCGAACTCGACAGCCGACCGCACGGCTTGCGCACCAGCGGCTTCGGGTCACGAGCGGGCGGTGTCGACCTGGTCCTGGTCCGCGCGACCCTCGACGACGGCGGCCGGGTGGTGGTCCTGGCCCCGGCCACCGGGTGGTTGGAGCTGCTGCCGGGCCGGCGGGTCGAGGCGAAGGGCACGCTCGCCCCACCTCGGGGCGGTGAGCTGACGGTCGCCGTCCTCCGGGTCCGCGGACCGCCGCGCGTGGAGACCGAGGCACCGGTGTGGCAGCGGGTGGCCGAGGACCTGCGGGCCGGACTCCGGGACGCGAGCACCGCTCTCGACCCGGAACCCGCCGGGCTGCTGCCGGCCCTGGTGGTCGGTGACACCTCGCGCCTCGCGCCCAGGGTGGTGGAGGAGTTCCGCACCGCGGGGCTCGCCCACGTCCTGGCGGTCAGCGGGGCGAACCTGGCGATCCTGTGCGGCGCGGTGCTGTTGGTGCTGCGGCTGTTCCGCCTCGGTCCACGCGGGTGCGCGGCGGGTGCGATGGCCGCGCTGGTCGGGTTCGTCGTGCTCGCCGGGCCGGAGCCGAGCGTGCTGCGGGCCGCCGTGATGGGTGCGGTGGCGTTGCTCGCGCTGGTGCTGGGACGGGAGCGGTCGGCGGTGCCGGCGCTCGCGGCCGCGGTGGTGGTCCTGGTCCTCTACGACCCGGAGTTGGCCACCGACCCGGGGTTCGGCCTGTCGGTGGTGGCCACCGCGGCACTGGTGCTGCTCGCGCCGAGGTGGTCCGCCGCGATGAGGGAACGCGGTGTGCCGGTCGGGCTCGCGGAGGCGCTGGCGGTGCCGGTGGCCGCGAACCTGGCGACCGCACCACTGGTCGCGGGCATCTCGGGGCAGGTCAGCTTGGTCGCGGTGGTGGCGAACCTGCTGGTCGGGCCCGTGGTGGCGCCGGCCACGGTGCTCGGTGTGTCGGCCGCGGTGCTGGCACCGGTCCACGAACCGGTGGCGCGCCTGGTCGTCGAGGTGGCCGGACCGGCGGTGAGCTGGCTCATCACCGTGGGGCGGCACGCGGCGGCGGTGCCGGGTGCGGCGGTCGGGTGGCCCGAGGGTTGGGTCGGCGGGGTGCTGCTGGCCGGGGTGCTGGTGCTCGGCTGGGTGGTCCTCCGGCTGCGGCGGTTGCGGGTGCTGGTCGTGGCCGCGGTGGCCGGGGCGGTGGTGGTCCTCGTGCCGCTGGAGGTGGTCTCGCCGCGCTGGCCCGTCCAGGGCTGGTCGGTGGTGGCGTGCGACGTGGGTCAGGGGGACGCGGTCGTCCTGGCCACCGCCGAGCGCGACCGGGCGGTGCTGGTCGACACCGGGCCCGACCCGGTGCCGGTGCTGTCGTGCCTGCGGCGGTTGGGGGTGCGGCGCATCCCGTTGGTGGTGCTGAGCCACCTGCACGCCGACCACGTCGGCGGACTGGCCGCCGTGCTGGCGGAACGAGAGGTGGGCGCGGTGGCCGTGGGGCCCGCGCGCCGGCCGGGGTGGGCGTGGGAGGAGGTGCGCGAACGGGCGCGGGCGGCCGGGGTCCGCGTGGTCGAGCTGAGTGCCGGGCAGCGGTTGGGCTGGCCGGGGCTGGGACTCGACGTGCTGGGTCCGCGTGCGGGCCCGGTGGGTGAGACGAACACGGCGGTCAACGACGCGTCGCTGGTGCTGCGGGCATCGACCGCGGCCGGGCGGGTGCTGTTGACCGGCGACGTCGAGCTGGCCGGACAGGCCGACCTGCTCGACGGGCACGTCGACCTGCGGGCCGACGTGCTCAAGGTGCCGCACCACGGGTCGCGGTACTCGTCACCGGCGTTCCTCGCGGCCGTGCGGCCGCGGATCGCGCTGGTGAGCGTCGGCGCGGGCAACCGCTACGGCCACCCCAGCGGGGTGGTGGTCGACGCGCTGGTGAAGCAGGGCGCGCTGGTGCTGCGCACCGACCGGGACGGCGACACCGCCGTCCTCACCGGCCCGGAAGGGCTGCGGATCGTCCGCCGGGGCGGTCCGCTCGACGAGGCGAAGGGAAACGAAGATGAGGAACGACAGGTGGATCAGGCTCAACGCGGGGTGGCAGCGGCCAGGTGACCACCGGGCCCTGGGGTGGGCGCTGTGGCAGCCGGGCTACACCGCTCGGCCCTGGCCGCGCGACGAGCTGCGGGCGAGTTTCACCTACTACGTGTGCGAGGACCGGCTCGGCGGGGAACGCGGCATCGTCGCGCGGGCCACCGCCACCGGGGTGGTGCACACGGCCGAGGTGGCTTCCGCCGACGCCGCGTACCGCCTGGTCGCCGACACCCTGTTCGACGACGACCTCGCGATACCGCCGGAGGAGTGGCACGCCGAGCGCTACAACCAGGAAAAGGCGAAACGGCCGTGGCCACAGCTGCTGACCGCGTGGCGCGTGGTCACCGAACCGGTGGAGCCGCGCGTGCTCCCCGAGCTGGCCGCCTTCCCGCGCACGGGCTGGCTGCGCACCTCGGGGGTCGCGCTGTGACCGCCGCACCGGGTTTGGTGACCGTCGCACCGGGTTCGGCACCGGGTTCGGCGGGCACCGAACCTGGCCCGGTTGGTGGCTCCGGCTCGGCCGATGCCTCCGGTGTTGCCGGTGGCTCCGGAGCGGCCGGTGGCGCCGGTGTGGCTTGTGGCGCCGGTGTGGCTTGTGGCTCCGATGTGGCCGGTGGTCCGGGTGGTGGTGTCAGTCCTGAAGGGCCTTCAGCACGGCCTCCGCCGACGGCGGCACGTTCGCCCGGGGGCCGATGCGGTCGCTGAGGGCGTCGAGGGTCTTGAGGCCGTCGCCGGTGATGAGCAGGACGGTTTCGCCGTCCGGGTCGAGCTGCCCGGACTCGATGAGCTTCTTCGCGGTGGCGACGGTCACGCCGCCGGCCGTCTCCGCGAAGATGCCCTCGGTGCGGGCCAGCAGCCGGATGCCCTCGATGACCTCTTCGTCGGTGACGTCCTCGATCGCGCCGTTGGTGCGGCGCACGGCGTCCAGCACGTAGGGACCGTCGGCGGGGGCGCCGATCGCCAGTGAGCGGGCGATGGTGTCCGGGCGCACCGGGGAGACCACGTCGTGGCCGGCCTTGAAGGCGGCGGAGACGGGGGAGCAGCCGGTGGCCTGGGCGCCGAACACCCGGTACGGGGTCTGCTCGACCAGGTCGAGTTCGCCCAGCTCGCGGAAGGCTTTGTCGACCTTGGTCAACTGGGAGCCGGACGCGATGGGCACCACGATCTGGTCGGGCAGGCGCCAGCCGAGCTGTTCGGCGACCTCGTAGCCCAGCGTCTTGGAGCCCTCGGCGTAGTAGGGGCGGACGTTGACGTTGACGAACGCCCAGTCCTCGTGCTCGGCGGCCAGTTCCTGGGCCAGCCGGTTCACGTCGTCGTAGTTGCCGTCGACGGTGATCAGGTTGCCGTCGTAGACGGCGGTCATGAGGATCTTCGCCTGCTCCAGGGAGGAGGGCACCAAGACCACCGACTCCCAGCCGGCGCGGGCCGCGGCGGCGGCGACGGCGTTGGCGAGGTTGCCGGTGGACGGGCAGGCCAGCACCTTGAAGCCCAGCTCGCGGGCCGCGGCGAGGGCGACGCCGACGACGCGGTCCTTGAAGGAGTGGGTGGGGTTGCCGGTGTCGTCCTTGACCCAGACCTTGCGGACGCCCAGGGCCTTGGCGAGGCGGTCGGCCTCCACCAGGCGGGTGCCGCCGGGGTTGGTGTTGGGGTGCGACTCGACCGTGGAGGGCACGGGCAGCAGGCCGCGGTAGCGCCAGATCGACCGGGGGCCGGCTTCGATGTCCTCACGGCGGACGCGGCCGAAGTCGTAGGCCACTTCCAGCGGCCCGAAACACTCCAGGCAGGCGTATTCCGGTGCGAGCGGCGTCTCGTGCCCGCACTCCCGACAGGACAGGGCACGAGCCGGACCGAGGTCGAAGGAGGTGGTGGTCGCCGAGGGCGCACTGACAGCAGTCATCGCGAGGTGTCTCCTCATCTTTCCCGCGTCGCGGGTCGGAATTGGCACCGTGATCGCCGGCGGGCGCTGGACGCGCACGCTGAACGACGGGTTGCCGGGGCTTCTACGGGCCGATCCCTCTGCCCCTCTGGATGAGCGGTATTCAGTTGTGGTGACGTCAACCTACGACACGATCCCGACCCGTAGCCAGTGACGTCCACCATCCGGACGGCGAACGGGCGTGGGAGGATCGCGCGCGTGAGTGCGCCCACTGACACGCCCGATGCCGTCCACCTGGTCATCGGCGAGGAGGAGTTGCTGGTCGAACGCGCGGTGCGCGGCGCGCTGGACCTCGCGCGGAAGATCGACCCGCAGGCCGACCTGACGCGCGTTCGGGTGACCGAGCTCACCCCTCCCGAGCTGGCCGAACTGGTGAGCCCGTCGCTGTTCGCGGAGGGTCGCGTGATCGCGCTCGAAGCCGCGCAGGAGGTGGGCAAGGAGATCGCCGACGCCGTGATCGCCTACGCCAAGGCGCCCGCCGACGGGGTGACGCTGGTCGTCGTGCACAGCGGTGGTGGGCGCAGCAAGGCGGCCAAGGAGCTGCCCGCCGCGCTGCGCAAGGCGGGCGCCGGGGTGACCGAGTGCCCCAAGGTCACCAAGGCCACGGACCGCGAGGCGTTCGTGCGCAACGAGATCCGGGCGGCCGGCGGCGGCAAGGCGGACCCGGAGGCCGTGGCCGCGCTGATCGAGGCGGTCGGCTCCGACCTCCGGGAGCTGGCCGCGGCGGCGTCGCAGCTGGTCGCCGACACCGGTGGGAAGGTCGACGCCGAGGCGGTCCGCCGCTACCACCGTGGGCGGGCGGAGGTGACCGGGTTCGCGGTCGCGGAGAAGGCCGTGATGGGTGACCGGGCCGGTGCGCTGGAGGCGCTGCGCTGGGCGATCCAGCTCGGTGTGCCGCACGTGCTGGTGGCCGACGCGCTGGCGGACGCGGTGCGCACGGTCGCGCGCGTGTCGGCGGTCGGTCGGGGGGACCCGTTCAAGCTGGCGGGTGAGCTGGGTATGCCGCCGTGGAAGGTGAAGAAGGCCCAGGGGCAGTCGCGTGGGTGGGAGGAGTGGGGGTTGGCGTCGGCCATGTCGGTGGTCGCGGACCTCAACGCGGACGTGAAGGGCGCCGCCGCCGACTCGGGGTACGCCTTGGAGCGAGCGGTCTTGAAGATCGTCGCCGCCCGCGGTCGGCGGTGAACGCCGGGCTGGTGAACGCCGGGCTGGTGAACGCCGGGCTGGTGAACGCCGGGCTGGTTGAGCGCCGGGCTGCTGAATGCCGAGACGCCGCCGGTCGGCGTGCGACCGGTGCCCGGTGCCCGGTGCCCGGAAAAGCTTAGGGATGAGTGCTCGGTGGCCGGAAAGCAGGGATGACTGCCCGGTGGCCGGAAAAGCTCGAAACAAGTGCCCGGCGGCCGGAAAAGCAGGAGCGCCGCCCGCCCCGCGAGGGGAGAGCGGCGCTCCGGTGCTGTGGTGCTCGGTGCTGTGGTGCTCGGTGCCGTGGACCAGGGTCAGACCTGGTTGGCGCGCCTGGCCAGCGCCGACTTCTTGTTGGCGGCCTGGTTGGCGTGGATCACGCCCTTGGTGACGGCCTTGTCGAGCTTGCGGGAAGCCTCCTGCGCCAGCGCGACGGCCTTCTCCTTGTCACCGGCCTCGGCGGCCTCACGGAACTTGCGGATCGCGGTCTTCAGCGACGACTTGACGGCCTTGTTGCGCAGGCGCGCCTTCTCGTTCGTCTTGATCCGCTTCAGCTGGGACTTGATGTTCGCCACGCGAAAGCCACCCTTTTCCTCGGTCTCGGAGTCGTACCGCGCTCGTCGATCGGCTCCACCCCGAACCCGGGGCGGTCTTCCTCCACTGCGGAATGCCGCGCGGTACGACCAGTCACGATATCAGGGCTGCTCACCGCACCGTGAACCCCGCCCTCCCCTCGCCGACCAGCACCTCGTACCGGCCCTTCGCCACCTCGGGCCTGCCGGTGGCGTCCATGTCGCCCGCGGTCGTGGCCAGGCGGGTCGCGTCGAAGGTCACCCGCACCGCGCGCTGCTCGCCCGCCTTCAGCTCCACCCGGGTGAAGGCCACCAGGCGGCGGTCCGGGGTCAGGACCCTGCTGACCGGCTGGTGCACGTACACCGGCACCACCAGGGCGCCGTCGCGGACGCCGGTGTTGGTGACCGTGACCGAGACCTCGACCTTGCCGTCGCGCCGGACCTCGGCGGACTTCAGGACCGGCGCGGACGTGGTGAAGCTGGTGTAGGACAGGCCGTGGCCGAAGGCGAACTGCGGGTCGTAGTTCGAGCTCTCGCCCGTGTTCGCGCCGCGCGGCTGGTCGTAGGAGAACGGCTGGTCACCGATGGTCTTGGGCCACGACACCGGCAGCTTGCCGCTGGGGTTGACCGCGCCGAACAGCACGTCGGCGACGGCGGCGCCGCCCTCGGAGCCCGGCAGCCAGCCGGCCAGCAGCGCGGGCGCCCCGGCGACCGTGCCCAGCACCTGCGGCCGCCCGGTCAGCAGGACCACGACCACCGGTTTGCCGGTCGCGCGCACGGCGTCGACCAGGCCCTGCTGCTCGGCGGTGAGCGCGGGGGACTCGGTGTCGGCCTCGCCCTCGGCGCCCGGGTCCTCGCCGAGCACGACCACCACGGCGTCGGCGTCGGCCGACTGGGCCACGGCGTCGGCCCGGGTGGTGGCGCCGACCACGTCCGCCCCCGGCGCGGCGGCCCGGATGCCCTGGAGCACGGTGGTGGTCGGGGGCAGCGGCGAGCCCGCCGGCACGCCCTGCCAGCCGACGGTCCAGCCGCCGAGCTGGCGGGCCACCGAGTCGGCCGCGTCGCCGGTCACCACGAGCTTGCGGGCCCCGGTGGACAGCGGCAGCACGCCCTCGTTGCGCAGCAGCACCACGCCCTCGGCGGCGGCCCGCAGCGCCAGCGGTCGGTCGGCGCCGTTGACGACCCCGTCGGCCGCGGCCGGGTCCACGAACGGCTTCTCGAACAGGCCCAGCTCGAACTTGAGCGTCAGCACGCGCCGCACGGCCTGGTCGATCCGCTTGCCGCTGATGGCGCCGCCGCGCACGCCCGCCAGCAGGCCCTTGGTGAACTCGGCCGCGTTCGACGGCTCCATCGCCATGTCCACGCCGGCGTTCACCGCCATCGCGATGGCCTCCGGGTAGTCCGCCGCCACGTGGTAGCGGTCCACCAGGTACCGGATGTCCTCCCAGTCGCTGATCGCCACCCCGCGGAAGCCCATCCGGTCGCGCAGCTGCTCGGTGAGCAGGTACTTCGACGCGTGCGCCGGCACGCCGTTCACCGCGCCCGAGTTGATCATCACGGTCCGCACGCCGGCGTCGAACTGCGCCTGGAACGGCGGCAGCACGGTGTCCTGGAGGTGCCGGATCGGCAGCTGCGCGGGCGCGCGGTCGTGTCCGTTGAACGGCTCCGAGTACCCGGCGAAGTGCTTGGCGGTGGCGGCCAGCGACGCGGTGCCGTCGGCCTCGCGCTGCTGACCGCGCACGTTCGCCGCGGCCAGCGAGCCCGCCAGCACCGGGTCCTCGCCGTAGGTCTCGTAGTAGCGGCCCCACCGGGTGTCGCGGGCCAGGTCGGAGACCGGCGCGAAGTTCCAGAACACGCCGGTGGCGCGCATGGCCCGCCCGGTGGACTCGCCCAGGTCCTCCATCAGATCGGGGTTCCACGTCGCGCCCAGGCCCACCTGGTGCGGGAACATGGTGGCGGTGAGCACGTTCGAGTGGCCGTGCACGCCGTCCGCGCCGTAGATCAGCGGGATGCGCAGGCGGCTGTGGTCCAGCGCGTACCGCTGGATCTCGTTGGTCATCTCGGCCCACGCCCGCGGCGTGTTCGGGTTCGGCGCGTCACCGCCGCCGGACAGGACCGAGCCGACCTTCGCGTCCTCCAGCACCGCCTTCAGGCAGTCCTCGCGCAGCGGGCCGGCGTTCCACTCGCAGTTGCCGCGCAGCTTCCCCAGCCGGATCTGGGTCATCTGGCCGACCTTCTCCTCCAGCGTCATGCGCCGCAGGAGGTCGTCGACGCGGCGCTCGACCGGCGCGCGGGCGTCCTGGTAGTGCGGTCCGCGCGGTTCCCCGGCGCCGGTGGCCTGCGATCCGCCGACGAGGACGGCGAACGCGGTGAGCACGCCGGCCGCGGCGCGCTTTCGGGATCTCCGCATCGAGAACCTCCTGGTTGATCAGGTCGCCCGGACCAACCCTGGCCGTGCGACCGGGCCCGGGACAGAGCTGAACGGGCGCATTGGGAACGCTCCCAGGTAGGAAGAAAAAGCAGTACGCCTGTCCGGTTAAGCTGATCGGGTGACCGCCGCACTCGACTGGCCCGGCTTCGGGCAGATCTCGCTCGCCGCCCTGCTGTTCCTCTGCGCGGCCGCCGCCCTCGCCGGCGCGGTCGACGCCGTGGTCGGCGGTGGCGGGCTGGTCCAGCTGCCCGCGCTGCTGCTGATCGCGCCCGGCGGGCAGCCGCTGTACGCGCTGGCCACCAACAAGATCGCCTCCGTGGTCGGGACGGCCGCCGCGATGCGCACCTACGCCCGGGAGACCACGATCGACTGGTGGACGGCGCTGCCCATGGCGCTGGCCGCGTTCGGCGGCGCGGTGGGCGGCGCGGCGTTCGCGGGCGCGCTGGCCCCCGGCGTGCTCAACGGCGTGGTGCTCGTCGCGCTGGTCGGCGTCGGCCTCTACACGTGGCGCAAGCCCGAGCTGGGCGCGGCGGAGGCGCCGCGGTTCGCGCGCGCCGCCCAGGTCGGCGTGATGGCGGTCGGCGGCGCGCTGATCGGCTTCTACGACGGCCTGGCCGGGCCGGGCACCGGCGCGTTCCTGGTGTTCCTGCTGGTGGGCCTGGTGGGCTTCGCGTTCCTGCGCGCCTCGGCCACGGCGAAGGTCGTCAACGTGGCCACCAACCTGGGCGCCCTGCTGTACTTCATCCCGGCCGGGAAGGTGCTGTGGGGCCTGGGCCTGGTGCTCGCGGTGTGCAACGTCACCGGCGCGGTGCTCGGGGCGAAGCTCGCCGTCCGGCGCGGGTCGTCGTTCGTGCGCCGGGTGTTCCTCACCGTCGTGGTGGCGCTGGTGGTCAGTCTGGGGTGGAAGGCGGCGGTTGGATGACCCGGAACGTCGCGCCCATCGGGTCGCCGACCGTGGTGAACCGGCCGAACCGCGTGTCGACCACGTCGCCGACCACCACGCCGCCCAGCTCGCGCGCCCGCCGGGCCGCCAGCTCCGCGTCGGACACCGCGAAGCAGGTCATCCAGTGCGCGGGGATCTCGGCCGGGATCTCGTTGGCCATCCCGAACAGCCCGGCCACCACGCGCCCCTCCACCCGCAGCTGCGTGTACGGGAAGTCGGGCAGCGGGTCGAGGCCCACGCCGAACACCCGCTGGTAGAACTCGGCCGCGCCGAACGGGTCGCGGGTGGCCAGCTCGTTCCACACGACCGCGCCCGGCTCGCCCACCGCGTACGCGCCGATGTGCGTGCCCGCCTCCCACAGCCCGAACGCCGCGCCGGTCGGGTCCACCGCGACCGCGCCGCGCCCCGGCCCGCCGGTGTCGAACACCGGCACGAGCACCTTGCCGCCGGCCGCGACCACGGCCCCCAGCGACTCGTCGAGGTCGTCGGTGGCCAGGTAGGTCGTCCACACCACGGGGAACATCACGTCCGGCGGCATCTCGCCGAACCCGGCCACGGGCCGCCCGCGCACCAGGGCGTTGGTGTAGTGGCCGGTCTCCGGTCCGCCGACCTCGAACTCCCAGCCGAACAGCCCGCCGTAGAACTCCGCCGTGGCGTCCCGGTCGGTGGTCATCATGTCCACCCACGCGGGCGTGCCCGGTGCGTACGGGGCGTTGACGTCGGTCACGCGCTCCACGTTCGCACCGGGCCGGGTCACCCGCGAGTCGATCAACGCGGGCGTCGCGGGCGCTCCCCGCGCGGGCGACGCCCACCGGTCAGCCGCCGTCCTCCTCGGACTTGCGCGGCCGACCGCGTCGGGGTTGGGCCGCCGTCCCGGAGGGCAGGCGGCCGGCTTCGGCGAGCGCGCGGCGCAGCAGGAACTCGATCTGCGCGTTGGTGCTGCGCAACTCGTCGTTCGCCCACCTGACCAGGGCGTCGTGCACCGCCGGGTCAAGGCGCAGCAGGACGCTCTTGCGCTCGGCCAACTCAGTGGTACAGCGATCCGGCGTTGACGATCGGTTGCGTTGACCGTTCGCCGCACAGCACGACCAGCAGGTTCGACACCATCGCCGCCTTGCGCTCCTCGTCCAGTTCCACCACGTCCTGCTCGGCGAGCTTGGCCAGCGCCAGCTCGACCATGCCGACCGCCCCCTCCACGATCCGCGTCCGCGCCGCGACCACCGCGCCCGCCTGCTGGCGCTGGAGCATCGCCTGCGCGATCTCCGGAGCGTAGGCCAGGTGCGTCAGGCGCGACTCGATCACCTTCACCCCGGCCGACTGCACGCGCGCCGCGATCTCCAGCGACAGCGTCTCGGTGATCTCGTCGGCGTTCTCCCGCAGCGACAGCCCGGACTCCTCGTGGTTGTCGTACGGGTAGCTGGTGGCGATGTGCCGCACCGCGGTCTCGGTCTGGATGCCCACGAACCGGACGAAGTCGTCGACCTCGAACATGGCCCGCGCGGTGTCCTCGACCTGCCACACCACCACGGCGGCGATGTCGATCGGGTTGCCGTCGGCGTCGTTGACCTTGAGCGCCGCGGTCTCGTGGTTGCGGATCCTGGTCGACACCTTCACCTTGGTGGCGAACGGGTTGGCCCAGCGCAGGCCGTCCCGCCGCACCGTGCCGATGTAGCTGCCGGCGAACTGGAGCACCCGCACCTCGCCCGGCGCGACGGTGAACAGGCCGCCGCCCGCGATGCCGCCGACGGTGACGAGCAGCGAGCCGCCCACGATCGCGGGCACGCTCGGCCCGTCGTCCCCCGGGATCGCGCCCAGCACGATCAGCGCCGTGCCCGCCGCGATCAGCACCACCGCGACGGCCAGCACCCCCCACCCCGACACGTGCTTCGCCTCGCGCTCCCGCACGACGGGACTCGGCATCCGCACCGCGACGTCAGCAGCTGTGTCCATGTGCACCCCTCAGGTCATATCTCTTGCTTAGCAAAGTGATATCACTTTTTCCGGTGGGCGCGCAACGAGGGCGGAAGTTGTCCGCGATGCCGATCGCACGGGCGCGGGAGGCCGTGCCCCGGCAACCCGACCGGCCGCCGCGCGTCAGTGACCACATGGGGACCATCACGGTGCGACCGCCGCGCGCGGAGGACAGGTGGCCGCTGGTCGACGTCCACGTCAGGGCCCGGCGCAGCTACTACGAGGGGCACCTGCCGGAGAGCGAGCTGGCCGAGTGGGAGCGGGGTGCGCGGGCGAACGGCTACGACCTCACCCGACCGGGCCGGGTGTGGCTGTGCGCCGAGCTGGACGGCGGGTTCGCCGGGTTCGCCCTGGTCCAGCCGGACGGCGAGCTGAAGCAGCTCCAGGTCGACCCGGCGCACTGGGGCCGGGGCGTGGGCCACGCGCTGCACGAGGCGGCCCTCGCCGAGCTGCGCGCCGCCGGGGTGGGGACCGCGCACCTGGACGTGTTCGCGGAGAACCGGCGCGCCCGGCGCTTCTACCTCGCGCACCGCTGGCGCGAGGTCGGCCACGACGGGGACGCGCACGTGCGGATGGCGCGCGACCTGGACCTGTGATGCCCTGGACGGCGTGGAGATCCTGAGCAGCCGTGTCCTGATCCGGTCCGCGGACCCCGAGCGGGCCCGCGCGTTCTACCGGGACGTCCTCGGCCTGGCCGTGCACCGGGAGTTCCCCGGCGGCACGGTGTTCTTCCTCGGCGGCGGGTTCCTGGAGGTGTCCGGCACCGCGGCGGAGGAGCCCACCGGGGCCACCCGGCTGTGGCTCCAGGTGCGCGACCTCGACGACGCCGCCGCGCGGCTGGCCGAGCACGTCGTCCGGCCCCCGCGGCGGGAACCGTGGGGCCTGGACGAGATGTGGGTGGCGGACCCGGACGGCCGGCTGATCGCGTTCGTCGAGATCCCGGCCGAGCACCCGCTACGCCGGGACGTCCGCCAGTAGCCGCACGGCGGGCGGCACCACGCCGCCGTACTGGTGCAGCGACGTGCGCACCCCGGCGAACCCGGCCTGCTCCGCCTCCCGGATCAGGTCGTACTCGGAGGTGTCCAGCGCCATCCGGTGCACCGACACCACCAGCCGCCCGCCCGGCCGCAGCACCCGCCGCAGCTCGTGGAACGCGGCCGGCCGGTTGTCCCACAGCTGGAGGTTGTTCACCGAGATCACCACGTCCACGGACGCCCCGGGCTGCCCGGTGCGGGTGGCCGCGCCCTCGCGCAGCTCCACCCGGCCGGCCACGATCAGCTCCGCGCACCGGTTGCGCGCCTCGTCCAGCATGACCTGCGAGGGGTCGACGCCGATCGCCTTGAGCGCGCGCTCGCCGACCAGCCTCAGGCCCACGCCCGGACCGGGGCCGAGCACCAGGACGACCTCGTCGGCCGCGGGGCGCGCCAACTCGACGACGTGCTCCTCCACCTTCGCGTTCACCCTGGCCATCACCCGGCCGCCCAGCTCGCCCACCTTGCCCCGGGGGTGGCCGAACGCCGCGTCCAACGCCTTCATCAGGTTGCTCGCCATGGACCCCAGGGTTCCCGGCGGGCGCCGGCGCGGCATCGGGGATCGCCCTGAGCGGGCCCGGGACGTCCCCCGACCCCGGTCGGGGGTCTAGCGCCAGCCCAGCCGCCGCAGCGCGTCCACCACCAGCGAGAACCGCTCCGGCTCCAGCACCGAGCCCTCGCGCCGGATGTCGTCCTCGGCCAGCTCGAACACCCGGTCCAGGCGCAGGTAGGAGTGCCTGCCGTCGCGGTCCCAGCGGCCCACGCCCAGGTCCAGGCAGTCGTCCTGCCCGAGCCCGCCCGGCGGCCGGCTGGTCAGCATCAGCGCCAGCAGGGCCCGCCGGCGGCGGCCCACGACCAGCAGCGGCCGGTCCTTGCCCCGGCTCGCGTCCTCCTCGAAGGGCACCCACGCCCACACGACCTCGCCCGGGTCGGCCAGGCCGTCCAGGTCGGGGGAGTACTCCAGGGTCGCCGCCGCGGCGGCCGGGTGGACCTCCCGCACCGCGCCCTTCACCGGGCGCGGGTCCTCACCGTTCGCATACACGACCGGGGAGCCTATGTCCCCGGTCGCGCCCGCGCGGGTCGGGGCGACGTCGTGGCATGAGAGAATGGGGTGATCCCCTCCGTCTTTCACGTGCGAGGACCCTGAGTGACCACGTTCGCCGACCAGACGTTCACGCCTCCGGAGCTGATCCGGAACTTCTGCATCATCGCGCACATCGACCACGGCAAGTCGACCCTGGCCGACCGCATGTTGCAGCTCACCGGCGTGGTCGACGCCCGTGCGATGCGAGCGCAGTACCTCGACCGCATGGACATCGAGCGCGAACGCGGCATCACGATCAAGGCCCAGAACGTCCGGCTGCCCTGGCAGGTCGCCGGGCAGGACCACGTGCTGCACATGATCGACACCCCGGGCCACGTCGACTTCACCTACGAGGTGTCCCGCGCGCTGGAGGCGTGCGAGGGGACGGTCCTGCTGGTCGACGCCGCGCAGGGCATCGAGGCGCAGACGCTGGCCAACCTGTACCTGGCGATGGAGAACGACCTCACCATCATCCCGGTGCTCAACAAGATCGACCTGCCCGCCGCGGACCCCGACAAGTACGCCAAGGAGCTCGCCCACATCGTCGGCTGCGAGCCCGAGGAGGTGCTGCGCGTCTCGGCCAAGACCGGCCTGGGCGTCGGGGCGCTGCTGGACGAGGTCGTGAAGCGGGTGCCGGCGCCGGTCGGCGACGCGGACGCCCCGCCCCGTGCGATGATCTTCGACTCGGTCTACGACACCTACCGCGGCGTGGTCACCTACATCCGCGTGGTCGACGGCAAGATCACCCCGCGCCAGCGCATCCGGATGATGTCGACCAACGCGACCCACGAGCTGCTGGAGGTCGGCATCATCTCGCCCGAGCCGAAGCCGAGCGTCGGCCTGGGCGTCGGCGAGGTGGGCTACCTGATCACCGGCGTGAAGGACGTGCGCCAGTCGAAGGTCGGCGACACCGTGACGGCGGAGAAGAAGGGCGCCACCGAGCCGCTGGCGGGCTACCGCGAGCCGCGGCCGATGGTGTACTCCGGCCTCTACCCGGTCGACGGCTCGGACTACCCCATCCTGCGCGAGGCGCTGGAGAAGCTCCAGCTCAACGACGCCGCGCTGACGTTCGAGCCGGAGACCTCGGCGGCCCTGGGCTTCGGCTTCCGCTGCGGCTTCCTCGGCCTGCTGCACCTGGAGATCACCCGCGACCGGCTGGAGCGCGAGTTCGGCCTCGACCTGATCTCCACCGCGCCGAACGTGGTCTACCGCGTGGTCATGGAGGACGGCGCCGAGCACGTGGTGACCAACCCGTCCGACTGGCCCGACGGCAAGCGGGCCGAGGTGTACGAGCCCGTCACCAGGTGCACGATCATCGCCCCCAGCGACTACATCGGCGCGATCATGGAGCTGTGCCAGGCCAAGCGCGGCCAGCTGGGCGGCATGGACTACCTGTCCGAGGACCGCGTCGAGCTGCGCTACACGATGCCGCTCGGCGAGATCATCTTCGACTTCTTCGACGCGCTGAAGTCGCGCACGCGCGGGTACGCCTCGCTGGACTACGAGGAGTCGGGCGAGCAGGACGCCGAGCTGGTCAAGGTGGACATCCTGCTCCAGGGCGAGCCGGTGGACGCGTTCAGCGCGATCGTGCACAAGGACCACGCCTACGGCTACGGCACCAGGATGGCCACGAAGCTGCGCGAGCTGATCCCGCGCCAGCAGTTCGAGGTGCCGATCCAGGCGGCCATCGGGTCGCGGGTGATCGCCCGCGAGACGATCCGCGCGATCCGCAAGGACGTGCTCGCCAAGTGCTACGGCGGTGACATCACCCGCAAGCGCAAGCTGCTGGAGAAGCAGAAGGAGGGCAAGAAGCGGATGAAGATGGTGGGGCGGGTCGAGGTGCCCCAGGAAGCCTTCGTCGCCGCGCTGTCCACCGACGACTCCGGCGGCAAGGACAAGGGCAAGAAGTAGGACCGGCGGTCACGTCCCCGTCGATCGGGCCACCTTCGGGTGCCTGATCGGCGGGGATCGCTGTTTTCGGTGAGTTCCTCCGGCATGGTTGGCGCATCAACTGGAAGGAGGGGACCATGACCGCTATGACGCACAAGGCATCCGGACGTCCCTACACGGTCGAAGACCTGGAGGGTATGCCTGATGACGGTCACCGGTACGAGCTCATCGACGGGGTGCTCATCGTGAGCCCGGCACCCGTTCCGAAGCACCAGAAGGTCGTGGGGGAGATCTTCATGCTCCTGCACCGCGCATGTCCGACGGGCTTGAGCGCGTTCACGGCACCGCTCTCCGTGCGTCCCTCGTCGTCCACCGAACTCCAGCCCGACGTCCTGGTGGCCCGCGACGAGGACCTGACCGAGAAGGACCTGCCCGTGGCCCCGCTGTTGGCCGTCGAGGTGCTGTCGCCGAGCACGGCGTTGAACGACCTCAACAACAAGAAGGCCGCGTACGAGCGGATGGGTGTGCCCGGCTACTGGGTCGTCGACCCGCACGAGCTGAAGCTGATCGTGTTCGAACTCGACGTCCGCGGGTGCTACGAGCTGGTGGCCGAGGTCAAGGGCGAGGACGCGTTCGAGGCGACGCTGCCGTTCCCGGTGCGGATCGTGCCCGCGACGCTCCTCGGCACCTGGTTCGACCGGGCCTGAAGATGACGAAAGGACCTTCAGGACGTCCCTGTCCTGAAGGCCCTCGAAAGGAACGCGGTTGCTCAGCCGTGGTAGCGGAGCACACCGGCCGGGATGTGGCGGCGGAGGATCTCCTCCAGCTCCCTGGCCTCGTGGGTGGAGTGGCGGGCGAGGATCGCCTCCATGTCCATCCGGGCGCTGGGGGTGTCGTAGGCGGCCATCTCGCGCTCGATCCGCGCTTCCCGCTCGCGGATCGCGCGCCTCGTGGCGAAGTACGTGCGAACAGTGCTCAGGGGGTTGGTCATATCGCCTTTCCGGTCGATCTTTCTGTATCGGTTCACCTCTATGATGCCGCACGTCAGGGCCTTGCGCACTGGGTTTTGACGTGACCTCCGCCGCACCTGTCACCGGCATTGGTCGAGCACGCGTCGCGCGGGTGACGACGGGGTTACCCGTCCCCGTCGAGGATCTCCAGCGCCCTGGCGTACTTGGCCCGCAGGCGGTCCCGGGTGGCCTGGTCGAGCGCCGCCAGCCGGTGCGGTGAGGTGTTGTCGGCGATGTCCGCGCGCTTGACCACGACCGCCACCGGGTCGGTCAGCACCCGCGCCAGGTACTGCTCCTGGGGTTCGCCCTCCCCGTGGGTCAGCGCCAGCACGGTCCGCACCACCTCGGGCGGGCACCCGGCGGCCAGCAGGTCGTTCGCCGTGACGGAAGTGTCCTCGACGACGTCGTGCAGGACGGCCGCCATGCGCGCGTGCTCGCCGGCCACCCGGTCCATGACCCGCAGCGGGTGGCCGATGTAGGGGTGGCCCGATTTGTCGACCTGTCCCTCGTGGGCGGCGCGCGCGATCCGGATCGCTTCATCAACGGTAAAGGTCACCCGCTCATGGTCACACCCTTGACAAGTGCCATTGGTCTAGTCCATTTTCGAGTGGCCCGCGTCACCTGGGCTGGGCAAGGCCGCCGGAGAGAACGTGGAGGTGGACGTGGCTTCGAGGACGAGACGCGCGCTGGGCGCGGTGCTGGCGGGCGTGCTGGCGGTCGCCGGCCTGACCCTGGTGGTCGCGGGCAGCGCGTCGGCGGCCAACCTGGTCGCCAACCCCGGCTTCGACAGCGGCGACAAGAGCGGCTGGACGTGCAGCGGCGCGACGAGCGTGGTGTCCACGACCAAGCGCAGCGGGTCGCACGCGCTCGCGGGCAGCCCGGCGGGCACGGACCAGGCCCGCTGCTCGCAGACGATCACCGTGCGGGCCAACACCGCCTACAAGCTGAGCGCGTGGGTGCAGGGCAGCTACGTCTACCTCGGCGTGACCGGCACCGGCAGCGGCGACAAGAGCACCTGGACCCCCGGCTCGACCGGCTTCGGCCAGCTGAGCCTGGACTTCACCACCGGCGCGAGCACCAGCGTCACCATCTACGTGCACGGCTGGTACGGCCAGCCGACCTTCTACGCCGACGACATCAGCCTGGACGGTCCGGGCACCCCGCCGACCAGCACCACCACCAGCACCACGACGACGACCACGACCACGACGACGACCACCACCACGCCCGGCAACCCGGACCCGTCGCTGCCCAAGCACATCCTCACCGGGTACTGGCACAACTTCGACAACGGCTCGCGGCTGCTCAAGCTGGCCGACGTGCCCCGCACCTACGACGTGGTGGCCGTCGCGTTCGCCGACGCCGTGCCCGCGACGCGCGGCGCGGTCGACTTCACCCTGGACCCGACCCTGTCGAGCAAGCTCGGCGGCTACACCGACGCCCAGTTCAAGGCCGACGTCCGCACCCTCCAGTCCCGGGGCCAGAAGGTGATCATCTCCGTCGGCGGCGAGAAGGGCAGCATCTGGGTCGGCGACTCCGCCGCGTCCAACGCCTTCGCCACCAGCGTCAGGTCGCTGATCTCCGAGTACGGGTTCGACGGCGTGGACATCGACCTGGAGAACGGCGTCAACGCCACCCACATGGCCCCGGCGCTGCGCAGCATCCACGCGGCCGGCGGCAAGGTCATCGCGATGGCGCCGCAGACCATCGACATGCAGTCCACCGGCCAGGAGTACTTCAAGCTGGCGCTGGCCGTGAAGGACATCCTCACGGTGGTCAACATGCAGTTCTACAACTCCGGCACCATGCTCGGCTGCGACCAGAAGGTCTACGCCCAGGGCACGGTGGACTTCCTGGTCGCGCTGGCCTGCGTCCAGCTCCAGAACGGCCTGCGGCCCGACCAGGTCGGCCTGGGCCTGCCCGCCTCGCCGTCGGGCGCGGGCGGCGGGTACCAGTCGCCGGCCAACGTCAACGCGGCGCTCAACTGCCTGGCCAAGGGCACGAACTGCGGTTCGTTCAAGCCCTCGCAGACGTGGCCCGGCATCCGCGGCGCGATGACCTGGTCGATCAACTGGGACGCCTCCAACAACTGGCAGTTCGCCAACACGGTGGCCCCGCACCTGGACACCCTGCCCTGACGCGGGGGTCGCCCCTCCCGCCGCACCGCGGGAGGGGCGACCGTCCGGCGGGGCCCCGGTCCTGCCGGGGCCACCCGGCGCGACCGGGGTTAGGGTGGCTCATGTTCGACCGACTGGAAGTCCCCGTCATCGCCGCGCCGATGGCCGGCGGGGCGTCCACCCCCCGGCTCGTGGCCGAGGTCGGCCGCGCGGGCGGGATGGGGTTCCTGGCCGCCGGCTACCAGTCTGTCGAGGCGGTCGCCGAGCAGGTCGACGCCACCACCGCGCTCACCGACCGGCCCTTCGGCGTCAACCTGTTCGTCCCCGGGCCGCGGGCCAAGGTCGACCTCGCCGGCTACCGCGAGCGCGTCCGCGCGCAGTCGCCGACCGAGCCGGGCGAACCCCGCTGGGACGACGACTCCTACGCCGCCAAGCTCGAACTGCTGATGGCGCTGCGGGTGCCGGCCGTCTCGTTCACCTTCGGCCTGCCCACCGCCGCCGACGTCCACCGCCTGCACGCCGCGGGCACCACCGTCGTGGTCACCGTCACCACACCCCGGGAAGCCGAGCAGGCCGCCCGGATCGGCGCCGACGCCCTGTGCGTGCAGGGCAGCGACGCGGGCGGCCACCGCGGCACGTTCGCCGACGACGGCGTCTCGCCCGGCGGCGGCGAGCTGTTCGGCGTGCTGGCCGCGCTGCGCCTGGTCCGCGACCGGGTGAACCTCCCGCTGATCGCCACCGGCGGCCTCGTGCACGGCGCGGACGTGGCCGCGGTGATCACCGCGGGCGCGGTGGCCGCCCAGCTCGGCACCGCGTTCCTGCCCACCCCGGAGGCGGGCACCTCGCCCGCCCACCGCCAGGCCCTCGCCGAGGGCACCCGGCGCACCGCGTTGACCAGGGCCTTCAGCGGCCGTCCGGCACGCGGTCTGGTCAACCGCTTCCTCACCGAGAACTCCGGCCACGCGCCCGCCGCCTACCCGGAGGTCCACCACCTGACCAGGCCCGTGCGGGCGTCCGGCGACCCGGAGCTGATGTCGCTGTGGGCCGGGCAGACTTACCCCCTCGTCCGGCCCGCGCCGGCCGCCGAGGTCGTGGCCCGGCTGCTCGCCGAGGCGCGCCAGGCCCTTTCCGCCGCGAACGCGCGCATCCCGCCGGGGTAGCACCGGAGAATGTCCGACGTGAACACCGCGCGCGAACTCGCCGACGAGCTGCTGACCCTGGTGCTGGACGCCGATCCCGTGACGGCGACCCTGCGCGGCCTGCCCGGCTGGGACGACCGGCTGCCGGACCCGAGCGCCGAGGGCGAGCGCGCGCTGCGCGACCGCGCCGAGGCCATCGCCCGACGCGCGGACACCGCCGGCGACGACCCGGTGACCCGGGCGGTGGTCGCGCAGCAGGCGTGGAGCCTGGTGCACCTCCTCGACGCGAACCTGGTCGAGCACACCCACGCCGAGGGCCTCAACGCCCCGGTGGTGCTGCTGCTCGGCGCGTTACCCCTGGTCCTGCCCGGCGACGACGCCGCCCGCCGTGCCTACCTGACCCGGCTGGCCGCGCTGCCCGGCTACCTCGACGCCCTGGCCCACCGGCAGCGCGGGTCCGCCCGCCGCCCGGTCCGGCACCTGGTGGCCTCTGCCATCGCCCGCGTCGACCGCTACCTGGCCGAGCGCGTCGACCCGCTGGGCGCGCCGGTGGCGGGCACGCCGCTGGCCGACGAGTGCGCCGAGCTGCTCACGGGCGCCGTGCGCCCCGCCCTCGCCCGCTACCGCGACTTCCTGGCCGCCGAGGTCCTCGACCGGGGCCGCGACGAGGACCGGCCCGGCCTGTGCTGGCTGCCCGACGGCGACCGCCTCTACCCGAACCTGGTCCGCGCCTGCACCACGACCGACCACACCCCCGAGGAGCTGCACCGGATCGGCCGGGAGCTGATCGAGGCGCTCGACCGGGAGTACGAGGAGATCGGCGCGCGCGTGTTCGGCCCGGTGAGCGCCGCCGAGGTGCGGGCCCGCCTGCTCGCGGACCCGGACCTGCGCTGGCGCAGCGCCGCGGACATGCTCACCCTGGCCAGGCGGACCATCGCCCGCGCCGAGGCGGTCGCCGCCGACTGGTTCGGCACGCTGCCCGGCACGCGGTGCGAGGTGGAGGAGGTCCCGGAGGCCGAGGCGCCCAACGCGCCGCTGGCCTACTACATGGACCCGGCGCTGGACGGCTCCCGGCCGGGCACCTACTTCGTCAACACCCACCTCGCCGAGCAGCGCGACCGGTTCAGCGCCGAGTCCACCGCGTTCCACGAGGGCGTGCCCGGCCACCACTTCCAGATCGCGCTGGCGCAGCAGCTGGAGGACCTGCCGCTGCTGCGCCGCTTCGCGTCCATCGAGGCGTACCTGGAGGGCTGGGCGCTCTACACCGAGCGCCTGGCCGACGAGATGGGCCTCTACAGCGACGACGTGGCCCGGCTGGGGATGCTGTCGGGCGACTCGCTGCGCGCCGCCCGCCTGGTGGTGGACACCGGCCTGCACGCGCTGGGCTGGTCCCGGCAGCAGGCCGTGGACTACCTGCGCGCCAACGCGGTCATGCCGGACGTCGACATCTTCTCCGAGGTCGACCGGTACACCGAGAACCCCGCGCAGGCGCTGTCCTACATGGTGGGGCGGCTGGAGATCCAGCGCCTGCGCGGTGAGGCCGAGCGGCGCCTGGGCGACCGCTTCGACATCCGGGCCTTCCACGACCAGGTGCTGCGGGGCGGTCCGCTGCCGATGGCCGTGCTCGCCGACGTGGTCGACTCGTGGTGCGCGTCAGTCCTGTCGGTTCAGGACTGACTTCCGCCTGCTGTAGGCGAAGTAGACGACCAGGCCGATCGCGAACCAGATCCCGAACCGCAGCCACGTCTCCGGCGCCAGGAAGGTGATCAGCCACAGCGAGAACACCACGCCGACGATCGGCACGACCGGCATCCCGGGCGTCTTGAACGTGCGCGGCAGGTCGGGCTGCCGGTACCGCAGCACGACCACCGCGACGCACACCACCACGAACGCCAGCAGGATGCCGATGTTGGTCAGCTCCGCGGCCTCGCCGATGGGCAGGAAGCCGGCGATGGCCGCGGACGCGATGCCCAGCACCCACGTGACCCGCGTCGGCACGTGCTTGACCGGGTGGGTCTTGGCGAACCACCCGGGCAGCAGGCCGTCGCGGGACATCGAGTAGCCCACGCGCGCCGCGCCCATCAGGAAGGTGAAGAGCACGGTGGTGATGCCCAGCACCGCGCCGACGGAGATGACGATGCCCAGCGCGGGCAGGCCGATGTCGGCGAACGCGGAGGCGAACGCGCTCTCGGCGTCGACGTCCTTGAAGTTGACCATGCCGGTCAGCACCAGGCACGCCAGCACGTAGAGCACCATGGAGATGGCCAGCGAGTAGATGATGGCCCTGGGCATGTGCCGCTGCGAGTCCTTGGACTCCTCGGCGGCCGTGCTCATCGCGTCGTAGCCGAACACGGCGAAGAACACGGTGGCCGCGCCGGTGAACGCGCCGGACAGGCCGAAGGGGAAGAACGGGTTGTAGTTGTCGGTGTTGATGTGGAACGCGCCGACCACGATCACCAGCAGCACCACGGCGACCTTCAGGTACACCAGGGTGGTCTCGAAGCGGGCCGCGTTCTTCATGCCGGTGTTCAGCACGAACGCGATCAGCAGGCACAGCAGCACGGCGAACAGGTTGACCTGGTAGCTGCCGGCCGCCACGCCGTCGGGCTCCGTGCCCGGCGCGCCGAGCAGCCACACCGGCAGGTCGACGCCGAGCAGGTCCAGCAGCTCGTTGAAGTAGCCGCTGATGCCGATCGCCACCACGGCCACGATCGCGGTGTACTCCAGCAGCAGGTCCCAGCCGATGAACCAGCCCACGATCTCGCCGAGCACGGCGTAGCCGTAGGTGTAGGCGGAACCGGCCCGGGGGATCAGGCCCGCGAACTCGGCGTAGGAGAACGCGGCGGCGGCACTCGCGATGCCCGCGACGAGGAACGAGACCAGCACGGCGGGTCCCGCCGTCTGGTTGGCCACGGCGCCGGCGAGCGAGAAGATGCCCGCCCCGATGATGCCGCCGATGCCGATCGCGGTGAGCTGCCACAAACCGAGCGTGCGGGTCAGCCCGGTCTTCTCCTCGCCTATCTGCTCGATGGGCTTGCGGCGGAACACGCCGCTGCCCCGCCCGAAGCCTTCCCTGCCCTGCGGCACCGTCATTACCAGCTCCCTCGGTGGTCGTGTGCGAGCGGAACCGTACGCGCGTCGACTGTCCTCGGGTTTGTTCGATCGCACTACCGGGAGGCGGGTTGCTTGTTCGGGTGGATGGTTGAACCGGGAACAACGATGTCTCGCTCGTATTGTCCGATTCGCACAATTCGATGTGTCGGTCTCCGGAATTTCGTGCGTGGGGTGGGTGCGTGAATTCGCGGAAGCCGGTGGCTGATGAGCCACCGGTCGGCTTGGTCCCGGCCCGTTCACCGAGGGCGCGGACGTCGGCGACCGCGGGGTGCTGGTGGCGCTGGCCGGTGAGGCGGGTCTGACCGGCGCGGAGGACCTGCTCGCCGACGACGCCCTGGCCGAGCGCCTGAGCGAGGAGCTGGCCGAGGGCGTCGCGATCGGCGTGCGGTCGGTGCCCACGTTCGTGGTGGGCCGGCGCGGGGTCGCCGGCGCGCGGGACCCCGAGGTGCTGCTGGACCTGCTGCGGTCTAGCGGCTGAACACGATCTTGCCCGCGGTCTCGCCGTCGAGCATGGCGCGGAAGCCCTCCTCGGCGCGCTCGAACGGCAGTTCCGCGCCGATCTGCGGGCGCAGGCCGTTGAGGCCGCAGAACGCCAGCAGGTCGGCCAGTTCCTCCCGGGTGCCCATGGTCGAGCCGACCACGCGCAGCTGGAGGAAGAACAGCCGCTGGAGTTCGGCGGCCGTGGCGTCGCCGCTGGTCGCGCCCGAGATGACGATGATCCCGCCGGGCTTGAGCGACTTCATCGAGTGCGACCAGGTGGCCTTGCCGACGGTCTCGAACACGGCGTCCACCCGCTCGGGCAGGCGCGCGCCGGACTCGAAGCTCGCGTGCGCGCCCAGGCTCTCGGCCAGCGCCCGCTTCTCCTCGGTGCGGCCGGTCACCCACACCCGGAAGCCCGCCGCGCGGCCGAGCTGGACCAGCGCCGTGGACACGCCGCCCGAGGCGCCCTGCACGAGCATGGTCTGACCGGGGCGCAGGCCGGACTTCACGAACAGCATCCGGTACGCGGTCAGCCACGCCGTGCCCATGCACGCGGCCTCGGCGAAGCTCAGCCCGGCCGGCTTGGGCAGCGCGTTGCGGGCGGGGACCACGACGTGGTCGGCGAAGGTGCCCTGGTACTTCTCGGTCAGCAGGGTGCGGCCGGGGTCGAGGGTCTCGTCGCCGGACCAGGCCGGGTCGCCGATCACCGAGTGCAGCACGACCTCGGAGCCGTCCTCCAGCACGCCCGCGCCGTCGCAGCCCAGGGTCATCGGGAACCGGTCGGCCTTGATGCCGACGCCGCGCAGCGTCCACAGGTCGTGCATGTTCAGGCTGGCCGCCCTGACCGCCACCTTCACCCAGCCCGGTGGGACCTCCGGCTCCGGCCGCTCGCCCACGCGCAGGGCGGCGATCGGGTCTTGCGGGCTCGGCTCGGCTGCGTAGACGGCGAACATGCGGGCAACTTACCGACTGGTAGTGATCCGCGTGCGGTGAAGCGCGTCACCCGACTAGGCTCGGTGCCGTGGTGGACGCCTTCCAGCAGTGGTGGGACGGGGTCGAGCTGTGGATGGCGCAGCTGGCCTTCCCGTTCCAGTTCGCGCTGCTCATGGGGGTGCTGCTGCCGCTGTGCCTGGGCGCGGCCCGGCTGATCGACCGGGTCGTGGACAACGCCTCGACCAGGTTCAACCCGGTGCCCAAGGTGCCGCCCGCCCAGCCCGGCGAGACGGACGCGGGCAGCGGTTCGTAGGCTCGCGGACGTGACTCCCGCTCGCCGCCTGACCGTCGCACTGCTGGGCCTGATCGCGCTGGTCGTGGTCGGCTACTTCGCCAAGGACGTGACCGGCACGGCCCAGGGGCCGACCTCGGCGCCGGTGCCGGGCGCGTCCTCGGGGCTGCCGGTGGAGGAGCTGTCGGACCTGCCCGAGCAGGTCCGCGAGACCTGGGAGCTGATCGGGCGCGGCGGGCCGTTCCCGTACCCGCGCAACGACGGCGTGACGTTCCAGAACCGGGAGAAGCGGCTGCCCCGGCAGGCCCGCGACCACTACCGGGAGTACACCGTGCCGACCCCCGGCAGCGACGACCGGGGCGCGCGTCGCCTGGTGACGGGCGCGGCCGACGAGGTGTTCTACACCGGTGACCACTACGCGTCGTTCGTCGTGGTGGACGTGACCCGGTGACCGCCTACCTGCACCGGGTGCGGCCGGGCGCGCGCGACCGGCGCGACGCCGTCGCCGCGATCGCCGAGGCGCTCGACTTCCCCGACTGGTTCGGCCACAACCTGGACGCCCTGTACGACAGCCTGACCGACCTGTCGTGGCTGCCCGCGGGGGAGCACGTGCTGGTCTGGGAGGGCGGGGACGCCGAGGTCGAGGCCGTGGTGCGGGACGCGGCGGCGCGGACCCGGGAGGCCGGCGACCGCCGGCTCACCCTGGTCCGCCCCGGCTGAGACCCGGTTACTCCGGCACCCAGGACGGCGGGCGCTTGGCCACGAACGCGGCGATGCCCTCCTGGCCCTCGGGACCGCCGAAGTGCCGCGCGGACAGCTCCAGCATGTCGGCGAACGCCACGCCCAGGTCCTCCGCCCGCGGCTCGCGCAGCACCCGCTTGGTGGCGGCCAGGGCGCCGGGCGCGCCCAGCGCGAGCATGTCGGTGTAGCGGGTCACCTCGTCGTCCAGCCCCTCCGCCGGCACCGCCGAGTTGATCAGCCCGATGGCCGCTGCGCGCGGGGCGGCGAACGTCTCGCCGGTCAGGAACAGCTCGTGCGCGGCGCGGGGGAGCAGGCGGGGGAGCACGGTCACCGAGATGACCGCGGGCACCACGCCGATGCGGACCTCGCTGAACGCGAAGGTGGCGGTGTCCACCGCGATCGCGATGTCGCACGCGGCCACCAGGCCGACGCCGCCGGCGCGGGCCGGGCCCGCCAGGCGGGCGACCACGGGCTTGGGGCTGGTCCACAGCCGTTCCAGGATCGCGGGGAACTCGTTGACCCCCTGCTGGTCGGCGCTCGCGCCGCCCGCCTCCCTGAGGTCCATGCCCGAGCAGAACACCGGTCCGGTGTGGCTCAGCACGACCACCCGCACGGCGTCGTCGGCCGTCGCGGTGTCCAGGTGCGCGGTCAGCTCGGCGCGCAGCTGCCGGGACAGGGCGTTGCGGTTGCGGGGGGAGTCCAGCGTGATCGTCGCGATGCCGCGCCGCACCCCGTAGTGGACCAGCTCGTCTGCCATGGGCCGCACTCTACGACGGCGATTTCTTGACAGTGTACTGTCAACTTGACAGGATGCTGTCATGAAGACGATCCACCTCGCGGTGTACGACGGCCTGGCCGACTGGGAGTTCGGGTACGTGGCGGCCGGGGTCAACAACCCGGCGTTCCAGCGGGAGCCCGGCCGCTTCCGGGTGCGGGCGGTCGGGGCCGGGCCCGAGCCGGTGACCACGATCGGCGGGCTGCGGATCGTGCCGGACCTCGTGCTGGCCGACGCCGACCCGGCCGACAGCGCCATGCTGGTCCTGCCCGGCGCGGACGCCTGGTCGACCGGGGAGCTGGCCCCGTTCGGCGCGGCCGCCCGGCGCTGGGTCGGGGCGGGCGTGCCGGTGGCCGGCATCTGCGGCGCGGTCGCCGGCCTGGCGGCCGAAGGTCTGCTGGACGACCGGCGGCACACCGGCAACGCGGTGGAGGAGCTGGGCGGCTACGCCGGGGCCGACCGGTTCGGTGCCGAGCGGGCGGTGCGGGACCGGGGCGTGATCACCGCGGGCGGCGCGTCGCCGCTGGAGTTCGCCCGCGAGGTCTTCGCCGAGCTGGACCTCTACCCGGACGAGGTGCTGGAGGCGTGGTACGGCCTGCACCGCACGGGCGACCCGGCCTGGTTCGGCGGGCTGGTGGGGGCGTGACCGAGCCGCGCACCGAGGCCGGGGACGTGCTGACCGAGGTCATCATGCGCACGTTCCGCCTCTACGGCGGCTTCCTCGCGGCCGCCGAGGTGATGACCGCGCCGGTCGGCCTGACCGCGGCGTGGTGGCAGGTGCTCGGGGCGGTGCTGCGGGAGCCGCTGCCGGTGTCCGGCATCGCCCGGGAGATGAGCCTGACCAGGCAGAGCGTGCAGCGCATCGCCGACCTGCTGGTGGACAGGGGGTTGGCCGAGTACCTGCCGAACCCGGCGCACAAGCGCGCCAAGCTGCTGCGGCCGACCGCGGCGGGGTACGCGGCGGTGCGCGGGCTGACCGCGGCGCAGCACGCGTTCACCAACCGCATCTCGGCCCGGGTGGACCTGGCCGACCTGCGCACGGCGCTGGGTGTGATGGAGCGGCTGGTGGAGGCGCTGGAGGAGGACGAGCGGGACCGGGGGTGACCCTCGCCCCGTCGTCGCCGGCCCGGGTTTCAGGCGGCCCGGATCTCGGCCGGTCCGGGTTTCGGACGTCCGGGTTTCGGACGTCCGGGTCTCGGCCGGTCCGGGTTTCAGGCGGTCCGGGTTTCAGGCGGTCCGGGTCTCGGCCGGCCCGCACCTCAGGCGGTCCGGGCCAGCGGGACCAGCGCGCTCGCGTAGCGGTGCAGCACCAGTTCCGCCACCTCCGGGTCCGGCCCCAGCGGCGGGGCGATCAGCGCGTCCTCCCCGGCCAGCCGCGCCACCCGGTCCGGCAGCAGGCCCGGCGCGAGGAACCACGACGCCACGGCGACGCGCCGCGCGCCCCGCGCCCGCAGCCGCCCCACCGCGGTCGGCACGTCCGGCGCCGCGGACGCGGCGAAGGCCGGCTCCACCCCCGCCCACCCCGAGCCCGCCGCCCACCGGGCCGCGATCGACGAGACCAGCGCGTTGGCCGGGGCGTGCGAGGAACCCGCGCCAGCCAGGACCACGCCCAGCGACCGGTCGCCCGAGCGCACGCCCACCGACGCCAGCCGCCGCAGGGCGGCCGACTCCAGCCGCGGGTCCGGGCCGAGCACGTCGGCGATCGCCACGTCCAGTCCCGGGGCGCGGGCCTCGGCCACCGCGCCCGGCACGTCGACCCGCGCGTGGAACGCCTTGCCCAGCAGCAGCGGCACCACCACGGCCGAGCGGTGGCCGTCGGCGCGGACCGCGCGCAGCACGTCGCCCAGCAGCGGCGCCGACAGGTCCAGGAACGAGGCCCGCACGTCCAGCGACGGCCGCAGCGCCCGGACCACGTCCAGCAGTTCGCGCACGGTCGCCGCCGACCGGGGGTCCCGGCTGCCGTGCGCCACGGCCACCAGCGCGGTCACGGCGCGCCCACCGGGGTGGGGCCGGACCGCGGCGCGCCCCCGTCGCGGTCGACCCGGGCGCACCTGGCTCGCGCGGTGGGGGTGCCCGGGAACCGGCGTCGTGTGCTCACGGTCGCGGACCCCTCAGGGGCCGGGGGAGACGAGGGCGCGGCTGTCCCGCTCCACGGCGTCGTCGCCCAGCTCCGGCAGCGGCGCGCCCACCAGCCCGGCGGCCAGCGTGCTGCCGTCGGCGGCGTCGATGACCAGGAACGAGCCGGTGCGGCGGTGGCGCGCGTAGTCGTCGACCGGGATGGGCTCGGCCGTGCGCAGGTCGATCTGGCCGATCTCGTTGAGCTCCAGCGAGTCGGGCCCGTCGGTGCGGGCGAGCCGCTGCTCGTCGAACCGGGTGCGCAGCCGCGTGACGATCGCCTGGACGGTGCGCGTGCCGTGCTTGACCAGCACGCGCGCGCCGGGCACCAGCGGCTTCTCCGACAGCCAGCACACGGTGGCGTCCAGCTCGTCGGTCACGGTCGGCGGCACGGCCGCGGCCGAGATCAGGTCGCCCCGCGAGATGTCCAGGTCGTGCTCCAGCAGCAGGGTCACCGACCGGCCGGCGGCGGCCTGCTCCAGGGGGCCGTCGGCGGTGTCGATGCCGGTGACGGTCGTGCGCAGCCCGTTCGGCAGCACGGCCACCTCGTCGCCCACCCGCACGGTGCCCGCCGCGACCAGGCCCGCGTAGCCGCGGTAGTCGGGGTGCTCGGTGGTGCGCGGCCGGATCACGTACTGCACCGGGAAGCGGAACGGCGCGTCGTGCGGGTCCGGCTCGACCGGCACGGTCTCCAGGTGCTCCAGCAGCGTGGGGCCGCCGTACCAGGGGGTGCGCGCGGAGCGCTCCACCACGTTGTCGCCCGCCAGCGCCGAGACCGGGATGCCGACCACGGCGTCCTCGGGGAAGCCCAGCGCGGTGGCGTGCGCGGTGAACTCCTTGGCGATGCGCGAGAAGGTCACCTCGTCGAAGTCGACCAGGTCGATCTTGTTCACCGCGAGCACCAGGCGCGGCACGCCCAGCAGCGCGAGCACGGCCGCGTGCCGGCGGGTCTGCTCGATCACGCCCTTGCGCGCGTCGACCAGCAGCACGCCGAGCTGCGCGGTGGACGCGCCGGTCACCGTGTTGCGGGTGTACTGCACGTGGCCCGGGGTGTCGGCCAGCACGAACGAGCGCGCCGGCGTGGCGAAGTAGCGGTAGGCGACGTCGATGGTGATGCCCTGCTCGCGCTCCGAGCGCAGGCCGTCGACCAGCAGGGACAGGTCGGGCGTGGTCAGGCCGCGGTCGGCGCTGGCGCGGTGCACCGCGTCCAGGGTGTCGGCCAGCACGGACTTGGTGTCGTACAGCAGCCGCCCGACCAGGGTGGACTTGCCGTCGTCGACGCTGCCCGCCGTGGCGAGCCTCAACAGGTCGCTCATCAGAAGTAGCCCTCCCGCTTGCGGTCCTCCATGGCGGCCTCGGACAGCCGGTCGTCCGCGCGCGTCGCGCCGCGCTCGGTGAGCCGCGAGGCGGCCACCTCGGCGATGACGGCCTCGATGTCCGCGGCGTCGGACTCGACCGCGCCGGTGCACGACCCGTCGCCGACGGTCCGGTAGCGGACGGTCTTGCCGACCAGCCGCTCACCCTCGCGCGGACCGCCCCACGGGCCCTCGGCCAGCCACATCCCGTCCCGCAGGTACACCTCGCGGTGGTGGGCGTAGTAGATCGACGGCAGCTCGATGCCCTCGCGGGCGATGTAGCGCCACACGTCCAGCTCGGTCCAGTTGGACAGCGGGAACACGCGCACGTGCTCGCCGGGGCGGTGGCGGCCGTTGTAGAGGTTCCACAGCTCCGGGCGCTGGCGGCGCGGCTCCCACTGGCCGAACGCGTTGCGCAGGCTGAAGATCCGCTCCTTGGCGCGGGCCCGCTCCTCGTCCCGGCGCCCGCCGCCGAACACGGCGTCGAACCGGTGGGTGGTGATGGCGTCGAGCAGCGGCACGGTCTGGAGCGGGTTGCGCGTGCCGTCCGGGCGCTCGGTGAGCCGGCCGTCGTCCAGGAAGTCCTGGACCTTCGCCACCTCCAGGCGCAGCCCGTGCCGGGCCACCACGCGGTCGCGGAACTCGATGACCTCGTCGAAGTTGTGCCCGGTGTCCACGTGCAGCAGCGGGAACGGCACCGGGGCGGGCCAGAACGCCTTGACCGCCAGGTGCAGCAGGAGCGTGGAGTCCTTGCCGCCGGAGAACAGGATCACCGGCCGGTCGAACTCGCCCGCGACCTCGCGGAAGATGTGGATCGCCTCGGACTCCAGGCGGTCCAGCGTGTCCAGGGCTGTCGTCATCCGTGCAACCCGCATTCCGTCTTGGCGAGCCCGGCCCACCGGCCGCTGCGCGCGTCCTGACCCGGCAGCGGCTTCGCCGTGCACGGGGCGCAGCCGATCGACGGGTACCCCTGCTGGACCAGCAGGTTCTCCAGGATCCCGTGCCGGTGGAGGTAGTCGTTGAACTCGTCGTCGGACCACGGCGCGATCGGGTTGACCTTCACCAGGCCGTTGCGCTCGTCCCACTGGACGACCGGGGTGTCCGCGCGCGTCGGCGCGTCGACCCGGCGCACGCCGGTCACCCACGCGTCGTACTTGGCCAGTTCGCGCCGCAGCGGCACCACCTTGCGCAGGTGGCAGCACCGGGCGGGGTCCGTCCGGTGCAGCAGGCCGAACTCCGCCTCCTGGTCGGCCACCGACTGCTCGGCGGCGGCGTTGACCATCCGCACCTCCGGGTAGACCAGCTCGACCGCGTCGCGCACGCCGGTGGTCTCGGCGAAGTGGTAGCCGGTCTCCAGGAACAGCACGGAGACGTCCGGCTTGACCCGAGTGGCCAGGTCGATCAGCACGGCGTCCTGCATGTTCGACGCGACGATGAAGCTGTCGCCGAACGTGCGGGCGGTCCAGGCCAACGCCTCCTCGGCACTGGCGTCCGCCAGCTCGACCGAGGCGGCCTCGGCGATCACCTTCAACTCGTCGAGCCTGGTGGGGGCGGTCACCGCTGCACCTCCTTCTGTGGAAGGTTGAGACCCACGAACTTGACCGTGAACACGCGGCGGCAGGAGGCGCACAGCCACGAGTGGGCCGGCTCCTCCTCGGGGCGGAGGTCCTCGTCCCCGCAGTAGGGGCAGTAGAACGGGGTGGCGCGCTCGCTCATCGGAGGGCGTCCTCGTCGGCGCGGGCGACCCACTGCGCGAACCGCTCGTCGGGCTCCCGCTGGGCGACGAAGTGGCGCACCACCCGCTCGACGTAGTCCGACAGCTCGGCGGCGGTGACCTTGTGCCCGCGCAGCTTGCGGCCGAACCCGGCGTCCAGGCCCAGGCCGCCGCCCAGGTGCACCTGGAAGCCCTCGACCTGGTTGCCGTCGGCGTCGGTGACGATCTGGCCCTTGAGCCCGATGTCCGCGGTCTGGATGCGGGCGCAGGAGTTGGGGCAGCCGTTGATGTGCACCGAGACGGGCGCGGTGACCCCGGCCACGACGTCGGCCAGCCGCGCCTCCAGCGCGGTCACCAGCTCCACCGCGCGGGCCTTGGTCTCGACGATGGCGAGCTTGCAGAACTCGATGCCGGTGCACGCCATCACGCCCCGCCGCCACGGCGACGGCTCGGTCTGGAGGCCCAGCTTGGCCAGGTCGGACTGGAGGGCCTTGACCTCGGCCTCCGGCACGTCGAGCACGACCAGCTTCTGCTGCGGGGTCAGGCGCACCCGGCCGGACCCGGCCCGCTCGACCACCTTGGCGACCTCGACCAGCGTCGACCCGGACACCCGGCCGGCGATGGGGGCGGCGCCGACGTAGAACAGGCCGTCCCGCTGCCGGTGCACGCCGATGTGGTCGCGCGGCACGTCGGGCACCTCGGGCGCGGGGCCGTCGACCAGCTTCCGCTCCAGGTACTCGGTCTCCAGGACCTCGCGGAACTTCTCCGGGCCCCAGTCGGCGACCAGGAACTTGATCCGCGCCCGGTGCCGCAGCCGGCGGTAGCCGTAGTCGCGGAAGACCGCGATCACGCCCTCCCACACGTCCGGCACCTCGTCCGGCGGCACCCACGCGCCCAGCCGCTTGCCGATCATCGGGTTGGTGGACAGGCCGCCGCCGACCCACAGGTCGAAGCCGGGGCCGTGCTCGGGGTGGACCACGCCGACGAACGCCACGTCGTGGATCTCGTGCGCCACGTCCGGGAGGCCCGAGATCGCGGTCTTGAACTTGCGCGGCAGGTTCGAGTAGCGCGGGTCGCCGATGTAGCGGCGCAGGATCTCCTCGATCGCCGGGGTGCCGTCGACCACCTCGTCCTCGGCGATGCCCGCGACCGGGGAGCCGAGGATCACGCGCGGGCTGTCGCCGCACGCCTCCATCGTGGTCAGCCCCGCGGCCTCCAGCTTCTGCCAGATCGTCGGGACGTCCTCGACGCGGATCCAGTGGTACTGGACGTTCTGCCGGTCGGTGATGTCGGCGGTGTCGCGCGCGTAGGTCTGGGACAGCTCCCCGATCAGCGCGAGCTGCTGCGTGGTGAGCCGGCCGCCGTCGATGCGGACGCGCAGCATGAAGTACTCGTCGTCCAGCTCCTCCGGCTCCAGGGTGGCGGTGCGGCCGCCGTCGATGCCGGGCTTGCGCTGGGTGTAGAGGCCGTACCAGCGGAACCGGCCGCGCAGGTCGGCCGGGTCGATGGAGTCGAAGCCGCCGTGGGCGTAGATGTTCTCGATCCGCGCGCGCACGTTGAGCGGGTTGTCGTCCTTCTTGCTCCGCTCGTTCGGGTTCAGCGGCTCGCGGTAGCCCAGCGCCCACTGCCCCTCGCCTCGGCGCTGCTTGGCGCGGGGCGTCGTGCTCGCCGAGGTCGTCGGGGGGACCATCCTCGTCCTCCGGGGATTCGGGGCGCTGGGCGCGTGCGAAGTCCCGGGGCGAGCCGCGGTGGGATCCTCGTCAGCGCAGCCCGGCGCCGACGGAACTACAGGTCAGCGCGGGTCAGGCCGAACGACGGCACATCGCGCTGGAGACGCGCCGGAAGTCGACGTGGCGGCGGACCACCAGGCGGATTCCGGTCGAAGTCATGACCTCAGCGTGCCACGCGTCCATGTTGTGGTCCACCTCCATCCGCATGGTGGGACGGGGTCCACAGGACTGGTAAGGGCTGGTAGGTGGGACACTGGAGGCCATGCCCTCCGCCCTGCCCGCCGGTGATCCCGCGCCCCCCGACGGCTCGCTGCCCGCCGCCGCCCTCGCCGGGCTGGGCTCCCGGCCGTTCGGCGTCTACGTCCACGTGCCCTTCTGCGCGACCCGGTGCGGCTACTGCGACTTCAACACCTACACAGCCGGTGAGCTGGGCAGTTCCGCCTCGCCCGAGTCGTGGCTGGAGGGCCTGCGGCGCGAGCTGGACCTCGCCGCGCGGGTCCTGGGCACGCCGCCCCCGGCCGAGACGGTGTTCGTGGGCGGCGGCACGCCGTCCCTGCTCGGACCCGACGGGCTGGCCGCCGTGCTGGACGCGGTGCGCGCCTCGGTGGGCCTGGCGCCGGGCGCGGAGGTGACCACCGAGGCCAACCCGGAGTCGACCTCGCCCGCGTTCTTCGGGGCCATCCGTGACGCGGGTTACACCCGGGTGTCGCTGGGGATGCAGTCCGCGGCCCGGCACGTGCTCGCCGTGCTCGACCGGTCCCACACGCCGGGCCGGCCGGTCGCGGCGGCGCGGGAGGCGCGGCAGGCGGGCTTCGACCACGTCAACCTGGACCTGATCTACGGCACGCCGGGGGAGACCGCCGACGACCTGCGGGCCTCCCTGGACGCGGTGCGCGGCGCGGGCGTGGACCACGTCTCGGCGTACGCGCTGATCGTGGAGGAGGGCACCGCGCTGGCCCGCCGGGTGCGGCGCGGCGAGCTGCCGATGCCCGACGACGACGTGCTGGCCGACAAGTACGAGCAGGTCGACCGGGCCCTGACCGAACAGGGGCTGACCTGGTACGAGGTGTCGAACTGGGCGGCGGACGCGGCGGCGGGGTGCCGGCACAACCTGCTGTACTGGCGGGGCGCCGACTGGTGGGGCGCGGGCCCCGGTGCGCACAGCCACGTCGGCGGCCTGCGCTGGTGGAACGTCAAGCACCCGGCGAAGTACGCGGGGCTGCTCGCGGCGGGCACGTCCCCGGCCGCCGGGCGCGAGGAGCTGTCGGGGGACGACCGGCGCGTGGAGCGGGTGCTGCTGGAGCTGCGCCTGGCCGCCGGGCTGCCGCTGGACGTGCTCGACGCGGAGGGGCGGGCGGAGGCGGAGGTCGCCGCGGCGGACGGCCTGCTCGACCCGGCGGCGCTGGGCGCGGGGCGGTGCGTGCTCACCGACCGGGGCCGGCTGCTGGCCGACGCGGTGGTGCGCAGGCTCACCTGAGCGGGTGGCGGCCGCAGCCGGTCACCCCGGCCGGTCACCCCGGCCGGTCACCCCGGCCGGTCACCTCAGCGAGATCGACGCCGACTCCCCGATCACCCGGTACCCCAGCGGCCCGTACAGGCGGGTCACCTTGCCGTCCGGCTCGGTCTCCAGGAACGGCCGCAGCCCCGCCGCCAGCACCCGCGCGGTGAGCTCCGCGCACACCACCGACGCGATACCCCGCCCCCGGAACGCCGGCAGCACCGCGATGCCGGCCACCTGCGCCAGGCCGTCCCGAGGCGCCGTGTGCGAGCCCGCGCCCACCGGCTCGCCGCCCAGCCGGGCCAGCACCACCACGCCGCCCTCGCGCAGCAGCTCCCGCTGCCGCGCCACGTCCGGCTCGCCCGCCGTCCCCTCGACCCCGAACGCCGTGTTCTGCACCACGCACGCCGCCAGCAGGTCCTCGTCCGAGGTCGCCGGACCCAGCACCAGCCCGGTCGGCGCCTCGGGCACCCGCAGCTCGTCGAGCGCCATCATCGGCAGCAGCTGGTCCACCTCGAACCCGGCCGCCGCCAGCGCCGCGTCCACCGGTGCCGCGGGCCGCAGGTACTCCAGCCGGGGCGTGCGCGAACGCTTGCGGAAGGCCGTGACCAGGTCTTCCACCTCGGCCGCGGTCGGTTCTGCGCCGTCGTCGGGGACCGCGTAGTTCATGAAGGGGTTGTCGCTGTGGGCGTCGAAGTGGGCGAGGAACGGCCCGACGCGCACCGCGCCCGCCCGAATCGACTCGCGCAGGTTGTCCTGGATCCGGGGAAGCACACCGCAGGTTGTCCCACACCCGGCGACCCGGGGCGAACGACTTTTACGAAGATGGCCGCCACCTCCGTAAACTCTGGGTGCAGGGTCCGGCCGGGTGTGGAGGTGGCGCGTGGTGAACGCCGATGAGCGCAGGTTCGAGGTGCTGCGCGCGATCGTCGCCGACTACGTGTCGAACCAGGAGCCGGTCGGTTCCAAGGCGCTCGTCGAACGGCACAACCTGGGCGTCTCCAGCGCCACCGTGCGCAACGACATGGCCGCGCTGGAGGAGGACGGCTACATCACCCAGCCGCACACCAGCGCCGGCCGGGTGCCCACGGACAAGGGCTACCGCCTGTTCGTGGACCGGTTGAGCGAGGTCAAGCCGCTGTCGACGGCGGAGCGCAAGGCCATCCACAACTTCCTGGAAGGCGCCTACGACCTCGACGACGTGCTGCGCCGCAGCGTCCGGCTGCTCGCCCAGCTGACCCGCCAGGTCGCGGTGGTGCAGTACCCGACGCTCAGCCGCTCCACCGTCCGCCACCTGGAGGTGCTGGCCATCACACCGGCGCGGCTGGTGCTGGTGCTGATCACCGACACCGGCCGGGTGGACCAGCGCTCGGTCGACCTCGGCGACGTGATCACCGAGGAGAACGTCGCCCGGATGCGCTCGGTGCTCAACTCGGCCATGGTCGGCAAGCGGCTGGCCGACGCCTCCGCGGAGGTCGCCGAACTGCCCGACCAGGCCCCCGCGGAGCTGCGCGACGCCATGACGCGGGTCAGCACCGTGCTCATCGAATCGCTGGTCGAGCACCCCGAGGAGCGCCTGGTGCTGGGTGGCACGGCGAACCTCACCCGGAACGTGGCAGACTTCCCCGGTTCGCTGCGCCAGGTGCTGGAGGCGCTGGAGGAGCAGGTCGTGGTGCTCAAGCTGCTGGCCGCCGCCAGCGACCCCGGCACGATCCTGGTGCGCATCGGCGAGGAGAACGAAGCGGCGGAGATGCGCAGCACCTCCGTCGTGTCCATCGGCTACGGAAGCCGGGACAACCTGCTCGGCGGCATGGGAGTGGTGGGACCTACCAGGATGGACTACCCGGGCACGATGGCGGCCGTGCGAGCGGTCGCCACCTACGTCGGTGAGATCCTGACCGGGCGGTGACGACGGGGGAACACCGCGGTCCCGCAGGACGTTTCGCAAGCGAGCGAGCGCGTGCCCGAACGCGCCCGCAGGAGGAAACACGGTGGCGAGGGACTACTACGGCACGCTCGGTGTCTCCAAGAACGCGACACCCGAGGAGATCAAGCGCGCCTACCGCAAGCTCGCGCGGCAGCTGCACCCGGACGTCAACCCCAACGAGGAAGCGCGCTTCAAGGAGGTGACCGCCGCCTACGAGGTCCTGTCGGACCCCAAGAAGCGGCAGGTCGTCGACCTGGGCGGCGACCCGTTGGAACCGGGTGGCGGCGGAGCCGGGATGCGCGACCCGTTCGCGGGCTTCGGGCTGGGCGACATCATGGACGCGTTCTTCGGCGCGGGCGGCGGCAGCGGCCGCGGGCCGCGCAGCCGCGTGCAGCCAGGCTCCGACGCCCTCATCCGGCTGTCGATGACGCTGGAGGAGTGCGCCGCCGGCGCCTCGCGGGAACTGACCGTGGACACCGCGATCCTGTGCGACCGGTGCGTGGGCAGCGGCACCGCCGAGGGCTCGTCCCCGGTGCGCTGCGACACCTGCGGCGGCCGCGGCGAGGTGCAGTCGGTGCAGCGGTCCTTCCTGGGCCAGGTCGTCACCGCGCGCCCGTGCCCGGTGTGCCGGGGCTTCGGCGAGGTCATCCCCGACCCGTGCCAGCAGTGCGCGGGCGAGGGCCGGGTGCGCTCGCGGCGCACCATCGCGGTGCAGATCCCGGCCGGTGTGGCCGAGGGGATGCGGGTGCGGCTCGCGGGCCAGGGCGAGGTCGGACCCGGCGGCGGACCGGCCGGCGACCTGTACGTGGAGGTCGAGGAGGTGCCGCACGAGGTCTTCGAGCGCGACGGCGCCGACCTGCACTGCTCGGTGCGCGTCCCGATGACCACCGCCGCCCTGGGCGCGGTGCTGCCGCTCCAGACCCTGGACGGCGAGGAGGAGCTGGAGATCGAGCCGGGCACCCAGCCGAACACCGAGCTGGTGCTCACCGGGCGCGGTATGCCCCGGCTGCGCTCCAGCGGCCGCATCGACGGCCACGGCGACCTCCACGTCCACCTGGAGGTCGTGGTGCCCACCAAGCTCGACACCCGGCAGGCCGAGCTGCTGCGCGAGCTGGCCGTGGCGCGCGGCGAGGACGAGCCGACCCTGGCGCACAACGGCAAGGGCGGCGGCGGGCTGTTCTCCCGGCTGCGCTCCGGTCGCAACCACCGGTGACCCCGCCGGTCTTCCTCGTGACCGCACTGCCCTCCGGCCCGTCGGCGCTGCTCGACGGGCCGGAGGGGCGGCACGCGGCCACCGTGCGCCGGTTGCGCGCGGGCGAGGAGCTGGTGCTCTCCGACGGCTCGGGGGAGCAGGCGCGGTGCGTGGTCACCGAGGTGCTGAGGGACGCCCTCGCGCTGGAGGTCGTCGAGCGCCGGACCGTGCCCGAGCCCGCCGTGCGCGTGGTCCTGGCGCAGGCCCTGGTCAAGGGCGACCGCGGCGAACTGGCCGTGGAGCTGGCCACCGAGGCGGGCGTGGACGCCGTCGTGCCGTGGCGGGCCTCGCGCTGCGTGACCAAGTGGGACGACGGGCCGCGCGGCGCCAAGGCCCTCGAACGCTGGCGCGCCACCGCGCGCGAGGCCGCCAAGCAGTCCCGGCGCGCCCGCGTGCCGTCCGTCGCCGCGCCCGCCTCCACCGCCGAACTCGCCCGGCTGGCCGCCTCGTCCGCGGTCGCACTGGTTTTGCACGAATCATCTTCGTCGGCCCTCGGATCGGTTCCGCTGCCCGCTTCGGGGGACGTGCTGCTGGTGGTCGGACCCGAAGGCGGGATCACCGACGAGGAATTGTCCGCGTTGACCACCGCGGGCGCGCACGCGGTGCGACTGGGCCCTGACGTCCTGCGCGCGTCGACCGCCGCGGCGGTGGCCCTGGGTGCGCTGGGTGTGCTGACCGATCGCTGGCGGTAATGGTTCCCGCCTCTTCTGGCGAATGGCCGACACAGGGGTTACGCTTCTGGCCAGAGGGGTCGCCCCGGTTCGACCGGGAGCGGTCCCCGAACCCCGGACACGCCGGACACCTCCCCCCTCGGTCCGGCGCCGCCGCGTCGTGGTGGGACGACCCCCAGGTCCCACCGCGACGCGGCCTCTTTTTGCGTTCCTCCGATAACGAGGTTTCCTTGCGCATCACCTACGGGGCGCACCCCAGTCAGTTCGCGGAGTTTTCCACCCCGCCCGGTGAATCGTTTTCGGTGATCGTGGTAATCCACGGTGGTTTCTGGCACCAGCGTTATGGGCTCGAACTCGGCCGCCCCCTGGCCGCCGACCTCGTCGCCCACGGCGCCGCCGCCCACAACGTCGAGTACCGACGGGTAACAGGCGGTGGCGGCTGGCCCGCCACCGGTGACGACGTCCTCGCCGCGATCGACGCACTCGACCCCGCCCTCGGCCCCGTGGTCACTCTCGGTCACTCCGCGGGCGGGCACCTCGCCGTGTGGGCCGCCGCCCGCCACCCCCGCGTCGTCGGCGCCGTCGCCCAGGCCGGCGTGCTGGACCTCCTCGGCCACCCCGCCATCACCCGGCGCGCCGCCGAACTGCTCGGCGGCACCCCCGACGAGGTGCCCGAGCGCTACGCCGACGCCTCGCCCACCGCCCTGCTGCCCATCGACAAGCCGATCGTGCTGGTCCACGGCACCGCCGACGAGGACGTGCCCTTCGAGCAGAGCGCCGCGTTCGCCCGCGCCTCCGGCGCCGAGCTGGTCGAGCTGCCCGGCGCCGGGCACCTGGACGTGATCACCGTCGGGACCGGGGCGTGGGCCGCCTGCCGCGACGCCGCCCTGCGCCTGGCCCGATAACCTGCCGCGCATGTCCAGCCTGCCGCGCACGTCCGACTGCCTGTTCTGCCGCATCGTCGCCCGCGAGGTCCCGGGCACCGTGGTGCACGAGACCGACACCACCCTGGCCTTCCGCGACATCACCCCGCAGGCGCCCACGCACGTCGTGCTGGTGCCCAAGGCCCACGTGGAGAACGCCGCCGCCCTCGCCGCCACCGCGCCCGGCGTCCTCGACGACCTGTTCCTGGCCGCGGGCGAGGTCGCCAGGGCCGAGGGCATCGCCGACAGCGGCTACCGGCTGCTGTTCAACACCGGCCGCGACGCCGGGCAGACCGTGTTCCACGCCCACCTGCACGTCCTCGGCGGCCGCGCCCTGGGCCCCCTGGCCTGATCCCCGGGCTTGACCTCGTGGCCTGGGCCCCTGGCCTGATCCCCGAGCCCGACCTCCGGGCCTGGTCCCGGGCCTGGTCCCCCGGACCCGACCCCCTGGGCGCCCGCACCCCTCCCGCCCGGCGGCTTCCCAACTGCGGTGCGCACTGTCGGTACGGGCGGCTAGCATCGACGCAGCAGCCGAGCCCACCCCCGGGCGAGGACGAACGCGCAGGAAGAGGGCCCGAGGCCACGTGGCCGGTACCGCTGACAACACGCCGCAGGCAGGCCGGGACGCGGCCGATGCCCAGTCCAAGTTCGCCGTGCCCGACGGGGCGGTGCTCGCCCTGCTCGGCTCGCGCGACGAGAACCTGCGCCTGGTCGAGGAGCTGCTCGACGCCGACGTGCACGTGCGCGGCAACGAGATCACCCTCTCCGGCCAACCCGCCGACGTGGCCTTCGCCGAACGAGTCTTCACCGAGCTGGTCACCCTGGCCAGCCGCGGCCAGCAGGTCGGCCCGGACACGGTCCGCCGCACCGTCGCGATGCTGTCCGCGGGCACCAGCGAGTCGCCCGCCGAGGTGCTCAGCCTCGACATCATCTCCCGGCGCGGCCGCACCATCCGGCCCAAGACGCTCAACCAGAAGCACTACGTCGACGCCATCGACAAGAACACCGTCGTGTTCGGCATCGGCCCCGCCGGCACCGGCAAGACCTACCTGGCCATGGCCAAGGCCGTGCAGGCGCTCCAGGCCAAGCAGGTCAACCGCATCGTCCTGACCCGCCCGGCGGTCGAGGCGGGCGAGCGGCTCGGCTACCTGCCCGGCACGCTGTACGAGAAGATCGACCCGTACCTGCGCCCCCTGTACGACGCCCTGCACGACATGGTGGACCCCGAGTCCATCCCGCGGCTGACCCAGGCGGGCACGATCGAGGTCGCCCCGCTGGCCTACATGCGGGGTCGGGCGCAGCCGGTGTTCACCGAGGTGCTCACGCCGGGGGGCTTCCGCCCGATCGGCAGCCTCCGGGTCGGGGACCTGGTCATCGGCTCGAACGGCGAGCCCACGCCGGTGCTCGGCGTGTACCCGCAGGGTGAGAAGGACATCTACCGCGTCACCGCCCAGGACGGGGCCTCGACGCTGTGCTGCGGCGACCACCTCTGGACGGTCAGGACCGCGTCCGACCGACGCCGGGACAAGCCGTGGCGGGTGCTGGAGACCAAGGAGATGATCGGCAACCTCCGGGCCGCCCACGCCCGGCGGTACGAGCTCCCCCTGCTCAGCGCGCCTGCCTGCCACCCGGCGCGGGAGGTCCCGATGGACCCCTACGCCCTGGGTCTGCTGCTGGGCGACGGCTGCCCGACGGGCTCCACCACGCCGTCCTCCGCCACCGCCGACCCCGAGTTGGCGGTGGCCCTGGAGGCGGCCCTCCCCGGCGTGGTGGCGCGGCGGAAGAGCCGGGCGGACCACACCCTGAACCGGGTGAGGTCCCCGGGCGACGTCGTCACGTTGGAGAACCCGGTGACCCGGGCGCTGGACCTGCTGGGCACCCGTTCGGGCACGAAGTTCATCCCGGACGCCTACCTGCTCAACACGTCCGAGGTCCGGCTGGCGCTGCTCCAGGGGTTGTTGGACTCCGACGGGGGACCGGTCGTCCAGGCCGGGCGGACCTGCCGCATCCAGTACGCGACCACCTCGGCCCGGCTCCGGGACGAGGTGATCGGACTGGTCCGGTCGCTGGGCGGGATCGCCTACACCCGCACCCGTCCTGCCGGGGGACGGACCCCGGGTCGGGCCGGCGGCCGCGAGGTCGGCCACCGCGACGACGCACACGTCGTCGACATCCGCCTCCCCGAGGGCGTGGAGCCCTTCCGGCTCGCCCGCAAGCGGGACAGGTACCGGGCGGCCGGCGGTGGCGGTCGGCCGATGCGGTTCATCGACAGCATCGAGCCCGCGGGTCGGGCGGAGGCCGTGTGCATCCAGGTGGCGGCGGCCGACTCGCTGTACGTCACCGAGGACCACCTGCTGACGCACAACACGCTCAACGACGCCTTCATCATCCTCGACGAGGCGCAGAACACCACGCCCGAGCAGATGAAGATGTTCCTCACCCGCCTCGGCTTCGGCTCGAAGGTCGTGGTGACCGGCGACATCACCCAGGTCGACCTGCCCGGTGGGCAGCGCAGCGGCCTGCGGGTGGTCAGGGACATCCTCGACGGCGTGGAGGACGTCCACTTCTCGATCCTGACCAGCAGCGACGTGGTCCGCCACCGGCTGGTCGCGGACATCGTGGACGCCTACGAGAAGTGGCAGGTCGAGCAGGACGAGGACGATACCCGCGACCGGGGCGGGCACCACGCCGGACCCGGTGCGAGGTCGCGCGGGCAGCGCCGGGGACGATAGGCGTCGTGAGCATCGAGATCGCGAACGAGTCGGGCGTCGGCGTGGACGAGCCGTCCATCGTGGCCGCCGCCCGGTTCGCCCTGGACCGGATGGGCGTGAGCCCGTTGGCCGAGCTGTCCGTCCTGCTGGTGGAGCTGGACGTGATGGCGGACCTGCACCAGCGCTGGATGGACCTGCCGGGTCCGACGGACGTGATGGCGTTCCCGATGGACGAGCTGGACTCGGCCCGGCGGCCGGACGCGGCGGGGTTGGGTCCGGCGCTGCTGGGCGACATCGTGCTGTGCCCGGACTTCGCCCACGACCAGGCCAAGAAGGCCGGGCACAGCCTGCTGGACGAGCTGCACCTGCTGACCGTGCACGGCGTGCTGCACCTGCTCGGCTACGACCACGCCGAGCCCGCCGAGGAGCGGGAGATGTTCACGTTGCAGAACCGCATCCTGGGTGACTTCCGCACCGCGACGGCCGAGGCGGCGCGCCAGTCGGCCCAGCGGGAAGCGGACTCGAAGCTGCTCGGGGCGGTGGGGCTGGAGGACTCGGACCGGCCCGGCCCGACGGCCTGAGGCGGGTCCGGGATGGGGATGGCGGGATCGACCAGCCTGCTGGTGCTGGCCGTGGTGCTGGTGCTGGGCGCGGGTGTGTTCGCCGCGGCGGACGCGGCGCTGGGCACGGTGTCGAGGGCGCGGGTGGAGGCGTTGCAGCGGCAGGGCCGGTCGGGCACCGGGTCCCTGATCGCGCTGCTGGCCGACCGGCCGCGGCACGTCAACCTGCTGCTGTTGCTGCGGCTGGGCTGCGAGCTGGCGGCGACGGTGCTGGTGACCGTGGTGTGCTTCCGGCTGGTGGACACCGGCTGGGTGGCGGTGCTGGTGGCCGGGCTGAGCATGCTGGTGGTGTCGTACGTGCTGGTGGGCGTGGGTCCGCGCACGATCGGCCGGCAGCACCCGTACGCGGTGAGCCTGGTCGCGGCGGGGCCGATCCGGGTGCTGGGCCGGGTGCTGGGGCCGCTGAGCAGGCTGCTGATCCTGGTCGGCAACGCGATCACGCCGGGCAAGGGCTTCCGGGAGGGTCCGTTCTCCTCGGAGGTGGAGCTGCGCGAGCTGGTCGACATGGCCCAGGAGCGCGGGGTCGTGGACGAGGGCGAGCGGGAGATGATCCACTCGGTCTTCGAGCTGGGCGACACGATCGCGCGCGAGGTGATGGTGCCGCGCACGGAGATCGTGTGGATCGAGTCGGTCAAGTCGATCCGGCAGGCGCTGGCGCTGTCGCTGCGCACGGGGTACACGCGGGTGCCGGTGATCGGGGAGAGCGTCGACGACATCGTGGGCGTGGTGAACCTCAAGGACCTGGTGCGGCTGACGTTGGCGGAGAACCCGAACGGCACGCTGGTGTCGGACGTGATGAAGCCCGCCTCGTTCATCCCGGACTCGAAGCCGATCGCGGACCTGCTGCGGGAGATGCAGCTGTCGCGCAACCACCTGGCGGTGGTGGTGGACGAGTACGGCGGCACGGCGGGCCTGCTGACGATCGAGGACATCCTGGAGGAGATCGTCGGGGAGATCACCGACGAGTCCGACACGGAGGACCGGCCGCCGGTGGAGCACCTGGCGGACGGGTCGGTGCGGGTGAGCGCGCGGTTGCCGGTGGACGACCTGGACTCGCTGTTCGGCACGGAGCTGGACGACCACGAGGTGGAGACGGTCGGCGGGCTGCTGGCGCAGCGGCTGGGGCGGGTGCCGCTGCCGGGCACGGAGGCGGAGATCGCGGGCCTGCGGATGCGGGCCGAGGGCGGCAAGGACGAGCGCGGGCGGATGCGCATCACCACGGTGCTGGTGCGGCAGGGGCGCGAGGACGAAGGCGACGAGGAGACCCCCGGTGAGTGAGCTCGACCCCGAGGACCTGAAGATCATCACGCTCGCGCGGTCGGCGCGGGCGCGGACGGGCGCGGCCGAGGGCGCGGCGGTGCGCGACACCGACGGGCGGACGTACGCGGCGACCACGGTGGCGCTGCCGTCGCTGGCGCTGACCGCGTTGCAGGCGGCGGTGGCGGCGGCGGTGTCCAGCGGCGCCGAGGGCCTGGAGGCGGCGGCCGTGGTGACGGAGGCGGGCGCGGTGGACGCGGACTCGGTGGCGGCGGTGCGGGACCTGGCGGCCGGTGCGCCCGTCCTGCGGGCGGACGCCTCCGGCGCGCTGGTGGAGACCGTCTAGAGCAGCACCCCGGCCCGGCCGAGGTTGTGGTCGTAGTAGGCCGAGAGGGTGGCGGCTGAGGCGCGGTAGACGATCGCCTGGGACGCCGGGTCGAGCACGAGGTAGGCGCCGTCGTAGCCGGCCACGGTCAGGAAGTGCGGCACGTTGCGCCCGGACCAGGGCAGGCTGACCATGTTGCCGGCGAGGACGACGGGCCGGCCGCCGCGCACGTGGGCGAGGGTCCGGTTGAGGTCGTTGAAGACCACGGTGGCGGTGACGCCGTTGCGGGCGAGGGCGCGCTTGACGTCGCCCTCGTTGGTGCCGAACTTGTTCGGGTCGTTCCACGACGGGTCGTAGCCCATGTCGGCGCGGGCCTGGTTGATCGCGGTCACGGGGCGGGAGGCGTTCCAGCCGCGCGGGGTCACCCCCGCGGCGAGCAGGGCGGACACCACGCTGGCGGGGCCGCAGTCCTCGCCCTGGTTGGGCTGGCCGTGGAACTGGGAGACGGGCACCGGCGAGCCGCCCTGGCCGCCGCAGTCGGGCACGCCGGGGATGCGGTAGTCGTGGCCGGTGGACATGTAGGCGTCGGCGAGGTAGCCGCCGAGGGCGGGCACGTGGTCCCACAGGTCGCTGGTGAAGCCGCGGGTGTTGGTCACCGACTGGCCGCGGACCTGGCAGGAGATGTCGACGCGCCGCCCGTCGAACACCAGGCCGAGCGAGGTGCTCGCGCTGGTGGGGCGGGAGCGGACGGTGAGGCCGTCGCCGTCGGTGTTGCCGACGGTGGCGGGCGCGGCGGTGGCCGTGGTCGCGCCGCCGAGCAGGGCGGAGGTGACGAGCACGGGTAACAGCAGCGAGCGGAGCAGGCGTTTCACGGGGATGCCTCCGGGGTGGTGGGTGGTTCACCACCTCGGAGTCGGCGGGGCGGGGAGCGGTTCCCGGCCCGCCGGGACGCTTCGTGGTGGCGAAGCGCGCGGGAGCGGGAGGGCGGGCACGGCGCTGTCGGCGGGACCGGGGACAATGGGGGGATGGATGGTTACCGCTCCGGGTTCGCGTGCTTCGTCGGCCGCCCCAACGCAGGCAAGTCGACGTTGACCAACGCGCTGGTCGGCACCAAGGTCGCGATCACGTCCAGCAAGCCGCAGACCACCCGGCACACCATCCGGGGCATCGTGCACCGCGAGGACGGCCAGCTGATCCTCGTGGACACGCCCGGCCTGCACCGCCCGCGCACCCTGCTCGGCCAGCGCCTCAACGACCTGGTCCGGGAGACCTGGTCGGAGGTGGACGTGGTCGGGTTCTGCGTGCCGGCGGACCAGAAGGTCGGTCCCGGCGACCGGTTCATCGCCGCCGAGCTGGAGAAGATCGCCAAGCGCACCCCGGTGTTCGGCATCGTCACCAAGACGGACCTGGTGGGCCCGCAGCAGGTGGCCGAGCAGCTGCTCGCGCTCCAGGCCGTGATGGGTTTCGCCGAGCTGATCCCGGTGTCGGCGGTGGACGGCTACCAGGTGGACACCCTGGCGGAGCTGCTGGTGGGCAAGCTGCCCGAGGGGCCCGCGCTGTACCCGGACGGCGAGCTGACCGACGAGCCGGAGCAGACCCTGGTCGCGGAGCTGATCCGGGAGGCCGCGCTGGAGGGCGTGCGCGACGAGCTGCCGCACTCGATCGCGGTCGTGGTGGAGGAGATGCTGCCGCGCGAGGGCCGCGACGACCTGGTGGACATCCACGCCAACGTGTTCGTGGAGCGCCCCAGCCAGAAGGCGATCATCCTGGGGCACCGGGGCGAGCGGCTCAAGCAGGTCGGCATCAACTCCCGCCGCCAGATCGAGAAGCTGCTCGGCACGCGCGTCTACCTGGACCTGCACATCAAGATCGCCAAGGACTGGCAGCGCGACCCGAAGCAGTTGCGCCGACTGGGGTTCTAGGTGGCCAACCTCTACCGGGACACCGGCGTGGTGCTGCGGGTGCAGAAGCTCGGCGAGGCCGACCGCATCATCACCCTGCTCACCCAGCGGCACGGCAAGGTGCGCGCGGTCGCCAAGGGCGTGCGGCGCACCTCGTCCCGGTTCGGCGCGCGGCTGGAGCCGTTCGCGCACGTGGACGCGCAGTTCTACCCCGGCCGGTCGCTGGACGTGGTGACCCAGGTGCAGACGGTGGACGCGTTCGGCGTCGTCCTGGTGGACGACTACCCGCGCTACACGGCGGGGTGCGCGGTGCTGGAGACCGCGGACCGGCTCACCGCCGAGGAGGGCGAACCGGCCCTGCGGCTGTACCTGCTGGTCACGGGCGCGCTGCGGGCGCTGGCGGCGAGGGAGCGGGACGCCGCGCTGGTGCTCGACGCGTTCCTGCTGCGGGCGATGGCGTTCGCGGGCTGGGCGCCCGCGGTGGACGAGTGCGCCCGCTGCGGCGACCCCGGTCCGCACAAGGCGTTCAACGTGCACGCCGGCGGCATGGTGTGCGCTCGGTGCCGCCCACCGGGCAGCGCCACCCCGTCGGGTGACACGCTGCGCCTGCTCTCGGCGCTCCTGCACGGCCGCTGGGACGCGGTGGACGAGATCCCGGCCGTCGCCCGCCGCGACGCGGGCGGTCTGGTCGCCGCGCACCTCCAGTGGCACCTGGAGCGGCAGTTGCGCTCGTTGCCCCTGGTCGAGCGCAAGGCCCGGCCGGTGGAGGGTTAGGCTCGCCCGTCCCCACCTGAGCACCCCGAGAGGACAGCCATGCTTCGCCGACGGCGGGCGGATCGCGTCGAGCGCGTCGCCCGACCCCCGGAACCGCACCCCACCGGCGCGACGCCGCCCGACATCCCGGCCGACCTGGTGCCCCGGCACATCGCGATCGTGATGGACGGCAACGGCCGCTGGGCCAACCAGCGCGGGCTGTCCCGGATCGAGGGGCACAAGCGCGGCGAGGCCGTGGTGGTCGAGGTGGCCAAGGGCGCCATCGCGCTGGGCGTGAAGTGGATATCGCTGTACGCGTTCTCCACCGAGAACTGGCGGCGCAGCCCCGAGGAGGTGCGCTTCCTCATGGGCTTCAGCCGCGACGTGATCCACCACCGCACCGACGAGCTGGACGAGCTGGGCGTGCGGGTGCGCTGGGCGGGCCGCCGGCCGAGGTTGTGGCGCAGCGTGATCAAGGAGCTGGAGGTCGCCGAGGAGCGCACGAAGGGCAACGACGTGCTGAACCTGGCGATGTGCATCAACTACGGCGGGCGCGCCGAGGTCGGCGACGCGGCCCGGGAGATCGCCCGGTTGGCCGCGGCCGGCAAGATCAACCCGGAGAAGGTCGACGAGCGCACGCTGTCCCGGCACATGTACCAGCCGGACATGCCGGACGTGGACCTGTTCATCCGGCCGTCGGGGGAGCAGCGCACGTCGAACTTCCTGCTGTGGCAGTCGGCGTACGCGGAGCTGGTGTTCCAGGACATCCTGTGGCCCGACTTCGACCGGCTGGACCTGTGGCGCGCCTGCGAGGCGTACGCCAGGCGGGACCGCCGCTTCGGCGGCGCCGTGGACAGGCCGGATGTGGAGGGTCCCGAGGTGGAGGGTGTCGACGTGGAGGGTGCGCGGTGAGTGACGACGCGGTGGGTGACGACGCGGTGGGCGACAACGCGGTGAGCGACGACGCCGAGGTGACCGGCGGGCTGCTGACCGCGGCCCGCGAGGCGCTGGAGATGTTCCACGAGGTGCACGTGGACGACGACGGCGCGCTGAGCTTCCGGCACGGCGAGGTGCCGTGCGCGGTGCAGGCGATGAGGCTGGCCGAGGGCCTGACCGTGCTGAGCCTGACCTGCGTGGTGGCGTGGGACCTGCCCAGCGACCCGAGCCTGGCGGTGTCGGCGGCCGAGCGCGCCGGCCAGGGCCTGTTCGGCACGCTGGGCGTGGTCCACACCGAGCGGGGGATGGACGTGACGCTGCGGTACGCGTTCCCCGCCGAGGGGTTGAAGCCCGAGCCCCTGAGCACGCTGTTGATGTTGGTCGTGTCCACCGCCTCGCAGCTGCGCAACGAGCTGCTGGCGAGCGCTGGGGAGGGTGCCTGATGGCCGGTGTGGTGGTGTACGAGCCGGACGACGAGGACGAGGTCGACGGCCTGCCGTGGGCGGTGACGTTCGAGGCGTCCGCGGGTGAGGACTGGGCCTCGTTCGTGTGCGGGCCGTACGAGCGCGAGGAAGCGGTGAAGCTGGCCGAGGAGGTGCTGGCGGGCAGCCGCGGCGTGACGGCCGTGGTGGAGCCGCTGCTGCCGGTGGAGGAGGCGGCGGACGTGCTGGCCACCATCGAGGAGCTGCGCTCGGAGGACTGATCGGGGCGGTTCCCCCGATCGGAACTGACGGTCCGGCGCGGCGCGGGGCTACGGTGCCCGGACCGCCGTCGAGAGGAGCCCGTCGTGAGAGCCGGAGCCCGCGCCGCCCTGTGCGCGACCATGATCGCCGCCGCCACCTTCGTCGTCACCCCCACGGCCCTGGCGGCGGCGAGCATCACCGTCTCCGGCGTCCAGACCGCCGGCTACCCCTACGGCGAGCTCCAGGTCTTCGGCACCGCGACCTGCGCCACCACCACCGGCACGGCCACCATCGACGTCTCCGCCTTCCAGCTCGTGCTCCACCACGCCAACGGCTGGGGTAGCACCACCATCTCGTGCGCCGCCCAGCCCGCCCACTGGTCCGCGCAGCTGGACCAGCCGGCCATCGGGACCTGCTCCCCGCCCCCGCCCATGCTGCTCGGGCAGCGCTGCTTCATGGCCGGCTCGGTCGCCACCGTCGTGGCGAACGTGCTGGTGGGCGGCGTGTCCCAGGCGTCCGCGTTCGGGCCGTTCCCGACCTGATCCGCCCGGCCGGGGAACTCACGACGGGAACCGGGCCCGCTCACCTCCACTCGTGGTGGGCGGCGTGACCGGGGCGGCGCGGTTCCCCTCCGGCCGGGCGGAGGCGGTGATGCGCCGAGGGGGTGTTCTGGCATCATTTCGAAAGTGACAATCACTGGCGAAATCCGGGGGCCGCGCCCGCGCCGCACCCCGCCCCGGTGGCGGGTCACCTCCCTGGAGGTGCTGTGCGGGCTGCTGGTCCTGGCGCTGCTGCTCCAGGACTGGCTGGTCGGCGTGCTCGACGTGCCGGTGCTGCGGACCGCCTCCACCGTGTTCGTCGCGGTCTGCGTGCAGGCCATGCCGTTCCTGGTGCTCGGGGTGCTGATCAGCGGCGTGATCGCGGCGTTCGTGCCGGCGAGCGCGCTGCGGCGGCTGCTGCCCCGCCGCACGGCGCTGGCCGTGCCCGTCGCGGGCGTCGCGGGCGTGGCGCTGCCGGGCTGCGAGTGCGCCTCGGTGCCGGTCTCGCGGCGGTTGATGCAGCAGGGCGTGCCGCCGGCCGTGGCGCTGACGTTCCTGCTGGCCGCGCCCGCGGTGAACCCGATCGTGCTGGTGTCCACGGCGGTGGCGTTCCGGGACGCGCCGGCGATGGTGCCCGCCCGGTTCGCCGGGTCCCTGCTGACCGCGGTGGTCATGGGCTGGCTCTGGACGCGGTTCGGCAAGGCCGGGTGGATCGCCGAACGCGCGCTGCGCCGCCTGCCCGACCGCGACGGCAGGTCCCGGTGGGCGGTGTTCGCCGAGACCGCGCGGCACGACCTGGTCGACGCGGGCGGGTTCCTGGTGCTCGGCGGCGTGTTCGCGGCGGCGTTCAACGTGCTGGTGCCGCAGTCCTGGCTGGAGGCGCTGGGCGGGCAGTTGGTGCTGGCCGTGCTGGTGATGGCGCTGCTGGCGGTCGTGCTGGCGCTGTGCAGCGAGGCCGACGCGTTCGTGGCGGTCTCGATGACCGCGCTGCCGCTGCTGCCGCGGCTGGTGTTCCTGGTGGTCGGCCCGGCGGTCGACGTCAAGCTCATCGCGCTCCAGGCGGGCGCGTTCGGCAAGTCCTTCGCGGCGCGCTTCGCCCCCGCCACGTTCGTGGTGGCGATCGTGTGCGCCCTGGCGGCGGGAGCGGTGTTCCTGTGAGGCGCGAGACCCAGAACATCCTGCTGGTGCTGCTCGGCGGCGCGCTGCTCAAGCTCGCGCTGACCGGCACCTACCTGCGCTACGTCAAGGAGTCGCTCCAGCCGTGGCTGGTCGCCACCGGCACGGTCATGGTCGGGTTGGCGGCGGTCTCGATCGTCCGGGACATCCGCGGCGCGCGGCAACCGGACGAGGAGCACGAGGGGCACGAGACGCACGAGGAGCACGTGGGGCACGACCACGGCTCGTCGCGCAGCCCCTGGATGCTGCTGCTGCCCGTGCTCGCGGTGTTCCTGATCAGCCCGCCCGCGCTGGGCGCGGACACGGTGAACCGCTCCAGCGTCAACGCGGCGCAGGAGGCCGCGGCGTCCGACGGGTTCGCCCCGCTGCCCCCCGACGAGGTCGTCCCGCTGACCATCGGCGAGTTCGTCACCCGCACCGCGTGGGACGACTCCGGCTCGCTGGACGACCGCACGGTCCGGCTGACCGGGTTCGTGGTCCGCCAGGACCCGGACGTGTTCATCGCCCGGCTGATGATCGGCTGCTGCGCCGCGGACGCCCGCCCGGTCAAGGCGCGGATGGCGGGCCTCGACCTCCGCACGCTGCCCGACGACCAGTGGATCGAGGCCGTCGGGCGCGTGGTGCCCGGCTCGGCGAACCAGGAGAGCCGGTTCGTGCCCACGTTCACCGTGACGCGGGTCGTGCCGATCGCCGCGCCGGAGGACCCCTACGAGGGCTGAGCCGGGGGACGCCTAGGAGGACCGGTCGGCCTTCTCCTTGCACCCCCGGCAGGTGCCGAAGATCTCCACGGTGTGGCTGACCTCGACGAACCCGTTCTCGGCGGCGACCCGGTCGGCCCACTTCTCCACGGCCGGGCCCTCCACCTCGACGGTGCGGCCGCAGTTGCGGCACACCAGGTGATGGTGGTGGTGGGCCGAGCAGCGGCGGTAGATCGCCTCGCCCGAGTCGGTGCGCAGCACGTCCACCTCGCCGGCGTCGGCCAGCGACTGGAGCGTGCGGTAGACCGTGGTCAGACCGATGCCCTCGCCGCGCTTGCGCAGCTCTTCGTGCAGCTCCTGGGCCGAGCGGAACTCGCCGAGCGAGTCCAGCAGCTTGGACACGGCGGTCCGCTGCTTGGTGGAACGCAGCCCCGGCACCGAGGTCGGGCGCTCGCTAGTGGTCACATCTCCTCCGTCCGGGTGGTCCGGTCGGTCTCGTTGATACCACGCGGACCCTCGTCGACATGGGTCACCGCGTCCACCACTATGTGCGCGAGGTGCTCGTCGACGAGCCGGTAGACGACCTCGCGCCCGTGCCGCTCGCCGTGCACCACGCCCGCCGCCTTGAGCACCCGCAGGTGCTGGCTGATCAACGGTTGGGCCACGCCCAGCGCCTCCACCAGCTCGTGGACGCACCGGTCGGCCTCCCGCAGCTGGAGCACGATCGCGATGCGCACCGGCGCGGCCAGCGCGCGCAGCAGCTCGCCCGCGGCGGCCAGGGTGCGCGCGGGCAGGGCCGGGGCGGGGGCCGGGACGACGCGCTCCGGGGAGTGCACGTGCTCGCCCCGCACTCCGACGGTCACGGTGCCTCCCGGTGGTATGGATTTTCAGCACCAATAGTACGGCGCTAGAGCACGGACACCGCGATGAACACCACGACCCCGAGGACCAGGACCCTCAGCACGCGGCCGCGCGGGTCCAGGAACCGCCAGGTCGTCGCCAGCAGGACCCCTCCGCCCAGCGCCAGCACGCCCAGCAGCGCGGCGCCGACCGCGCCCCGGAGCCACACACCGAGCCCGAACAGCAGGAGGACCAGCAGGAACACCGCCGGGGCGGGCACCCGGGCGAGCGGCCCGGAGCCGGGGATCAGGGTCCGCTTGGAGTCACCAGCCACCGTGGCATCCTTGCACCGTGCTGCTCGTGTGCCGCTTCACCGTCCCCGAAGCCTCCGCCGAGGCGTTCACCGGGCGCGTCGACCGGGCGCTGGCGCTGCTGACCGCCCAGCCCGGCTGCCGGCGGGCCCAGCTGTCCCGCTCGACCGACGAGGCCGACCGGTACGTGCTGACCGCCGAGTTCGACTCCGTGGTGGCCTACCGCCGCGCCCTGTCGCCGTTCGAGGTGCGCGAGCACGTGGTGCCGCTGCTGTCGGAGGCGATCGCCGACGAGCCGGCCGCCTACGAGCCGCTGCTGGTCGCGGACGGCGGCGCGGTGCGCCGGGAGACCAGCCTGCTGGCCCGGGACGCGGGCACCGTGCGCCTGGGCGAGGCCGCCGGTCCCGCCACCCCGCGCTGAGCCGGTGCGGCGCTGGACCCGCGTTAACCCGCGCGGTGCTGGACCCGCCCCGGCGGACCAGCGCGCCGCACCGACCCCGCGCCGAACCGCCCGCACCGACCCCGCGCCGAACCGCCCCGCGCCGAGGCGATCCCCGCCCCGGTCCCCCGATGGGGGCGAGGTGACGAGGGCTACCCTGACGACCCCGTACCCGCATCCCTTCCTGCATTCCCGATGGAGTGTCCGTGGCAGCCGATCGCATCGAGACCGTCGTCAGCCTCTGCAAGCGCCGGGGGTTCGTCTACCCGTGCGGCGAGATCTACGGCGGCACCAGGTCGGCGTGGGACTACGGCCCGCTCGGCGTGGAGCTGAAGGACAACATCAAGCGCCAGTGGTGGAACGCCGTGGTGCGCGGTCGTGACGACGTCGTCGGCCTGGACTCGTCGGTGATCCTGCCGCGCGAGGTGTGGGTCGCGTCCGGCCACGTCGAGGCGTTCGTCGACCCGCTGGTCGAGTGCAACTCCTGCCACAAGCGGTTCCGCCAGGACACCCTCGTCGAGGAGTACGCCGAGCGCACCGGCAAGCAGGTCGCCGAGGGCGACGTCGGCGACGTCCCGTGCCCGAACTGCGGCACCCGCGGCCAGTACACCGAGCCGAAGATGTTCAACGGCCTGCTCAAGACCCACCTCGGCCCGGTGGAGACCGACGAGGGCCTGCACTACCTGCGCCCGGAGACCGCGCAGGGCATCTTCACCAACTTCCTGAACGTGCAGACCACCTCGCGCCGCAAGCCGCCGTTCGGCATCGGCCAGATCGGCAAGAGCTTCCGCAACGAGATCACGCCGGGCAACTTCATCTTCCGGACCCGCGAGTTCGAGCAGATGGAGATGGAGTTCTTCGTCGAGCCGGGCACCGACGAGGAGTGGCACCAGTACTGGATCGACGAGCGCACCCGCTGGTACACCGACCTGGGCGTGTCCAAGGAGAACCTGCGGCAGTACGAGCACCCGGCGGAGAAGCTGTCGCACTACTCGAAGCGCACCGTCGACATCGAGTACCGCTTCCGGTTCGGCGGGCAGGAGTGGGGCGAGCTGGAGGGCATCGCCAACCGCGCCGACTTCGACCTGACCACGCACTCCAACCACTCGGGCGTGGACCTGTCCTACTTCGACCAGGCCACCAACTCGCGCTACCGCCCGTTCGTGATCGAGCCCGCGGCCGGTGTCGGCCGGCCGATGATGGCGTTCCTGCTGGAGGCGTACACCGAGGACGAGGCGCCCAACGCCAAGGGCGGCGTGGACAAGCGCGTCGTGCTGCGCCTGGACCGCCGGCTGGCCCCGGTGAAGGCGGCCGTGCTGCCGCTGTCGCGCAACGCCGACCTCTCGCCCAAGGCGCGCGACCTGGCCACCGCGCTGCGCCGGAACTGGAACGTCGAGTTCGACGACGCGGGCGCGATCGGCCGCCGCTACCGGCGCCAGGACGAGATCGGCACGCCGTTCTGCGTGACGGTGGACTTCGACACCCTGACCGACCACGCCGTGACGGTCCGGGAGCGCGACACCATGTCCCAGGAACGCGTGGCCATGGACCAGCTGGAGTCCTACCTGGCCGCCCGCCTCATCGGCGCCTGAACGCGCTGGGGCGCTCGCCCCGGACCCGCTTGAACGCCGAGCTGAGCGCGAAGGCGCTGCCGTAGCCGACCCGGCGGGCCACCGCCTCCAGCGTGGTGCCGGGCTCGCGCAGCAGGTCGGCGGCCAGCGACAGCCGCCACGAGGTCAGGTGGGCCATCGGCGGTTCGCCGACGAGTTCGGTGAACCGCCTGGCCAGCGCCGCCCGGGACATGCCCACCTCCCCGGCCAGGGCCGCGATGGTCCAGGGCCGCGCGGGCGCCTCGTGCAGCAGCCGCAGCGCCCGCCCGACCGCGGGGTCCAGGTGCGCCCGGTACCAGGAGGTCTCCCGCGCCAGGAGGGCGCGCAGCGCGGAGATCAGCAGCAGGTCCAGCAGCCGGTCGAGCACCGCCTGCTGGCCCGGCAGGTCCTTGGCGACCTCCGCGGCCAGCAGCGGCACCAGCGCGTCCCCGGACACCACGGCCACGTGCGGCAACGCGCTCAGCAGCCGGCCGCCCACCTCGCCGTCGAACCGGTACGTGCCGCTGATCATCACCACGGCGCCGTCGGGGTTCGCGCCCCACGTGCGCACGCCCTGGTCCCACACCTCGCACAGCTCGTCGCCCTCCGGCGTGGTCGAGCGCTCCTCGGGGTGGATCACGGCCAGCGGCGCGGTGCCCGGGTCGTCCGCGACGGTGTAGTGCCCGGGGCCGCGCACCACCACGACGTCGCCCTCGTGGAAGGGGACCGGCGCGCCGGAGTCGGGCACCACCCAGCCGTCGCCGCGCACCATCACGACGACCGACAGCGGGGCCCGGTCCTCCACCCGCACCGACCACGGCGGGTCGAGCACGGAGCGGATGACGAACGCGCCGCGCGCCCGCGGGCCGTCCAGCAGCGCCGCCAACTCGTCCACGCGGTCCAGCGTAGGCGGCACGGCGGTGCGCGACCGCGCTCACCGCCGCGGTCGACCCGGCACCGGGAAGGGCCCACCGGGAAGGGCCCACCGGGAAGGGCCTGCCGGGACGGGCCTGCCGGGACGGGCCTGCCGGGACGGACTGCGTGGACGGCCGCGTATGCGCCCGAGCGCGCGAGCCATGGAGAACGCCCCGCCGGGTGGCTTGACTGTGGCCATGTTCCCCACGGTGACGATCCTCGCGGCCCTGGGCTGCGGCGTGGTGGCGGGCGTCTTCTTCGCGTTCTCCGCCCTGGTCCTGCCCGGCCTGCGCCGGACCACCCCGGCCGAGGGCGTCGCCGCCATGCGCGCCGTCAACGCCGCCGCGCTCACCCCCGCGTTCCTCGGCGTCTTCCTCGGCACCGCGCTCCTCTCGGGGGTCGCCGCCGTCGGGGGCGGCCCGTGGGCGTGGGCGGGCGCGGCGCTGTACCTCCTGGGCGGCCTCGGGCTCACGATCGCCTTCCACGTCCCGCGCAACGACGAGCTGGCGCGGGTGGCCACGCCGGACTACTGGGCCCGGTACCTGCGCGAGTGGGCGCCCGCGAACCACGTCCGCGCCCTGGCCTCGCTCGCCGCGAGCGCGGCGTTCCTCCTGTCAGCCCTCCGCTGGTGATTACCCTCGGTTATATATCACCCTTTGGATGACCTGGATCACAGACGTTCGGGTGAACGTGTCTTAAAACTTTCCCAAGAAGGTTCATCATTAACCGGTGCGTCACCCCGTTTTGTGACACTTGATCCAGGGCCGACTTCATCAAGGGGGTGTCATGGCGCGCGTTGTCACCGCACTGGTCGCATTGCTGCTCGTCGCCGTCTTCACCCCCTCGCCGACCGGTTCCGCCCCCCTGGTCGCCGCGGTCCCGGTCGGTCACGGCACGGTCGCGGTCACCGAGGAGGAGCCCCCGCGCGAACAGCGCCAGTCGGTCGAGACGCGATCTTGGTCGACCCGGTTTGCGCCGGCCAGGAACATGAAACCGCCTTCATGTAGGGGTGGTTCACCGATCGCCCGCCGGCCCGCCCCGCCCGGCTCCCCGCGCGTCGAGCGCGGCCGCGCCGAGCACCTCAGGAGTTGGACCAGACCCGCCGCGCTCCAGGTGTTCCGGAACTGATCGGCGGCTTTCCGCCGCCGATCGCAGTTCCGTCGACCGACGAGTGGGGAAATCCCGTGGAATTCCGACACCTGGAACAGCAAGCACGCACGCATTCACTGCGCAGGCCCCCGGAAACGGGTCGCAGGCTCGCCGGCGGTCAATCGCCGACCGCGCTGTTCATCACGTGCGCCGACTCACGCATCGTGACCACCGCCATCACGGGCGCCGAGCCCGGCAGCCTCTTCGAGCTGCGCACCGCGGGCAACGTCATCCCCGCCTACGACCAGGGCTCCGCCTCCGGCGAGATCGCGACCATCGAGTTCGCGGTCGTCCAGCTGGGCGTGGCGGAGGTCGTGGTCTGCGGCCACTCGCACTGCGGCGCCGTCCGGGCCCTGAACTCGGACCGCGCCGCGCTCGACCACCTGCCCAACCTGAGGCGCTGGCTGAGCTCCCACGCCCGCTTCCGCCCGTACGCCGAGCCCGACGCGGCCCTGCGCGCCGAGGGGCAGGGGCACGTCCTGGCCCAGCTGGCCGCGCTGCGCGACTACCCGTTCGTGCGCGAACGCGTCGAGTCCGGGGCCCTGCGCCTGCACGGCTGGTTCTACGACATCGAGACCGGCGAGGTCCTCACCCACCGCGCCGACCTCTTCCAGCCGCTGTGAGCGGCCCGAACGACTTCGGAGTCTTCGCGTGAGCACCCACATCGCACGATCCGCCCCACCGGGGTGGAGAACGACCTTCTGGCCCGACGTCGGCGCCTCGCTGGTGGTGTTCCTGGTGGCGCTCCCGCTGTGCGTGGGCATCGCCGTCGCCTCCGGGGTCCCCGCCGAGCTGGGCATCATCACCGGCGTGGTGGGCGGCCTCGTGGTCGGCCTGCTGCCCGGCAGCACCATGCAGGTCAGCGGCCCGGCGGCGGGCCTGACCGTGCTGGTCGCCGACACCGTCGCGGCGCACGGCCCGCGCGCGCTGGGCCTCATCGTCCTGGGTGCCGGCCTGCTCCAGGTCGCCCTGGGCCTGCTGCGCCTGGGCCGTTGGTTCCGCGCCATCTCGCCCGCCGTGGTGCAGGGGATGCTCGCCGGCATCGGCCTGGTGCTGGTGCTCGGCCAGCTCTACCCGTTCGCCGGGCAGGACCAGCCCGCGACCACCGGCGAGAAGATCTCCGGCCTGCCCGACCTGCTGGTGGCCGCGCTGACCACCCCGGCCGGCCTGGGCGGCGTGGCCGTCGGCGTGCTCACGCTCGTCGTCGCCTCGCTGTGGAAGCGGACCCGGTTCAGGGCGGTGCCCGGGATGCTGGTGGCCGCCGTGGTCGCCAGCGCGGTCGGGCTGCTGTTCCCGTTGCCGCGCATCTCGGTCGGCTCCCTGGGCGACGTGGTCGCGCTGGTGGACTTCTCGCTGTTCGACGCCGGTGTGCTGGGCGCGATGCTGACGTTCGCCCTCGTGGCGTCGGCGGAGAGCCTGTTCAGCGCGGCGGCGGTGGACCGGATGCACGACGGGCCGCGGACCAGGTACGACACCGAGCTGGTGGCGCAGGGCGTCGGCAACACCCTGTGCGGCGCGCTCGGCGCGCTGCCGATGACGGCGGTGATCGTGCGCAGCTCGGCCAACGTGGAGGCGGGTGCCCGCACCCGCCTGTCCCGCGTCCTGCACGGCGCGTGGCTGCTGCTGTTCGTCGTGCTGCTGCCGGGGGTGCTGGCCTACGTGCCGCTGGCCGTGCTGGCGGCGCTGCTGGTGCAGGCGGGCTGGAAGCTCCTCGCGCCCGACCGGGTGCTGGCGCTGGCCCGCACCGACCGCGCGGAGGCCGCCGTGCTGGTGCTCACCGCGGGCCTGATCGTGCTCACGGACCTGCTGACCGGCACGCTCGTCGGCCTGCTGGCGGCGGTGGTGAAGACGGCGTGGGACATGTCCCGCCTGTCGGTCACCGTCACCCAGCACGGCGAGGACCACCACCACGTCGCGGTGCGCGGCAACGCCACGTTCCTCAAGCTGCCCAGGCTGCTGGAGACCCTGGAGGCCCTGCCGGACGGGGAGGGGCGGCACGTGCGCGTGGACCTCAGCGGTGTCCGCCACCTCGACCAGGCGTGCGGTCAGGCGATCGACCAGTGGGCGGCCCGGCGCGACGGCGTGGAGCTGATCCAACCGGTGGCCGCGGACTGAGTGGCCGCCTTCCCGGCCTGACCGCTTTTCCGGCCTTGACCGCTTTTCCGCTTTGACCGTTTTCCGCTTTGACCACCCTCCCGGCGCGGGCCCGCCCCTCGCGCCGGGGAGTGGTGTAGCGCACAGCGCCCCGGCCGCGATGGAACTCCCAACGGCAACGCCGAGCGGCACCCCGGGAGGTCCCGTGACCGGAATCGATGACTGGTACCTCAACCACGCGTCGTGGGACGGGGTGGTTCCCGGCCACCACTGGCGCGACGACGACACGCGCGCCCCCAACGGGTTCGGGGAGGAGCCGCAACGGGAGTGGGTGCCCCAGTCGCCCAAGTCCCCGCGTCCGGCGGCCCGCACGGGCAAGAAGGCGTCGACCGGCGCGGGCAAGACCAAGAGCGGGACGGGCAAGGCCAAGACCAGCGCGGGCAAGACCGAGGCCGGGCCCCGGCGCGGCGGCGGTCGTTCGGTGGAGGACGCCGTCCGGGCGTGGCTGCGCGCCAACTCCGGCCGCAGCTACAGGGACTGCGCCCTGGCCCTCGCCCGGAACGGCCACCAGGGCGTGACGCGGGCCCACGTGGCGGAGGTGATGAACCGGCCGAACCCGCAGGCTCCCCGGACCGGGCGCCGGCGGGCGGGCAGGCGCTCCGCCGCCCGACCCGTCAGGACGCCCCTGCCGCCGAGGCCGGCGCTTCCGGAGCCCCACCGCCCGGTCACCACGTCGGTGAGCACCTGGTCGTACGTGCCCGGGACCGCGGTCGAGCGCCCGAGGCCGCGCTACTGCGACTCCTGCGACATGGCGGTCACCGAGAGCGGCGCGTGCCGCTGCTGACGCCTCACCCCGCCCGCGACAGCGCCGACAGCAGCGCGCCCGTCACCCCGGTCAGCCGGTCCTTCGCCTCCCGCTCGGCCACCCCGGACTGGCGCGACAGCGCCACCACCACGTACCGGCCCCCCGCCACCCCCGCGGTGTGCAGGTACAGGTCCGCCGGCGGGTACCACATCCAGCCCTGCTTGGCGTAGGCGTTCGTACCCGGCGCCATCAGGCCGTACGCCTGGTCGAAGCCGTCCGCGGCGATCTCCCCCGCCCCGGACAGCGCGTCCACGACGAAGTCCCGGTCGTCCTCGGGCAGTTCGGTCAGCACGAACCGGTAGAGCCGCGCGACGTCGGCGGCCGACATCTCCACGTCGCCCCACTGGGTGGCGTCCGCGGGCGCGCCCGCGGCGGTCAGGCCGACCCGCTCGACCACCCGCCGGATCGCGCCCATGCCGTCGTGCAGGGTCCACAGGGCGTTCATGGCCTCGTCGTCGCTGAGGCCGAGCGCGCGCTCCAGCCGCCGCACGTCCTCCTGCGGCACCTCGCCCGACAGCAGCAGGTCGACGGCCACCAGCAGCTTGCTCAGCGACGCCGAGCGGAACGGCACGTCGGCGTCGTGGCCCGCCCCGGTGTCGAGGTCCACCACGGTCAGCCCGAGGTCGATCCCGCCCGCGGCCTCGACCGCCCGCGCCACCGCCCCCGGGAGGTCCGGGAGGTCCGGCGGGTCCGGGGCGGTGGCCCGGGGCGCGGCCGGGTGCGGGGTCTCGACCGCCGAGGGGGTCGACGGCGGCGAGGTGGCCGGCGTCCCCGTGCCGCAGCCCACCACCACGCCCACCAGCGCCGACACGACCACCCACCGACGTCTTCCCACACGTCCAAGGTCCGTTTCACAACCGCCTGATGTCGAGCGGTTCCTCCTGTGGGGTTCCTGAAGACTCGTCGCGCACCACCACGTAGGCCCCGCCCGAGGCCCGCTCGGACACCGCCTCCGCCAACTCCGTCCCGAGGTAGACGAGCCCCGCGCCGTCGTCGGTGCAGTGCGTCTCCGGCAGCACGCCCGACGCGACCGCCGCGTGGATCGTCGGCCGCCGCAGGGCCTCGCTGTCGTAGTGCACGCCGTTGCCGTAGGGCAGGAACGCCAGGCCGTTGGTCACCACGCGCAGCTCCGGGCCGAACGAGTCCGTGGCGCCGCCGACGAACCAGCAGATCGACCCCGCCGACACCCCGCCCAGCACGACCCCGTCGCGCCACGCCGCCCGCAACGCGCCACCCAGGTCGTGCACCTCCCACACGGCCAGCAGGTTCGCCACCGAGCCGCCGCCCACCCACACCACGTCGTGCTCGCCGACCCAGCCCGCGAGGTCGTCGGTCGGCGGCATGGTGAACAGGTTGAGCTGCGACACCTCCCACCCGGCCAGCCGGCCGGCCTCGTCGACGTCCGCGTGCCACCACCGCTGGTCGCCCGACGCGGTGCCGACGTAGCAGAGCCGGGGCTTGCGGCCGTGCGCGCCGGACAGGTCGACGGCGTGGTGGACGAGCCGGTGGAACTCCAGGTGCGTGCGGCGGCCCGCGCGGAAACCGCCGGACGTGGCCACGATCGTGGGCTGGTCTGCTGCCATGGGCGCGATCCTGGCAGCGGGGGCCGGGGAGCGCGTGTGGAATCATCGACCACGTGACGTTCCTGCCGTGGCTCCGCCGGCTGGCGACCCGCATCGTCCTCGGCACCCTGGTCGTCGGGTTCCTCGTCGTCGGCGGCACCGCCTTCCGCGTGTGGCAGGTGGCCCGCGACGACGACCGCACCCACGCCGACATGGCCGTGGTGCTCGGCGCCGCCCAGTACAACGGGGTGCCCTCCGACGTCCTGGAGGCGCGCCTGGAGCACGCCCGGCGCCTGTACGCCCAGGGCGTGGTCGGCTACATCGCCACCACGGGCGGGCGGCAGCCGGGCGACAACTACACCGAGGGCGAGGCGGGCCGGCTCTGGCTGGAGGCCCACGACGTCCCGACCGACCGCATCCTGGAGGTCGGGGAGGGCACGGACACGCTGGGCAGCATCCGCGCCGTGGCCGCCGCCGCGCGGGAGAAGTCGCTGCGCACCGCCGTGATCGTGAGCGACCCGTGGCACTCGCTGCGCGCCCGCACCATGGCCGAGGACGAGGGGCTGGACGCCTGGACCTCGCCCACCCGCAGCGGCCCGAACGTGCAGACCCGCGCCACCCAGCTCTACTACATCCGCCGCGAGACCGGCGGCCTGCTGTACTACCACCTGATGAAGGCGCCGGCGGGCGCGTTCGACGGCATCTCGCTCTGACCGCTCCGACGGCTCCGACCGCTCCGCCCACCCGGCCCGGCGCACCCGGGCACCCGCTCGCCCGGCGGCCCTCCCGCCGGCCGCTCGCCTAGGCTGGACGGATGCGCCAGGGCTACACCGGACACGACGCGGCGAGGCTGGTCGAGGAGGAGCCCAAGCAGGCCGTGCTGCCGGGTGCCCGCCCGGAGCGCCGCTCGCCGTTCTCCCGGGACCGGGCGCGGGTGCTGCACTCGGCGGCCCTGCGGCGGCTGGCGGGCAAGACGCAGGTCGTCGGCCCCGGCGAGGGCGCCGAGGTGACCGGGGTGCCGCGCACCCGGCTCACCCACTCGCTGGAGGTGGCCCAGATCGGGCGCGGCATCGGCGAGGAGCTGGGCTGCGACCCCGACGTGGTGGACACCGCGGGCCTCGCGCACGACATCGGCCACCCGCCCTTCGGGCACAACGGGGAACGCGCGCTCAACGAGCTGGCCGGCCCGTGCGGCGGTTTCGAGGGCAACGCCCAGACCCTGCGCATCCTGACCCGCCTGGAGCCCAAGACCGAGCACGGCCTCAACCTGACCCGCGCGTGCCTGGACGCCGCCACCAAGTACCCGTGGCCGCGGCGCCCCGGCGTGGCGAAGTTCGGCGCCTACGCGGACGACCTGCCGGTGTTCGGCTGGCTCCGCGAGGGCGCGCCCGACCACCGGCGGTGCCTGGAGGCCCAGGTCATGGACTGGGCCGACGACGTGGCCTACTCCGTGCACGACGTGGAGGACGGCGTGCTGGCCCACCGCATCCGGCTGGCCGCGCTGGGCGACCCGACCGAGCGGGCCGCGATCGCCGGGCTGGCCGCCAAGCACTTCTGCGCCGAGCCGGTCTCCACCCTGGAGGCCGCCGCGACCGAGCTGATCCGGCTGCCGGTCATCGCCGAGCTGGCCGAGTACGACGGCTCGCTGCGCGCCCAGGTCGCCCTCAAGCGCCTGACCAGCGAGCTGGTCGGCCGGTTCGCCTCGGCCGCGGTCGGCGGCACCCGCCGCGAGCACGGCGACGGCCCGCTGTCCCGCTACCGGGCCGACCTGGTGGTGCCGCCGCGCGCGCAGGCCGAGGTGGCGCTGCTCAAGGCGGTCGCGGTGCGGTACGTGATGAGCGACCCGGCCCGGCTGGCCGTGCAGGCCCGCCAGCGCGAGCTGGTCGCCGAGCTGGTGGACCTGCTGCTGCGCCGCGCGCCGGACTCGCTCGACCCCGCGTTCCACCCCGCGTGGGCCGCCGCGGCCGACGACGCGCGGCGGCTGCGGGTGGTGATCGACCAGGTCGCCACCCTGACCGACGCCCAGGCGGTGGCGTGGCGCCGGGCGCTGGCGAACCCCGGACCGCGCTGATCGGTGGCACACTCGGACCCATGAGCGGACGACGGTCGCGCACAGCGGTGCGCGTCGCCAGGGCCAGGGCCGGACGACGGCCCCGACGACCGCTCCGCCGGGGTGCGCGAACCACGCCGGCCCCGACCGCTCGGACCGGACGGCGGCGCGGGGGAGCGACCGCTCCCGCAGGACCCGACCCCGATCGAGGAGACCCAGTGCCGGATCGAGCGCACCTGACGTTCGCCCTCACCCTGCACGACGCCGTAGCGCCCGATCGCGCGCGGAACGCCTGCTGGTCCCCGTACTCGGTGGCCAGTGCCCTCGGCCTGACCGCGCGGGCCGCCCGCGGCGACACCCGGGCCGAGCTGCTGGACCTGCTCGGCGAGGACCACGCCGAGCTGGTGAGGACCTCGCTGGTCGACGGCGAGGCCGAGTTCGCCGTGGCCAACACCCTGTGGGCCGCCGACGAGCTGCCGCTGGAGGACGGTTTCCTGGCCGGGCTGGCGGACTGGCCCGGCGCCAAGGCCCGCTCCGCGCCGTTCAGCCGCGACCCGGAGGGCGCGCGCGAGCTGATCAACGCCGACGTGGCCGACACGACCCACCGGCTGATCCCCGAGCTGCTCGCCCCCGGCACGATCAAGCCCGACACCGCGGCCACCCTGGTCAACGCGCTGTACCTGAGGTGCGCCTGGACCGAGGAGTTCCCCGGGCACGACACCTCCGACCAGCCGTTCCGGGGCGCGGGCGAGGTGCCGACCATGCGCCGCACGGGCGCGATGCGCTACGCCCGGCGCGCCGGGTGGGAGGCCGTGGGCGTGCCCGCGCGCGGCGGCGTGGAGGCGGTCGTGCTGCTGCCCGACGACGAGCTGGGCGCCACGGACGGCGTGCCCGAGGTGCTGGAGGCCCTGGACCACGACCGCGTCGAGCTGCACCTGCCCAGGCTCGACCTGGACGTGAACACCTCCCTGGCCGACGCGCTGCGCGCGGTGGGCGTGCGCACCGTGTTCACCCGCGAGGCCGACCTGAGCGGCCTGAGCCCCGACCCGCGGCTGCGGGTGGACGACGTGGTCCACGAGGCCGTGCTGCGGCTGGACGAGCAGGGCTTCGAGGGCGCCGCGGCGACCGCCGTGGTCATGCGGATGACCTCGTTCATCCCGGACGAGCCCGCCCGCGTGGTCCGCGTCGACCGCCCGTACCTGCTGCTGGTCCGGCACGCGGTGACCGGCGCGGTCTACTTCCTCGCCCAGGTGGCCAGGCCGTAGCCGGCACGTTCCCCCGCGGCGGGGTGGTCGAGCCGACCTAGCCGAGGCCGAGGGGCACGTGGCGCAGCTTGTCGGGGTTGGCGATGTCGTAGACCCCGACGACCAGCCCGTCGCGCACCGCGAACGCCGCCACGTGCGGCCCCAGGTCCGCCTCCGCGTCCGGCGGCGCGGTGATCAGCAGCCCGGGGTCGCCGTTCACCAGCACCGGCCGGCCCCACGGCAGGTGCCCGCCGTACTTGCGCAGCAGGCCGAGCAGGAGGCGCGCCACCTTCTCGCGGCCGCCGACGACGTTGAGCACGGTCCGCGCCTTGCCGCCGCCGTCGCCCACGACCACCGCGTCCGGGTGCAGCAGGCCGACGACCGCGTTCACGTCGCCGGCGGCCAGCGCCGCGAGGAACCGCTCCAGCACCTCGCGCTGCTCCTCCAGGGCCACCCGGGGCGGCGGCTCGGCCGCGGCCGCCGCCCGCCTGCCGCGCGAGGCGTGCTGGCGGGCCGCGTCGACCGTGACGCCGAGCACCTCGCCGATCTCCGCGAACGGCACGCCGAACGCGTCGTGCAGCACCAGCGCCACCCGCTGCTCGGGCGTGAGCCGGTCCAGCACCACCAGCGCCGCCATCCGCACGCCGTCGTCGCGCACCACCGCGTCCAGCGGGTCGTCCGGGCCGGAGGTGACCAGCGGCTCGGGCAGCCACTGCCCCACGTACCGCTCGCGCCGCACGGCCGCCGACCGCAGCCGGTCCAGGCAGATCCGGCCCACCACCGTGGTCAGCCAGGCCCGCAGGTCCCGGATCCCGGCGCGGGCCCCCTCGTCGAGCCCGGCCAGCCGCAGCCACGCCTCCTGCACCGCGTCCTCGGCGTCCGCGACGCTGCCGGTGAGCCGGTAGGCGACCCCGACCAGGTGCGAGCGGTGACCGGTGAACGTGGCGGCCAGGGTCTGCTCGGCGGCGGTCATGGTCCCCAGTCAACCAGCACTAGACTCGGCTGCTGTGGCAGGACGCATCCGGGAGAGCGACATCGCGCTGGTCCGTGACCGGAGCCGGATCGACGACGTCGTGGGCGACCACGTGTCGCTGCGCGGGGCCGGCGGCGGCGCGCTGAAGGGCCTGTGCCCGTTCCACGACGAGAAGTCGCCGTCGTTCAACGTCCGCCCCTCGCACGGCACCTTCCACTGCTTCGGGTGCGGCGAGGGCGGCGACGTCATCGCGTTCGTGATGAAGATCGAGCACCTCGGGTTCGTCGAGGCGGTCGAGCGGCTGGCCGACCGGGCGGGCATCCAGCTCACCTACGAGGGCGGCGGCGCGACGGTCCAGCGCGACCGCGGCACCCGCAGCAGGCTCATCGAGGCCCACCGGGCCGCCGCCGAGTTCTACGCCGAGCAGCTCGCCACGCCGGACGCCATGCCCGCGCGCGAGTTCCTGGCGCAGCGCGGCTTCGACGAGAACGCCGCCCGCCAGTTCGGCTGCGGCTTCGCGCCCGCCGGCTGGGACCGCCTCACCAAGCACCTGCTCGGCCGCGGGTTCGAGCTGACCGAGCTGATCAAGGCCCAGCTGAGCAAGGAGGGCCGCCAGGGGCCGATCGACCGGTTCCACCGGCGGCTGCTGTGGCCGATCCGGGACCTCGGCGGCGACGTGGTCGGGTTCGGCGCGCGCCGGATCTTCGAGGACGACCAGATCCAGGCCAAGTACCTGAACACCAGCGAGAGCATGATCTACAAGAAGTCGCACGTGCTGTTCGGGCTGGACCAGGCCAAGCGGGAGATCGCCAAGCGGCGGCAGGCCGTGGTGGTCGAGGGCTACACCGACGTGATGGCCATGCACCTGGCGGGCGTGCCCACCGCGGTCGCGTCCTGCGGCACGGCGTTCGGCGCCGACCACATGAACGTGCTGCGGCGGCTGCTCATCGACGACTCGCTCAACGGCGAGGTGATCTTCACCTTCGACGGCGACTCGGCGGGGCAGAAGGCGGCGCTCAAGGCGTTCGAGGGCGAGCAGCAGTTCACCGCGCAGACCTACATCGCCGTCGCGCCGGACGGCATGGACCCGTGCGAGCTGCGGCAGGCCAAGGGCGACGTGGCGGTGCGCGACCTGGTGGCCCGGCGCACGCCGCTGTTCGAGTTCGCCATCCGCACCCGGCTCAAGGACTACGACCTGGACTCGGTGGACGGCCGGGCCGAGGCGCTCAGGACCATGGTCCCGTTCGTGGCCCAGATCAAGGACCGGGCCAAGCGCGACGGCTACGCCACGCGCCTGGCGTGGTGGGTGGGCTGGGACGACGAGGCCGCCGTGGTCCGGCGGGTCCGGGAGACCGCCGGCGGCAAGGCCCCCGCGCCCGCGCGCCGCCGCCCGGTCGACCCGGACCAGGGCGCGCTGGCGGTGGACGTGGACGGCCCGGTCCGGCCCAACCCGCGCGACCCGGCGCTGCTGATGGAGCGGGAGGCGGTGAAGGCGGCCCTCCAGCTGCCGGAGATGGCCGGCCCGTACTACGACTCGGTGCCCGACGAGGCGTTCACCAACCCGGCGTACCTGGAGGTCCACCAGGGCATCCGCAAGGCGGGCGGCGCGGCCGCGGGGCTGGCCGGTCCGCAGTACTACGAGGCGGTGGCGCAGGGCTGCCCGCACCAGGCGGTGCGGTCGCTGCTGACGGAGCTGTCCGTCGAGCCGCTGCGGGTGAAGACCAACGACGAGTACCGGTACGTGCAGGGCGTGCTCGCGGGCCTGCAGAAGTCGCTGGTGGCCAAGCAGATCGCGGACATCAAGTCGCGGTTGCGGCGGGTCTCGCCGCTGGAGGAGCCCGACGAGTACCGGCACCTGTTCGGTGACCTCGTCGCACTGGAGGAGTACCACAAGGCGTTGGGCGAACAGGCGGTGGGCGGACTGTGAGGGCACTGCTGCGGAAATTGTTCGGCTCGGGCGCGCCCGAGGGGTTCACCGGCGAGCTGGTGGCGGACGAGCACGTGCTGGCGTCCGCGGCGCTGGGGTCGTCGTGGCTGGTCGCGACCTCGCACGGGCTGTGGCTGCCGGGCGCGGAGGGTGCCGGCCCGCGGCGGGTCGGGTGGCACCTGGTCAGCAAGGCGACCTGGAGCGGGAACGTGCTGTCGGTGGTGGAGTCGGTCGAGGACGGCGCGGCGGGGGAGGCGGTCGTGCTGCGCGACCTCGTGCCGCAGCGGTTCCCGCTGGCGTCGCCGGGCAAGGTGCCGCAGGTCGTGCACGAGCGGGTGACGGGGTCGATCAGGTCGAGGCACCGGCACGAGTCGCCGGGGGCCTGGTTCCTCCAGCGCAAGGTCGCCGGGCGCGACGGCGTGGTGCTCCAGGTGCGGCCGGACCCGGACTCGGACGTGGAGGAGCTGCGGGGGATCGCGGCGTCGGTGGCGGCCAAGATCGCCGCGCTGCGCGAAGAGCCCTAGCCGCGTACGTTGGCAGTACGTCCGTACTGCTCGGGGGTGCGCATGTGGGACCCGGCCCGGTACCTGGCGTTCGCCGACCACCGGTCGCGACCGTTCCGCGAGCTGGTGGCGCGCGTGGGCGCGACCTCGCCGCGCCGGGTGGTCGACCTGGGCTGCGGGCCCGGCAACCTGACCCTGGAGCTGGCCGAGCGCTGGCCGTCGGCGGTGGTGGAGGCGCTGGACTCGTCGCCGGAGATGGTCGCGGAGGCGCGGGCGCGCGGCGTGGACGCGCGGGTGGCCGACGTCGCCTCGTGGGAGCCGGGGCCCGACGTCGACGTGGTGGTGACCAACGCGGTGCTCCAGTGGGTGCCGGGGCACGAGGAGCTGCTGCGCGGGTGGGTGCGCGCGCTGCCGTCGGGCGCGTGGCTGGCGGTGCAGGTGCCGGGGAACTTCGCCGCGCCGTCGCACCGGCTCGTCCGGGACCTGGTGGAGCGGCGCTGGCCCGCGCTGAGGGGGCTGCTGCGGGAGTCGCCGGTGCTGGACCCCGCCGGGTACGCGGAGGTGCTGTCCGGGGCGGCGGTGGACGCGTGGGAGACGACGTACCTCCAGCGGTTGGAGGGGGAGGACGCCGTGCTGGAGTGGATCACCGGGACGGCGCTGCGCCCCGTCCGGGCCGCGCTGGACGATGAGGGGTGGGCGGAGTTCCGGGCGCTGCTGGCGCCCCGCCTGCGGGAGGTCTACCCGCCGCGGGCGGACGGCACGACGTGGTTCCCGTTCCGCCGGGTGTTCGCGGTGGCGCGGGTGCTCTGAGCGGTGCTGCCCGGCGGCCCGCGGTGGGCGCCGCCGACCGCCGCGGCCGTCCCCGTCCGCCGTGACCTCCCCGTCCGCCGCGACGGTTCCCGCCCGCCGACTGCCGTTCCCGGCTGCCGCAACCGTCGCCGAACGCCGCGGCCGCCCCCTCGCGGTCGACTCGCTGTCGATCCGAGGGGGCGGCCGCGGCGTTCTCCCGGCTTCCGGTCGGTGCCTCAGTTGGTGCGCGGCCTCAGTTGGTGCGCGGGATGACCGGGTCGCGGTGGTAACCGTTGGCGCTCGGGTTCGTCGTCGACGTCGTCCGTGTCACCCGACGACCGAAACCGGTCTTCTCACCCACCTTGGCCCGCACCACCCCGGCCGCGCCCTGCACCGCCGGGTGCTCGGCCAGGGAGCGGTAGACCCGCGCGATCTGGTCGTACCGGTGACGGCCGGCGCGCGCGCCGAGCACGTAGCCGACCGCCGCGCCGAACAGGATGCCCTTCATCAGGTCTTCTCCTCCCATCGTGCCTGGTCACGCCCCTCTTGATCCCGTTGGGAGGGGGGTGTGCTCCAGCACTGTTCCGGATGCGCTAGAGTTGTGTCCCGTCAGGCCGCAGAGGCCAGGCGCACAACAGAACAATCCCCCATAGCTCAACGGCAGAGCATTCGACTGTTAATCGAAGGGTTACTGGTTCGAATCCAGTTGGGGGAGCGCGATGGCAGCCCCAGGTCCGGCGGACCTGGGGCTTTGTCGTCTCATGGGGCCGGGGTACCCCCGATCGGCCCGTTCGTCACCCCTTCGGGGCAGGTTTCTTCCGGCAAGCTGATCCCATGCCCCCCGCCTCGCCCCCGGACAGGACGTACCGCCCGGACCGCTGGGACCGCTTCGCCCTCCGCCGCCGCATCACGTCGCTGGACCCCGAGCGGGACCACGTGGAGATCCTGCGCATCTCGTCGGGCCAGGAGTTCCCGTGGGACTACGTGCGGGCGCTGGAGTTCGCCCTGTTCCGGACCTACTGCGTGCCGTCGATCTCGGCGCTGCTCGCCCGCACCGGCGAGTTCGAGCGGCGGCCCCAGCAGCGCTACGACGACACCGCGCTGCTCATGGCGGAGCTGGTCGAGCACGGGTACGACTCGCCGCGGGGCCGGGAGGCGCTGCGCGTGGTCAACCGCCTGCACGGGCGCCACCCGATCGCCGACGACGACATGAGGTACGTGCTGTCCACGTTCGTGTTCGACCCGATCGAGTGGATCACCCGCTACGGCTGGCGGCCGCTGACCGACCACGAGCGCCTGGCCGCGTTCCACTTCTACCGGGCCGTGGGGGCGCGGATGGGGATCGGGGAGGTGCCGGGGACCTACGAGGCGTTCCGGGAGTTCAAGCGGGACTACGAGGCCGAGCACTTCGCCTACAGCGACAGCAACCGCCGCATCGGCCGGTACACGCTCGACCTGTTCTGCTCCTGGTACCACCCGATCCCGAGTTCCCTGACGACCCGCGCGGTCCTGGCCATGCTGGACGACCGGATGCTGTCGGCCTTCGGCTTCCCGCGCCAACCGCCCTGGCTGGCCGCCTCCGCGCGTCAGGCCCTGCGCCTGCGGGCACACGCCGTCCGCCTCCTCCCGCCACGCCGGGAACCCAGCCTGACCAGCCGCCCGAACCGCACGTACCCGAACTACCCGACCGGCTACCGACCGTCCGACATCGGGGCCCCGTAGGCCGGAGTGCACAGCTTGGTCACGCCGTGCCGGGTTGCCGAGACGCGCCGGAAGCTGATCTGTACCCTCCAGAACCGCACGTCAGGGGGCGGTAGCTCAGCCGGTCAGAGCAGCGGACTCATAATCCGTCAGGTCGTGGGTTCGAACCCCACCCGCCCTACCATCTCGGCTGGTCAGGTGCGGTGACGGACAGGCCGCTCATGATCGTTACCACACCAAACCCTCACTTTTCGCGCCGGAACCCCTTAACCGCCTCCAGGGCGTCGGCCGCCCTCCGGCTGGTGACCCCGCGCGCCATGTAGACGTCCTGGGTGGTCGACACCTTGGAGTGGCCGAGCTGGTCCGCGATCTGCCGAGCGCTCAACCCGGCCTCGTCGAGGATGGTCGCCACCGACCGCCGGAACGTCCGGAAGGTCACCCACGGGTAGCCCGCCCGCTCCCGGAACTCGCGCCACCGGGCCAGGGTGTTGTGCTTGTCCCGCAGCCCGCCGAGCGAGTTCGGGAACACCGGCCCCCGCAGGTCCGCCTGATCGACGCCGAAGCGTTCCGCCAGCGTGGCCCGCCGCTCCCGGAGCACGTCGACCAGCCAGGCCGACAACGGCAACGCCCGCTCGGACACGTCCGTCTTGCCGAAGTTGATCCGCTGTCCCTGCCCCCTGACCCGGATCAGCCCGCCGCCCCAGTCGACCGTCCCGGCGTTGAGGTCGAGGTGGTGCCAGTGCACCGCCAGGCCCTCACCGGTCCGTTCCCCGGTGCCCGCGTACCAGCGGGCCAGGTCCGGCAGGTCGTGACGCACCGCCACGTCGTCGCTGTCGAGCTTGGCCAACAGGTCGGTCAGCTCCTCCAACGAGAGCGCGCGGGCCCGCCTCTTGCGCCCTTCCAGCGGAGCCACGTCCCGCACCGGGTTGGACGCCAGCGCACCGTGCCGCACCGCCAGGCCGCAGACGCCGGACAGGATCGTCCGCACCGTCTTGGCCGTCGACGAGCTGTGCCGGTCCTGCGCCGCCGCCACCACCCGACCCAGTCGCGGCACGGTCAGCTCCCGCACCCGCAGTTCCCCGATGGCCGGGAGCACCAGGCCGTTCAGCCGGTTCTCGTAGGTCTCCTTCGAGGTAGGGGAGCGGCGACCGGCGTCGATGGCCCGTTGGAACTCTTCCAGCCACAGCGCGGCAGCCTCCCCGAACCGCATGTCCGGCGTGATGCCGTCCGACCCGGTGGGAGGCGTTCGGTCCCTCAGCGCCTCCTTGAGCGCCTGGACCGCCGCCGTCTTGGTCCTGCCCCACCGCTCCACAGGACGCGTGACCCCGTCGAAGTCGCGGAACTTCGCCGTCGCCCGCCACCCCGTCGAGGTGCGATAGGTCCTGATCTTCCCGTGTGTGCCCAGCGGCAGCGGGGGCCGGGGCATCAGGCCGTCCCGTCCGGCAGGGACTCCACCCACGCCTTGACCTGATCCGGCACGAACCGCACGTACTTGCCGACGCGCTTACCCGGCGGACCGTACTTCCTGGTCCGCCACTGGTAGAGGGTGTTGATCGGGACGTCCAGGAAGTCGGCCACCTCCTGCATCCCCCAGAGCTTGTTCATACCGCTACCTCCTGTTCGTACTTGCGTTTGCGCTGCTCACGGGTTCGTTCCGCGATGGCCAGGGCCAGTTCGCGTTCCGCGTCGTCGGCGTAGCCGGTACCCGTGTACTCCCAGTGGTTGACCAGCAGGACCGCGCCGGGGTCGTGGCCGAGGTGGTCGAGCATCTCGGCCGTGCGGAACGCGCGCCGTTCGCCCCGGATGGCCTTGAAGGTGGTCGAGTAGGCCCGGGACTTGGACAGGAAGTGGCCCCGGAAGGCCAGCATGTGCGCCCAGCGGCGCAGGTTGAGCCTGGCCAGGTGTTCCAGGTCCCCGAGGTCCCACGCGGTCTGGATCATGCGTCGGTGGTGGTCGTGCACCCGCAGGTAATCGATGTCGAGTTGCGAGCGGATCGGCCGGTCGGAGGCTTCGCTCTTGCCGGTTCCCTTGGTGGCGTACTTGGCGACGTACCCGGCCAGCCGGGTCTCGCTGATCTCGCCGTCCTCCTCCACCTCGGCGGCGCTGGCCGGACGGATGTGGCGCACGTCGACCTGGGAGCCCCACCGCAGCGTGGTCACCGTGCCGTCCGGGAGCGCCTGGTCCAGGGCGACCGTGCGAGCGGCGCCGGTGATGGCGGCTTCGATCAGCTCCACCGAGGCCCACGCCGGGGTGGGATCGGCGGGTCCCTCGGGTCCGTCGAGACGCACCACGGCGTGGAAGTGGACCAGGCCGCGCCGCTGGTACTCCGCGACCTTGGCGTAGGACAGCCGGGCGTGGTCCTTGAACGTGCGGACCGGCAGCCCGACCGCCTTCATCAGCTCGCGCTTGAGCGCGGTCACGAACCGGTGCCACAGCTTGCCCGCGTTGGCCTGCCACAGCACCGCCCCGACGTAGTCGTAGGCGTCGGGGTCGAGCGGGGTGCCGATGGCGGGGTCGGCCGGGTGGTGCCAGGTGCCGCACGCGCACGGCAGAACCTTGCCGCGGTGGGTGGTGCGTCGGTTGTGCACCGGCCCGAACGACGGCGCGGTCAGCGTGGCGAACACCCGGGGCTTCTCCGTGACCGAGGTCGGGACGCCCTTGGAGCCGCCCGCCAGGCCCGCGTGCATCAGGTGGTAGGCATCGGCCGCGTACCGGTCCGAGCACGAGGGGCACACCGACTCGCGGCGGTTGCCGCAGGGGATGAACACGTCCCCGCCGTGCCAGTCCAGCAGGCCACCCGTCGCGGCGTCCTGTACCTGCCAGCCACCGGTCATCCGGATGGGCTGGGCACAGCCGCCGGTGGCGGTGACCTTGTCGCGCCAGTCGCGGTAGTCGGCCCGCCGCAGTCGGTGGGCGATGCGTTCTTCGAGCGTGGAGACCACGCGGTACCTCCTTTCGAGCAGGACGAGGAGGGGGACACGGCTCCGAGGAGGAAGCCGTGTCCCGCTCATGAGGGCAGGTCAGGGATGCCTGCCGTGGATCAGGCGAAGGCGTGCCCGTTGTGGGTCGCGTGTTCGGCGGCGATGCGGTCGGCCAGGTCGGCAGGCACGCGCACCGCCTGGCGCACGTCGTCGGCGGTCAGCGCACGCCCCTCGGCGGCGACCTGGTCGGCTTTGGCCCTGACCGCCTCGCGGATCGGGTCCGGCAGCTTGAGCCGGGTGCCGGTGGCCAGTGCGGCCTGGACCGGCCGAGGAGTCGCCGGGGCGGGTGCCGAGGTCTGCGGCGCGGCGGAGGTGGCGGCCCGGTAGGCGTCGGTGATCGCCTGGTTCATCCGCTGCTGGATCACCGGCATGACCTCGGCCACGCCGAACACCACGACCGGCACCATCACGTGAATGGCCAGGTTGCCGACCTCGAACCGCTCACCGGGGCGCACCGCGACCGTGGGGTAGACGTTCATGAACAGCGTCGAGCCGAGCAGGATGCGCTTGAGCCAGTCCACCCACTTGCTGTCCACCGGTACGCCCCGGTGCAGGACCTCGGACTCGAAGACCAGCAGCATGATCAGAACCCCTGCCAGCATCGGTTCGGCCAGCCACGCCGCCCACCACAGCGGGTCGGAGATCGGCCGGTGACCGGCCAGGAAGTCCTGGACCCCGGCGGTGGTGAACCCGAGCCCGAGGGCGAGGAAGAACCACATGCCGCGCGTGATCAGCCGCCGCTGCGACTCGATCCGCACCGCCACCAGGTCGGGATCGTCCACCAGTCCCCGGAGCTGCTTGGACTCGGCAAGCCGGTGCCGCAGGCCCACGACCCGCCTGGTGACCCCAGTCTGAACGTCGATCTCGTCGGAGTCGTCAGCCTGCACGGCTCTACCTCTTCGGGCTGAGCCGGTTGAACAGCTCACGTCCGGCAGGCGTGATCTCCATGTGCTCGGCGTTGAACGGTTCGCCGGACTCGTCCTTCAACGCGCGCGTCTGTCCCGCGCTCAGGCAGCCGTGCTCCTCCAACAGCCAGATCGCCTCCGACTGGTCACCGGTGGCGGGCCGCGCCTGGTCCCCGTGGTCCAGGAACCATCCCCACGTGCCGGTTCCGTCACCGCCACGGGTGTAGAGCCGGTCCGCGATGGCCATGCGCAGCATCTTGTCCACGTCCGCCTTGATCCAGTTCGGCGGATCGGTCTTCGTCCAGTCCGGCAACCTCGGCTGGTTCTCGTTCTCCGGCATCGGTGATGCCTCCTTCCCTATCGGCAGTTCGAAGGTGAAGCGGTCGAGGCGGCTCACCGCAGCCCGCGCAGGTGGAACCAGCGGGTGCGGATCTTGTGGCCGGAGTTGGTCAGCTTGACCGTGTTGACGTTCTTGCGGATCGCGCCGTGCAGTTGGGTGGTGAACTCGCCATCGGCGGCGTAGCGCTGGTCGACCAGCGACTCCACCACGGCGGTCACGTCGTCCTCGGCGTGGCGGCAGTGGCCGTCACCGTCCAGGCGCACCACCCGGTCGTTGCTGTCCAGACGACCGATCCGGCCGTCGTGGATGTCGTCGAGCACCTCCACCACCAGGTCCGGGGTGCCACCGAACCCGGAGGGCCTGCCCCGCTCCATCGGCGGGGCGGTTTCAGGCTTGTCGGCAGAGGCCGCGAACAGGTCGAGCTGTCCGGAGATTTGTCGGCGCGCCATAGGGTCACCGCCGCTCGGCCGACTCGCGCTGGTACAGGCTGCGCAGCGTCACCCGCAGCCCCGCCAGGCCCCCGATCGCCGTCAACACGGCGAGCACGAACGCGCCGTTGAAGCCCTGCCACAGGTAGACCAGCCACAGCACCAGCGCGCACACCGCGCCCCACCGGACCATCTGCCACCCGGCCCACATCACGAATCCGAAGCGCCACACCTCAGGCCACCACCCTCAGGCCGCCCAAGCGGCCGGTGCTCACGAACTCGACCAGCTCATCGATCTCCGAGTCGTCCACATAGGACGCACGCACGCGCATCGGCAGACGGGACTTCTGCCGCAGCACGTACCCGATGCCCGCCGTCGCCGGGTCGTTGGGGATCTCGTCGGCCAGCGCACCGCGCAACCGCGCCCCGTCCCCCAAGGTCATGTCCACGTGACCGGCCGAGGTCACCCGCAGGCACATCCGCACCGTGAACAGGTCCCGGACCGGCACCACGTCCTTGGTCGGCTCCTGGACGAACCCCAGCATCGAATGCCCGGTCGCCCGCCCCTGGGTGCCGACGTACGAGAGCAGCTTGCGCATCGCACGGGCGTGATCACCCCACCCGAGCAGCGAGCCCAGTTCGTCGAGCACCAGCAGGTTCAACGGGGTCTCCCGCGACACCGCGAACTTGCGCCGCCCCTCAGCCGCCAACCGCCGCTCCGTGGCCTCCAGATCGGCCACGAACTCCTCAACCACCGCCAGGCAGTCATCAGGCTCGGCCGCGTAACGGTGCGCGATCCGCTCGGACTTGACCAGCTCCATCCGCTTGGGGTCCAGCACCCACAGCCGCACCAGGCCGTCACGGATCAACGGCGCGACCGACCGCAGCGCCGACCACACCAACGAGCCCTTGCCCGCGCCCGTGGCACCCGAGCCGAACCAGTGCTGACCCGCCAGCGGCTCACACCAGTCCTGCCCGTACTCGGTCTCACCCAGGTACACCGCGCCCAGGTCCACCGCGTCGGCATCCCACGGCATCTCCGGGGCGTCGATCACCTCGGTGAACGACTCGCGCCGCTGCACGATCACGCCGAGCACCTGGGGCTTGACCTTCTCCACCCCGACCCGCTCCGCGTTGAGCGCGACCGCCAACTCCTCGGCCTTGGCCTCCCACTGGCGCACCGTCTGCCCCGACACCAGCCGCACGAACACCGTGTCCACCGAGGGCGAGAACGACCGCACCCGCACCACGCGCGGCACCCTCGGCAGGCCCGTCTTGCGGTGCATCGGAGCCAACTCGCAGTCCAACAGCACGTCCCGCCACCGGCGCCCGGCGTAGCGGGACAACCAACGCCGCCGCAACGCCCGCAACCTCGGCGCGGCCACCACGTCGAAGCTGTCCGGGTGCGCCCGGTACCACGCCCCCACACCCGCAGCCGCCGCACCCAGGAACACCCCGGTCGGCACCGGCCCGAACTCCACCGCCGAGGCCGACAACACACCCGGCGTCAACACCAAGCCCGGGTGACGAGCCGCCCACAACGCCGCCCGCCACTCCGCGCCCATCCTCCTGTTCGAATAGCTCAACACCACCCCTCCTCTCCTCGCAGACGACGAAGGCCGGTCCCGACACCACATCGGAACCGGCCCCGCCAATAATGGGAATTCGCCTCAGTCGGCGCGGACCTTCGACTTCGAGTCGGTGAGCGCCACCAACAACTCACCCGTCGCCTTACGCGCCTTCTCGTACGATGCCTTGAACCCCGGAACGTCCACCGGAACCCCGCGCAACGTCTTCCGCAGGTGCAACATCGCGGCTTCCAACTCGTCCGTGGCGCTCTCCACGCGGTAGCTCACGATCACACCGCCCACTCCCGCGACACCAGGTCGCCCTCGTGCTTCTTCGCCTTCACCCGCACAGCGTCCAACGCCTCGAACGCCTTGCGCCGCAACGCCTTCAGCTCGTCCCGGGACGGCGTCGTCCAACCACCGCCCTCGGCCGCGCCGTCGTCCACCAGCTCGATCACCGCGTCGACCGCGCGGAACGCCTCCTCCACCATGTCCATCGCACCGATGAACTCCCCGTACTTCTTGATCGCACGTGAGTTCAACCAGTCGCTGACCATTCCCGTCACATGACCACCCCTTCTCCGGAGGGAACCACGAAGATCCCCGAACGCACTCACGATCGGGGATCAACGTCATTCCCCGGTGCGTCAAGGCACCGGAAAAAGGCATGGATCGGCCCACTGTGGAATTGTCAAAGAACAAACGGATGCTTCTGCTGTGCGGCATCACCGCCTACCCCGACTTGCCGGAGCGGTTCACGTGGCCACAGGAGCCCGATTCTCGAAACCGGACAGCGAGAAGGGTCGATCAGCCCAGCGGCTTCAGACCGGCCGCACGCCACGCCAGACCGGAGACCGTCTCACCCCTGCCGTTCTTGAAGCTGTACGGCGACACCGTCGCGCCGATCAGCTCCACGAGCGCGCCCTCGTCGAAGCCCTCGCCCGGGTCCGCCGACAGCGTCACCCGGATCTCCTCGCCCTTCTGGCCCTTGGACTTCGCGAAGACCGACACCACGAACTGGGACACGCCGTCCCGGTCCGTCACGATCTCCGAGGTGCCGTCCACCTCGCGCGTCTTGAGCGCGGGCTCCTCCGTCACCATCAACCGCCACCCGCTCAGCACCACCGGGATGTCGCGCATGATTACCTCCTCTGTACAGAACTTGTTGACTACAGATAACCACAGTTCTGTACCGAACTGCAAGGCTTATCTGTACAGAGGTTGCAAAGGCGAACGATGCTGGTGAGCGGCTACATGCTTGAACTAGGCCGGACCTCAGTCGTCAGCCGAGAACTTGTACTCCAAGACGTAGGACGCGCCGTCCAGCACCATCAGGTTGACCTCAACCGGCAGATCCTCGTTGGTGTAAGCGGTTCGAACGATCTCGACCACCGGCGTTCCCTGGGCGAGGTCGAGCGTCTGCCGTTCGTGCTCGCGGGGCATCCGGGTCCGCAGCTCTTCCCGGAAGCGCATGGGCTTGTGCCCCAGCTCAGCAAGCCGGGCGTACGAGCCGCCTTCCCCGGTGTTCGCCTGCGTGATGGCCGAGCCCTCCACAAGGTAGGCCGGATAGTAGGACGTGGCGATCTGGACCGGCTTGTCCTCCACCGCGAAGGTGCGTCGGCGGACAATGACCGCAGTTCCCTCTTCCAGTCCGAGGACATGCGCGACGATCGAGGGCGCCGGTTCTGTGGTCACCTCGGTGCCTTGCGCCAGGGGGCGGATGCCGAGGTCTGCACTCCAGATGGAGCGGCCGGTACCCCACACCACGGTCTTGAGGCGATCGGGGGAGACTCGCCGGATGGGGCGGAACTCCCGGACGTAGGTACCCGAGCCGCGCTTGGCGATCACGAGCCCTTCGTTCTTGAGGACGTCCAGCGCGCGACGCGCGGTCGGCTGTTCCACCCCGTACTTGGTCATCAGGTCGTTCTCGCCCGGCACCTTCTCGCCTGGTTTGAGCTGACCGGAGTCGATCTCCTGGCGCAGTTCGTCAGCGATCTCCCGGTAGCCCATGCGGGTCGCACCGTTGCCCATGGGCCACCTCCACTACTGACGGTAGTTCTGTACAGCTCCAAGCTACCCCGTCCGGTGTGCGTCCATGCAACACCCCCGACAGGGTCACACCGGCGTGTTCAGAGTTTCTTTTCTTCATCAAGGCGGCCCCTGCCGGGGCCGCTCGCGCCGCTCTGCTTGAGGCCGCTCGGCAAGGGCCCGGGGCCCGGCTCCGCCACCCAGGCCCGCCGGCGGCCGAAGACGCGACCGACCCCGGCAAACCCGGCTATTCGCTCGATCGTTCGCGACACCACTAAGATGGGCCGATGAGTCACGGAATTGAACACCATCTGCTTGCACAGCCTGCCGCCGCACCATCAGTGCCGTTTTGGTTGCAAGTAGTGGCCATCGCCCTAGCTCCTTTCATGGGTTTTCTAGGAGTCGCGGTAGGGGCGTTTCTCAAGGATCGGTCCGATCGCGTCGTAGCCCTGCATAAAGAACGCCGAGAGCTGTATTCCGAGTACCTCAATGCACTGGCTAAATTTAACCATCATTACGGGAATGTGGGCGCGCTGGCCTTCCGTCAAGACGAAACCGTGAAGTATCGAGAGTACATAAATGTCCAGCATGAGATGCATGCACTAATGATCGGACTGATAACGCGGATCGACCTGGTGGCCTCTCAGGCGGTTGTAGACGCTGCTCATAAATTCTATCACTATATCGTGGTGATTACGGGGGTTCAGGTGAAAGCGATTGACGAAGGATGGGTTCGAGAAGAATGGAATAGGGGGGTTGCGTTGGGGGCTAGAATAGCTCGCGAATTCCGCAATGCTGCTATCCGTGATGTCGGAATCCCGCGACGTGATCGAGGCAGGCGGGCAATGCCGGATAGCTCTCCGGAATGGGAGGAATCTATGGTCAAATTCACGACCGGCGAGATTGAGAGAAAAATTGACGATCGTGGAAAGAGTCAGTCGTAGGTATGACTCTGGTCAGCCAAAGCGTCCTCGCCGGACGGGCAGGTCTCCGGGATGGCGGGGGAGCGTCGTTGGCCGCCGGTCCGTTCGGTGCCGGAGCGCCATCCCGACGACCTCCCGAAGGGCTATCACGCTGCCGCCAGGGGGCAAGCTTTCGCGCGTACCCTCGCGACCGGCGGCAGGTTGCCCCCTGGCGGCAGCGTGATCGGGCTGCGCCAGGTCGACGGGATGGCGCTAGGGCACCTCAACTTGGTGATCCAAGACAAGATCAACGCCCCACTTTTGCCCCACAAAACAACGGCAGATGACCACGAAGCACGATCCACAGTGGTCATTCGCGGACGTTAAGCGCGCTGGTGGTGGTGTCTGCTGGCAGGTGTCGACAGACGACGGGGGAGACGGCCAACAATCCGTCAGGTCGTGGGTTCGAACCCCACCCGCCCTACTCGCTCTACCAGGCGGAACAGAGCTTAACAAGATCCACTGAGGGTCATCTGTACATGCTCCTGCTCGTCAACGGCACGGCGGCGGAGCGCCGCAAGCGTGGCGGTGTTCGCGAGCACGACAGCCGATCGAGTTCGCGTACGGCGTCCGCGTGACCGGTCGCGTCTAATGGATCTTCAGCTTCCCGCTGCCCGGTTGACGGCAGGGGAAGGCCGCCCGTGCTCTGCGCCATGAGTCAGGACGGTTTCGCTGTGGTTGTGGTAAGGGGTGGGCGGTTCGTTCGTCTGCGAGGTGGTGTTAAAGTCCCAAGGCTTTTCGCACCGTTGCGACCTTGATGACCAGTCGTCGTGAGTTTCCGATTACCGGCTTGAAATCATATTTGCGGTAGAAGGCGGCGGCCTTGTCGTCGATGGCATCCACCACGATCAGTCGTCCGGATGCGACTTCTGCTGCCTCGACCAGTCTGGTGAGGGCATCGTGGAGCAACTCCGCGCCGTGTCCCCCGCCGTGTAGGGAGCGATCCAGTGCCAGCTTCCCCAAGAGATATGCGGGTACCGGGCCGGTCAGTCCTCCTGCGAGGCTGGACGACACCTCTTCTCTCGCGACCTGGTGGGGTGTGATCGCGTAGTACGCGACAACGCGATCACCTCCGATCGACGTCCAAACATATGTTTTCGCGGTTCCGCGCTTGGCGGCGTTGACCGCTTGATTCCTCAGCCAATCGTCCAGTACGGGCACGCCGCAATCAAAATTGGCGAGTTCGTGCTGTTCGTCCAGCGCGGAAGAGGCCCAGTCCGTCACTTGCGCACATACCCCCGATGAGCTGATTTGAGCTTTGCCAAGCCGGGAGCTTCGTCTGCCGCGTCAAGGGCGGACATGAGTGCGTCGAACTGCTCCGCTGGCATGATCGTTACATCCGCACGGGCGAGTACCTTGTCCGCGGCGTCTACGGCCGCCTCCACGACGAATGAACTGGTCGACTTCTTGCTCAGTTCCGCGGCTCTCTCGATCCGTCCCTTCTGGGCCTGGTCGAGCCGAAAGTCCAAGCGAGCTTGCTTGATCGACATGTCCCCACCTCTCCGTCGGTCTTCCCCGCCGACGAGTCCAGCGTACGGCGTTTGTACGGAGGATGCGAGGGAAGGCTCATGATCGTGGACTTCGACCGCCGCGAAGCATGATCCACAGCGGTCGTTCGCGGATGCCGAGGCGCAGGTCTACTCGCCGATCTTCTTCGCCGACAGGACGATCCGGGTGGCGCAGTCGACCACCTCGCCCGCCGAGATGCTCTGGGCCGTGGTGGTCCAGTTGCGGTCCACCACGAGCAGGCGGCCCTGGCCCGTGGCGTCCTCCTCGTGGAGGAAGAAGAGGCCGGCGGCCTGCATGGTGTCCTGGGCGGTCTGGTGGACCAGGCCGACCACGTTCGGCACGGTGCACGTCTTCGGGGTGGCCGGTGCTGCTTCCGCTGTGGTGGCGGGCGGCAGTGGCGGGGGCGTGGCGGTCAGGGGCGCGGCGGTTGGGGCCGGGGCTGGGGCCGGGATCGGTTCGGGTGTGGTCAGGGCGTTGTCGTTGCCGGGCTGGGGCGAGCACGAGACGAGCAGGGCCGCGCCGGCTAACAGGGCGGTTGAGCGGAGCTTCACGTGGGTCCTCCCGGTGGCTGCCTTCACCTCGACACCTCTCGTACTACTCCACACCGCCGCCCGCCGCCGGCACCCGCGTCCGGTCGGGGCCGTGTTCGGGCGGTAGGAACGTGGGTAGCATCAGGGGTGTGAAAATCAGTGTGAGCCTCCCCGAGGAGGACGTAGAGTTCGTTGATCGCTACCTGCGGCAACACCGCAGCGCCTCGCGGTCCTCGGTGATCCACCAGGCGATCACCCTGTTGCGCGAGGCCGGGCTGGAGAACGCCTACGCCGGCGCGTGGGAAGAGTGGGAAGCGGAGGGTGAAGCCGACATGTGGGACGTGACCGCGCCGGACGGTGTCCTCGATGCGGCGAGGTGACATCTACTGGGTGGACCTGGAGCCCGTGCGGGGCGCCGAGGCCAACAAGATCCGCCCGGCCGTGGTCGTGAGCAACGACGCGGCGAACCGGGCCGCCGGGAGGGGCGGCCGAGGGGTCGTGACGATCGTGCCGATCACCTCGAACACCGCGAAGGTGTACCCGTTCCAGGTCCTGCTGCCCGCCAGGGACTGCGGGCTGGGCACGGACTCCAAGGCGCAGGCCGAGCAGGTGCGCACGGTCGCCGCGGCCAGGCTCCGCGCCCGCATCGGCGGTCTGCCGCCCACCGTGCTCAAGCAGCTGGACGAGGCGCTGCGGCTGCACCTCGCGCTCTGAGGGGGGCCACGGCGTGCAGAGCCGTGCCGCCGGGGCACTTGGCCCCGGCGGCGAACCGTCACCCGACGACCCTGATCGCCCCCGCCGGGCACAGGTGCTCGGCCTCCCGCGCCGCCTTCGCGTGCGCGCCGGTCGGCGACGGCTCCAGCAGCAGCACCGTCCCGTCGGTCTCGTCCTGGTCGAACACGACCGGGTCGGTCAGCGCGCACATGCCCGACCCCACGCACCGCTCCTGATCGACCTCGACCCTCACGAGAACGCCACCGGCAGCTCGTGCACACCGTAGATCGCCATGTCCGTCCGCATCCTCACCTCCGCCGCGGGCACCGCCAGCCGCAGGTCCGGGAACTCCCGGAACAGGGCCGCGTACCCCACCCTCATCTCGATCCGCGCCAACTGCTGCCCGAGGCACTGGTGCGCCCCGTGCCCGAACCCGAGGTGCCCCGAGGCGGACCGCGTCACGTCGAACTCGTCGGGCCGCTCGAAGCGCTCGGGGTCGCGGTTCGCGGCGGTCACCGAGATCGACACCGTCTCACCCGCGCGGACCACCACGCCGCCGATCCCCACGTCCTCCAGCGCCGTGCGCGTGGTGCCGAAGTGGATGATCGACAGGTACCTCATCAGCTCCTCGACCGCGTTGTCCACCAACGCCGGGTCGTCGCGCAGCAGCCGGAGCTGGTCGGGCCTGGTCAGCAGCAGGAACGTGCCCAGGCCCAGCATGTTCGCGGTCGTCTCGTGCCCGGCGATGAGGAGGAGCAGGCCCATGTTGGCCACCTCCTCGTCGTCGAGCTCGCCGGTGGCGATCAGGCCGCTGAGCATGTCGTCACCGGGCTCGGCGCGCTTGCGCGCCACCAGGTCCGCGACGAACTCCAGCACCCGGTCGAACGCCGCCCTGATCTCCTCGAACGGCCTGTTCAGGCTCAGCGCCGCGCCCGTGTCGCGCTGGAACCCCTCCCGCTCCTCGTAGGGCACCCCCAGCAGCTCGCAGATCACCATCGACGGCACGGGCAGCGCGAAGTGCTCCACCAGGTCCACCGGCGAGCCGTGCGCCCGCAGCCCCGCCAGGTGCTCGGCCACGATCTGCTCGACGCGCGGCATCAGCTGGTTCATCCGCCGCACGGTGAACTGGCCGGTCAGCAGCTTGCGGTAGCGGGTGTGGTCGGGCGCGTCCTGCCCGATGAACATGCCCGGCTGGGCGGGCGGCTGCTGCGGCACGGCCTGGCCGCCCACCTCCCGCAGGATGTGGTGCAGCTCGCTGCGGCTGCTGAACCGCGGGTCCGCGTGCACCTCCCGGGCCAGCGCGTAGTTCGTCACGAGCCACCCGAGGTGGCCGTCCGGGAACCGGAGCCTGCTGATCGGCTCCGCCTCGCGGAGGATGCCCAGCTCCGCGGGCGGGTTGAACGGGTCGGGCCTCTCGACGGGCAGGCCGGTCGTCAGGGTTTCGGTCATTCCGCACACCTCCCAGTGCGTTCAGGAACCTCCTTCGCAAGCTACAGAAAATTCACGAACTCGTGAAGTAAATAAGCCATAAGGAGATATCCGTAGTACGAGTGATAGCAGGTGTGCTACAAAGCGCGGGAGAACTCTGACAAGGGGGAGGTGAGGGTCCTTGGTCATCGAGGTGCGTGATCTGCGGATGCGCTACGGCACGACGGACGTGCTGCGCGGCGTCGCCTTCAGCGCGGCGCCCGGCGAGGTGGTGGCCCTGCTCGGGCCCAACGGGGCGGGCAAGACCACCACGATCGAGATCCTGGAGGGCTTCCGGCTGCCGTCGACGGGGCACGTCCGGGTCCTGGGGGAGGAGCCCGGCCGGGGCGACGAGATGTGGCGCGCCAAGCTCGGCGTGGTGCTCCAGTCGTGGCGCGACCACTCGCGCTGGCGCGTCCGCGAGCTGTTGGACCACGTCGGCCGCTACTACCGGCCCTACGGCACGCCCGACCGGCCGCGCCCGTTCGACACCGACGAGCTGATCGGGACCGTCGGCCTGGCCGAGCACGCGCACAAGAAGGTCGCCAAGCTGTCCGGCGGCCAGCGTCGCAGGCTGGACGTGGCGATCGGCATCGTCGGCCGGCCCGAGCTGCTGTTCCTCGACGAGCCGACCGCGGGCTTCGACCCGCACGCGCGCCGCGACTTCCACGACCTGGTGCACCGGCTGTCGGACCTGGAGGGCATGACGATCCTGCTCACCACGCACGACCTGGCCGAGGCGGAGCGGCTCGCGGACCGCATCCTCGTGCTCGCGGGCGGCCGGATCATCGCCAACGGCAGCCCCGACCAGCTCAGCCGCCACGTCGCGGGCAAGTCCGAGGTGATCTGGACCCACGACGGCCGCCGGCACGTGCACACCACCGACGACGCGACCGCGTTCGTCCGCGACCTGTTCCGCCGGCACGAGAGCGGCGTCTCCGAGCTGGAGGTGCGGCGCAGCACCCTGGAGGACACCTACATGGCCCTGGTGCAGCGGCACGAGGGCGGCCGGGCGGAGCAGGAGGAGGTGGCCGCGCTGTGAACGCCACGCTGTACGGGGCCCGACTGGGCCTGGACCGGGGGTGGCGCGAGTTCAAGCACAGCCTGCGCAGCTCCGACCAGGGGTTCAACCTCTTCTCCGCGATCGCCTTCCTGACCGTGCTGTGGTTCCAGCGGAACTCGCAGGTGGAGGGCACGGGCATGTCGCTCGCCTCGCTCACGCTGCCGGGCATGATCGGCATGTCGGTGGCGTTCAGCGGGCTCGTGGGACCCGCGGGCTCGCTGTCGATGAACCGCGAGGACGGCACGCTGCTGCGCGCCAAGGCCGTGCCCAACGGGATGGTCGGCTACCTGGTGGGCCGGGTCGTGCAGACCTCGCTGGACACCGTGTTCAGCCTGACGGTGGTCGTCCTGCCGGCGCTGTTCCTGGTGGACGTGATCGCCGACGCGGGGATCGGCGGCCTGCTGGCCATGGCGGGGGTGCTGGCGCTGGGCATGGCCGCCACGCTGCCGTGGGGCGCGGTCGCCGGCTCGATCGCCAAGAGCCCCGGCGGCGCCATGGGGATCACCATGCTGCCGATCATGGGCATCACGGCGATCTCGGGCATCTTCTACCCGATCACCGCCCTGCCCGGGTGGCTCCAGGGGGTCGCGCAGGTGTTCCCCGTGTACTGGGTGGGGCACGGCACGAGGTGGGCGCTGCTGCCCGACGCCGTCGCGGCCGCGGAGGTGGGCGGGACCTGGCGGCTGCCGCTGATGGCGCTGGTGCTGGCGACGTGGGCGGTGGTCGGGTTCCTGCTTGCGCCTACGATCCTGCGGCGGATGGCCCGCCGGGAGTCGGGCACGGACATGGAGCAGCGCCGCCAGGCGGCGTTGCAGAGGGGCTCCTGAGCCGGGGGGTTTTGGTGTGAGCGAGAGCGTCTACAACCGGATCGCGATGCTGCGCGCGGAACGCGGGGTGTCACGCCGGCAGCTCTCCGAGGCCCTCGGCATCCACTACCAGACGGTGGGTTACCTGGAGCGCGGCGAGTACAGCCCGAGCCTGTACCTGGCGCTGCGCCTCGCCCAGTACTTCGAGGTGCCGGTCGAGGTGGTGTTCTCCACCGACCCGTTCCCCCGGCTGGGCAGCTCGGAGCGGTCCGCGTAGGCGGGGGTGGCGACGCGCGCCACCCCCACCCCGGGCTTCAACGCCCGGGCTTGGGCGCCCGGGCTTCAGCGCCCGAGGACGGCCCGCAGCGCCGAGCGCACCGCCCGCGTCAGCTCGGCCCGGCTCTCCGGCGTCCCCGGCTCGGGCGCGTGCAGGGCGCCCGCGCCCACCAACCGGTCGAACAGCAGGCCGTCGAGGAAGGCCACCAGCTCCCGGCTCTGCCGCTCGGGCTCGGGCGCGCCCCACGCGGTGAGCACCGCCCGCGCCCGGGCGCGCGACACCTCGCCGTGGGCCAGCACGTCGCGCAGCTCGGGGTGGTGGGTGGCCTCCAGCAGGCAGGCGTAGCGGGCCAGGGTGCGTTCACGGGTGGCGCTCATCCACCGGTCCAGGACGTGCGCGGCGCCCTCGGCCAGCTCGTCGGGGTCCCGGGGCGCGGTCAGGCCCGCCGCCTCCACCTCCGCCGCCTCCAGCTCCGCCAGCCGCCGCACCACGCCCTCCACCAGGGCTTTCCGCGTGCGGAAGTACGCGGACGTCGAGCCGAGCGGCACGCCGGCCTCCGCGTCCACCGCGCGGTGGGTCAGGCCGCGCATCCCCCGGGTCGCCACGAGGTGGATGGCGGCGTCGGCCAGTGCCGCCGTGCGGTCCGTCACGGTGCGTCCCCTTTCTACACCTGTAGAGTACCGGTATCTACAGGTGTAGAAAGGGGTGGGCGATGAAGGCGGTCGTGGTGGGTGGCGGTCTCGGTGGGATCACCGCCGCGGTGGCGTTGCGCGCGGTCGGGTGGGAGGTGACCGTGCTGGAGCGGGCGCCCGAGTTCGGCGAGGTCGGCGCGGGGGTGGGGGTGATGCCGAACGCCCTGCGCGCCCTGGCGCGGCTGGGGCTGGCCGACGAGGTGCGGCGGATCGGCACCCCGCGCGTGGCGGGCCTGGTCCGCGACCCGGGGGGGCGGGCGCTGGTGCGCGTCGCCGGGGCCGGGTCCGACCGCGTGGTGGCCGTGCACCGGGCCGACCTGCACCGGGTGCTGCGCTCCGCGCTGCCGGAGAAGTGCCTGGTCACCGCGACCGAGGTGCGGTCGGTCGAGGAGGTGGACGCGGACCTGGTGGTGGCCGCCGACGGCCTGCGCAGCGGAATTCGGCGCGAGCTGTTCCCCGACCACCCGGGACCGGTCTACGCGGGCACGACGGGGTGGCGCGGCGTGACCGGGGCGGGGTTCCCGCGCGACCTGGAGATCGGGCAGACGCTGGGGCCGGGCGCGGAGTTCGGCGTGCTGCCGCTGGGTGACGGCCGGGTGTGCTGGTACGCGGCGACCACCGCGCCGGAGGGCGCCCGCGCCGCCGACGAGCTGGCGGAGGTCCGGCGGCTGGTCGGCGGGTGGCACGACCCGGTCGCGGCGCTGCTGGACGCGACCCCGCCCGGGACCGTGCTGCGGCACGACATCCACGAGCTGGCCACGCCGCTCCCGACCTACGTGCGCGGGCGGGTGGCGCTGCTGGGCGACGCCGCGCACGCGATGACGCCCTACCTGGGCCAGGGCGCGTGCACCGCGGTGGAGGACGGGGTGGTGCTGGCCGCGATGTGCGCGCGGCACGACCTGCCGACCGCGCTGGCCGAGTACGACCGGCAGCGCCGGCCGCGCACGCAGGCCGTCGTTCGGGCCTCCCGCCTGGTGGGCCGGGTGGGGCACCGGGTTCGTCACCCGTTGGTGGTGAAGGCGCGGAACGCGGTCATGCGCGCCGTGCCCGCCGGGGTCGGGCTGCGGGGCATGACCCGGTTCACCGGCTGGACCCCGCCCGAGCTGTCACCCGATAGGGGGCACGTCGCTGGTGACCTACATCACAAATAACTGCTGAGCCTCGCTCGGATAACAATCAAATATCACTCGTTTTCCCAGGATGGGTCACTCTTTCGCGCGATCAAGCACGCACCGTGTGTCCCTCGACGCGGGAGGTGCCCACCCCCGGTGCCCAACACCGCGGTGCACGGTGCGTGCAGGGGCAACTACGGTGTCCCGCCATGGCCCCCGTCCCCTCGTGCCCGGCTGAAGCCATGTCCCCGCACGCCCCGTCCGCCGCCCCGTCCGTCGACCTGGCCGAGGCGGAGGACTTCGTCCGCCTGCACCACGGCGAGCACCCGGAGCTCGGCCCCGTCGAGCACCGCCTCGCGGAGGTGCACGCCGAGGTCGCCGCCACCGGCACGTACCGCCACACGGCGGACGAGCTGGTGTTCGGCGCGCGCGTCGCGTGGCGCAACAGCGCCCGCTGCATCGGCCGGCTGTACTGGCGCAGCCTGAGGGTCCGCGACCTGAGGGACCTGCGCGACCCCAAGGAGGTGGCCGACGAGTGCGTCGAGCACCTCAAGCTCGCCGGCAACGGCGGCAAGGTGCGCCCGGTGATCAGCGTCTTCGCCCCGGACGAGCCTGGCCGGCCGGGACCGCGCATCCGCAACGAGCAGCTGATCCGCTACGCCGGCTACCTCGGCTCGGACGGCGGCGTGCTGGGCGACCGGCGCAACCTGGGACTGACGGAGGAGGCGCTGGAGCTGGGGTGGCGGCCGCCGGCCCGGCGCGGCCCGTTCGACGTGCTGCCGCTGGTCGTGGCGCGCGAGGGCGCCGACCCCTGCCTGGTCGAGCTGCCCGGCGAGGCCGTGCTGGAGGTGCCGATCGAGCACCCCGAGCTGCCGTGGCTGGCCCGGCTGGGGCTGCGCTGGCACGCGGTGCCCGTGATCAGCGACATGCGCCTGCGCATCGGCGGGGTCGACTACCCGGCCGCGCCGTTCAACGGCTGGTACATGGGCACCGAGATCGGCGCGCGCAACCTCGCCGACGCCGACCGGTACGACCTGCTGCCGTACCTGGGCAGGCGGATGGGGCTGGACACCTCCAGCGTGCGGACGCTGTGGAAGGACCGGGTCCTGGTCGAGCTGAACCGGGCGGTGCTGCACTCGTTCGCGCGGGCGGGCGTCACCATCACCGACCACCACACCGAGTCCGACCGGTTCCTCGCGCACCTGGAGAAGGAGGAGGCGGCGGGCCGGTCGTGCCCGGCCGACTGGACCTGGATCGTGCCGCCCATGTCCAGCGGCATCACCGGCGTCTTCCACCGCTACTACGACCGGCGCGAGCTGGTGCCGAACTTCTTCCCCGGCGACACCAGGGGCGTCTGCCCGGTCATCCACTGACCGTTCGGCGCAACAAGACGTACATACGGTTGAAGTGAAGGGTCAACTGTGGCGTAGATCACCTCGGGCGGTCTACGGTGATCACCGTGAGAGTGGGTGTACCCGCGGAGTCGCGGCCCGCCGAGCGCCGCGTAGCCGGTTTGCCGGAAACGGTGACCACGCTGATCGGTGCCGGACTCACGGTGGACGTGCAAGCCGGAGCGGGCAGACACGCCCACGCCTCGGACGCCGCCTACCGCGCAGCCGGTGCGAACGTCGTCCCAGACCACCCCGCCGGGCGGTGCGAGGTCCTGGTCTCCGTCCAACCACCGACCCCCGAGCAGGCCGCCTGCCTGCGCGAGGGCGACATCACGATCAGCTTCCTCCAGCCCAACGCCGAGCCGGAGCTGGTCGAGGTCCTCCGGGCCAACGGGGTCACCTCCTTCAGCCTCGACCTGCTGCCCCGGGTGACCAGGGCCCAGTCGGCCGACGCCCTGTCGTCGCAGGCCCTGGTGGCGGGCTACCGCGCCGTGGTCGAGGCGACCCGGCGGCTGCCGAAGTTCCTGCCCATGTTCACCACCGCCGCGGGCACGGTCCCGCCCGCCAAGGTGCTCATCCTCGGCGCGGGCGTGGCCGGCCTCCAGGCCATCGCCACCGCCCGCCGCCTCGGCGCGGTGGTCGAGGCGTACGACGTGCGCGCCGCGGCCAAGGAGGAGGTCCGCAGCCTCGGCGCGAAGTTCCTCGAACTGGACCTGGAGACCCAGGGCGGCGTCTACGCGCAGGCCCAGTCCGAGGAGTTCCTGGAACGCCAGCGGCAGCTGATCGCCGAGCGCGTCGCGGCCTCCGACATCGTCATCACCACCGCCGCCGTGCCCGGCCGGACGGCCCCGGTGCTGGTCACCAACGACATGCTCAAGGCGATGACCCCCGGCTCGGTGGTGGTCGACCTGGCGGCCGAGTCCGGCGGCAACGTCGCCGCGTCCCAGCCGGGCGAGGACACCTGGCTCGGCGAGGTGCTCGTCGTCGGCGCCCGGAACATGCCCAGCACCATGCCGGTGCACGCCAGCCGCCTCTACGCCCGCAACGTCACCAACCTCCTGGTGATGATGACCGCCGACGGCCGGGTGGCGCCGGACCTCGACGACGAGGTGCTGGCCGGCTGCTGCCTGACCCACCGGGGCGAGCTGAGGAGGGAGCTGTCGTGATCGACCTGCTGACGATCTTCGTGCTCGCCGTGTTCGTGGGCTTCGAGGTCGTGTCGAAGGTGTCCACCATCCTGCACACCCCGTTGATGTCCGGCGCGAACGCCATCCACGGCGTGATCCTGGTCGGCGCGATCCTCATCACCGGCCGCGCCGAGCACGCCCTGGAGGTCGCCCTCGGCCTGGCGGCGGTCTTCCTGGCCACGGTCAACGTGGTGGGCGGGTTCGTGGTCACCGACCGGATGCTGGAGATGTTCAAGGGGCACCGGCGGTGAGCCCGACCTGGGTCCAGCTCGCCTACCTGGCCGCCGCCCTGTGCTTCGTGCTGGCGCTCAAGGGCCTGAGCACGCCGAGGTACGCCCGCGCGGGCAACCTGGTCGGCGCGGCGGGCATGGCGCTGGCCGTGGTCACCGCCTACGTCCACGGCGCGGTCCACAACGGACTGCTCATCCTGGTCGCGATCGCCGCCGGCGTCGCGGTCGGCATCCCGGCGGCGCGGTCGGTGAAGATGACCGCCATCCCGCAGATGGTGGCGCTGTTCAACGGCGTCGGCGGCGCGGCGGCGGCGCTGGTGGCGCTGACCGAGTTCCTGGAGGTCGCCGAGGGCTCGGTGCTGTTCCAGGTCGCCACCGTGCTCACCGTGCTGATCGGCTCGGTCAGCTTCTCCGGCAGCGTGGTCACCTTCCTCAAGCTCCAGGAGGTCATGACCACGCGGCCCGTGCTGCTGCCCGCCGGCCAGGTGGTCGGCGTCGCGGCGGCGGTGGCGAGCGCGCTGCTGGCGCTGGGCGTCGTGCTCACCGGCAGCGGCACGCTCCTGGTGCTGCTCGCGGTGGCCGGGCTGGCGCTGGGCGTGCTGTTCGTGCTGCCGGTCGGCGGCGCGGACGTGCCGATCGCGATCTCGCTGCTCAACGCGTTCACCGGCCTGGCCGTGGCCGCGTCGGGCTATGTGCTGGCCAACACCCTGCTGATCGTCGCCGGCACGCTCGTCGGCGCGTCCGGCACGATCCTGACCCGGCTGATGGCGCAGGCCATGGGCCGCCCGCTGACCAACATCCTGTTCGGCGCCTTCAAGACCACCGCCACCGCGGCGGCGACCGGCGAGCAGCGCACCGTCCGGTCGGGCACCGTCGAGGACGTCGCGATCCTGCTCGGCTACGCCCACTCGGTGCTGGTGGTCCCCGGCTACGGCCTGGCCGTGGCCCAGGCCCAGCACGCCGCGCGGGAGCTGGCGCAGCTGCTGGAGCAGCGCGGCATCGACGTGGCGTACGGCATCCACCCCGTCGCGGGCCGGATGCCGGGGCACATGAACGTGCTGCTCGCCGAGGCCGACGTGCCCTACGAGCACCTCAAGGAGCTCGACGACGTCAACCCCGGCATCGGCAGCGTCGACGTGGTGCTGGTGGTGGGGGCGAACGACGTGGTCAACCCCGGCGCGCGGGACGAGCCGAGCAGCCCGATCTACGGGATGCCCATCTTCGACGTGGACCGGGCCAAGGCCGTGGTGTTCATGAAGCGGTCGATGCGGCCGGGCTTCGCCGGGGTGGACAACACCCTGCTCTACAACCCGAAGACGACCCTGCTGTTCGGTGACGCGAAGGACTCGCTGACCAAGCTGCTGGCGGCGGTGAAGCAGGTGTAGCGCGGTCGGTTCCCGGCCGGGTCGGTTCCGGGCCGGGAACCGACCGCGCTACAGCTCGTAGCCCGGCACGGCCGGTCCGAAGTGGTCGCCGAACGCGGCGTCCGCCTCGACCCGCGCCCACCAGTCGGCCCGCTCCCGGTCGCGCACGTCCGGCACGAGCACGGCCACGCCGGACCGCCGCACCAGCTCCACCATGCGGGTGATCGCGTCGTGCAGGAAGCCCCGCGGCAGGTCCGCCAGCCTGGTCACCACCGACGGGTCGAGCACCAGCGAGCCCACCGGCACCTCGGCCAGCAGCGACAGCTCGGCCTGCCCGCCGTTGAAGCGGCTCAGGCCGGTGGTGATGCCGCTGTCGCGCAGCACCCGCGCGTTGTCCTGCCCCGTCTCGGTGAACATCGACCTGGTGTCCAGGAAGATCCGCAGCCGCGACGCGGGCAGGCCGGTCTCGTCCAGGGTCCGCTTCACCGCGCGGACCAGGTCCTCGTCGCGCGACTGCATGGGCGACAGCTCGAAGAACAGCACGCCGGTCACCTCGCCCGCCGCCTCGCGCAGCGCCCACTGGCCGAGCGCGAGCGACAACCCGTTGGCCTCGGCCAGCTCCACGCACTCGTCGTGGTCCAGGTCGTCCCACCGCAGCCGCGCCACGTGCCCGAGCGCCCGCCCGGTCGCCAGGTCCACCACCGGCTGGTGCTCGACCTCCAGCTCACCGTCGGCCAGCGCGCCGGGCATCCGCGCCGCCCGCGCCATCCGGGTCCGCGACCGCTGGTCCTCGTGCCGGTCGTAGGGCAGCCACTGCCGCTTGCCCGCCTCCTTGGCCCGGCGCAGCGTGGCGTTCGCGGCGCGCAGCAGCTCGGCCACGTCCCAGCCGGCCGGGGGCCGGTCCACCACGCCGATGCCGCACGACAGCGCCACGCCGCCGTCCATCGGCCGCTCCAGCGCCTCGTTGATCCGCTCCACCAGGTCGGGCACGGTCGGCGTGGTGGGCGAGTCGACCACCACCACGGCGAACTCGTCGCCGCCCATCCGCGCGACCAGCGCCTCCTCGCCGACGACCACCGCCTCCAACCGGTGGGCCACCTCCTTGAGCAGCCGGTCGCCCACCTCGTGGCCCAGGCCGTTGTTGACCACCGAGAAACCGTCCAGGTCCAGGTGGTAGAGGGTGATCCCGCCGCGCGAGTGCAGCGCCTCCAACCGGCTGATGAAGCTCGGCCGGTTCGCCAGGCCGGTCAGCGAGTCGTGCACCAGCTGGAAGTCCAGGTTCTTCTGGAGCAGGTGCAGCTCGCTGACGTCCTCCACCATCGTCACCTGGTAGGCGGGCGCGCCGGCGTCGTCGCGCAGCAGCGACACGGCCAGGTGCGCCCACACCGGCTCGCCGTCCGCCCGCAGCAGCCGCCGCTGCTCCCGGAACCGCTCCACCCGGCCCTCGCCCACCGACCGGTACGCGACGGTCAGGTGCTCCGCGTCCCGGGGGTGGAACAGCTCGGCCAGCCGCCGCCCGGCGAACCAGTCCGGGTCCCGGTCGACCATCTCGGCCATCGACTCGTTGACCTCCACGCACGTGCCGCGCGCGTCGGTGATCACCATGCCGAACCCGGACGAGTCGAACACCTCGCGGAACCGCGCCTCGCTGACCCGCAGCCCGCGCTCCGCCCGGCGCTTGGCCAGCAGCAGCGCCTGCTTGACCTCCTCCTGCTGGTCGAACGCGTCCAGCCGCATCGCGGTGGCGAAGCCGGCGCCCACCGCGCCCAGGATCGCGACCGCCCGCTCCACCAGCCCCGGCACGTCGTCGAACTCCGGGCTGAACAGCAGGGCGTGCCCGAGCACCTCCGTGGTCCGCCGCAACGTGTCCGGCCCGGTGAAGTGCGCCTCGACCAGCCCGCGGCCGACGGCGACGACCGGTTCGGGCGTGAACGGCCCGGCCCGCACCGCGTCCACGACCACGTCCACCAGGTCGAGCAGGTACAGCTCGATCTCGACCGGCGACCGGGGCACGTACGCGGTCGGGTAGATCGCGCGCATCCACGCGCGGGCCAGTTCCCTGCGGCGGGTCCTAGGGGGTGGTGGCACGGGCGCTCACCCCTTGCGGCCCACCCCGGCGAAGATCCCGGCCCGCTCGGCGTCCTCCTCGGCGGCGCCCTCCTCCGGGCGCCACCGCGGCAGCGGCACCACCCCGGGCTCGACCAGGTCGAAGCCCGCGAACAGCGCGGTGATCTCGGCGTGGGTGCGCGGGTACATCGGGTTCGCGCTCTTCTTCATCACCTCGACCACCCCGGCCATCTCCTCCGGCTGGAGGTCCGAGGTGAACTGGGAGAGCGCCAGGTGGCTGCCGGGCGCCACCGCGTCGCGGTAGGCGGCGACCACGGCGGCCGGGTCCGCCTCCGGCGGCACGAAGTGGAACACGCCCACGGCCAGCACTCCGACCGGCTCGGCGAAGTCCAGCAGGCCGGTGCCGCGGGCGGCGGCCAGCACCGCCTCCGGGTCGGTCATGTCCTCCTGGAGGATCGTGGCCGACTCCTCGCGCTCCAGGATCATCCGGCTGTGCGCGACGGCGACGTCCTCGAAGTCCACGTAGACCACGCGCGACCCGGGCGCGGCCCGGCCGGCGACCTCGTGCACGTTGCCGACGGTCGGGATGCCGGACCCCAGGTCCAGGAACTGCCGCACGCCGGCGTCGACCAGGTGCAGCACCGCGCGCCGGAGGAAGGACCGGTTGAGCCGGGCGATCGTGCGCGCGTTGGGCTGGGCCAGGATGAACCTCTCCGCCAACGCCCGGTCGGCGGCGAAGTTGTGGCCGCCGCCCAGCAGGTAGTCGTAGAGCCGGGCGGCGCTGGGCAGCCCCGTGTCGACGTCGTCAGGGACCCAGCTCAGCCGATCAGCCACCGCACCTCACCCATCCGCCTCGCCCCCGCGGGGCGACAGTACTGACATGATCCGTGCGTCGGCAGGGGGTGAGACCGCTTGTCCCCGATCGGCCTAGACACCACTCGTCGGTGTGGCCATCGGAGTGACGAGGACCACGACCGGTGCCCGGAAGACGTGCCGCCCGGCGAGCCGTCCCACATGCCGGGCACCGGGGCGCCGCGAGCGTCGCGACCACCCGCCGGGGGGTCGCCGGCCAGTACCCTTCGCCCATGTCAGACGAGGCCCGCACGCTCACCGACGTGGTCACCAGGCTCCGCCGGGCGCTGCGCACCAGCATCCGCTCCGAATGGCCGTGGGACGCGCTGCCGATGGCCCGGGTCGAACTCCTCCAGACCCTCGCCGAGCGGCCCCCGATGCGCGTGGGCGACCTGGCCTCGGAGCTGCGCCTCGCGCCCAACACGGTCAGCGGGCTGGTCGGCCAGCTCATCGAGAGCGGCCTCGTCGAGCGGGGCGGCGACCCGGCGGACCGCCGCGTCGCGCGCCTGTCGGTCACGCCCCGGGGGCACGAGCAGCTGGCCGTGTGGCAGGCCGCGCACGAGAAGCGCATCGGCTCGGCGCTGGACAAGCTCGAACCGGGGGAGCGGGCCGACGTGGTGCGCGCCCTGGCCGCCCTGGACCGGCTGGTGGACCACCTGCGTGACCACTGAGAACCGCGTGGTCGCCGCCGTGGCCCTGGGCGGCGGGCTGGGCGGCGCGGCGCGCTACGGCGTGGGGCTGGCGGTGCCGGGGGTCGCGGGCGTGCTCCTGGTCAACGTGGTCGGGTGCGCGCTGATCGGGGTGCTGCTGGTGGTGGCGCCCCGGCTGCACCCGCTGGCCCGGCCGTTCCTCGGCGTGGGCGTGCTGGGCGGCTTCACGACGTTCTCGGCCTACGCGCTCGACGCCGTGGAGCTGGGGGACCGGCGGGCCGCGGCGTACCTCGTGGCGTCGGTCCTGCTGGGCCTGTCCGCGACCGCCGCGGCCGCCGCGCTCACCCGCCGGGTCGTGCCGTGACGCCGGTGCTGGTGTTCGCCGGCGCGGCGGTCGGGGCGGTGCTGCGGTACCTGGTCGGTCGCGCGCTGCGGCGCTCGTTCCCGTGGGCGACGCTGCTGGTGAACGTGGTGGGGTCGTTCGTGCTGGGCCTGGTGGCCGGGTCCGCCCCCGCGGTGGCGGCGCTGGTCGGCACCGGCTTCTGCGGCGGGTTGACCACGTTCAGCACGTTCAGCTGGGAGACCGTGGCGCTGGTCGAGGAGGGCCGCGCGGGGCGGGCGCTGGCGAACGTCGCGCTCAGCGTGGTCGTCGGCGTCGCGGCGGCGGGGCTGGGGTACCGGCTCGGCCGGTGACGCCCGCGCCGCCCGCGCGCGCCGGACCTGCC
>NZ_JBHSQO010000012.1:148403-200385 GCF_042658445.1 Saccharothrix lopnurensis | reverse complement strand
GCGCTGGCGGCGGCGGCGAGCGCGGCGGCGGTGGCGGCCGCGGGGCTGGAGGCCGCGCTGACCGGCGTGGACGGGTGGCTCGGGGACGAGCTGCGGCGCGCGTGGCCCCGGTACGGGGGGCGGCTGGCCGGCGTGCTGCGGGAGGCGGCGGGGTCGCGCGCCCCTACGGCGGTCGAGCTGGGCGGGGTGGTCGTGCCGGTGGGGGTCGCCGCGTGTGCCGACGACCCCGTTCACCCGTTGGCGATCGCCCGGACGTGGGTGGACGCCCTGCCTCGTGGCGCTCTGCGCACGACGACGTTGGCGGCGCTCGGCGCGGACCCGGAGTCGCTGGGCCGCGCCGCGCTCGCCGCGTACGCCGAGGCGTCGGGGATGGCCCTCCCGGGTTGAGCCGGTCGGACCGCCCCCACCGGGTCAGCCCTGCTGCTGGGCCTGGATGTGCCGGGCGATGGCCTCGGGCAGCTCGACCGGCAGCGGCGTGCGCACCGGCATCGGCTGCTCACCGCGCACCACGACCGTGTCGCGCATCAGCACGTACAGGGCCTGCGCCGCCTGGACGGCCATCTCCTCGTTCGGCGCCGCCGCGATGCCGCGCAGCATCCACCGGGGGCCGTCCACGCCCACCACGCGCAGGTGCACCTCGTTGTTGCGCGCCGAGATCTCCTCGCCCCACTCGCCGTTCTCCCGCAGGATGCGGAAGCCGTCGGACTTGAACTGGGCGATCATCTCGCCGCTGACCTCCGGCCACAGCCGGTCGTTGCGCGGCGCGGCGAACGCGCTCACGGTGAGCTGGCCGACACCGGTGAGCAGGTGCACGGCGCGCACCGCGCCCGCCTGGTCCATCTCCACCTGGAGCTGGGCCCCGTCCGGCACCGGCAGCCGGATCGAGCCCAGGTCGAGCCGGTTCAGGCCGTCGTCGGGGGCCTGCGACTCGTCGAACGGGCCCTCCTCGGGACCGTCCTCGCCGTCGAACTCGGCCTCGGGTTGCGCCGTCCCCCGGTTCGCGGAGTGCCTACCGCGCTTGCGGCGCTTTCCGAACATCGCCTTCACCCCTCCGTCCGGGCGAGCACCTCGTGCCCGCCAGTAGAGCCGTAGCCGCCGGCCCCGCGCGCGGACCCGGGCAGCTCCTCGACCTCGCGGAACACGGCGTGCTCCACCTTCTGCACCACCAGCTGGGCGATCCGGTCACCGCGCGTGAGCACGATGGGCTCGCGCAGGTCGTGGTTGACCAGGCACACCCTGATCTCGCCCCGGTAGCCCGCGTCGATCGTGCCCGGTGTGTTGACCACGCTCAGCCCGACGCGCGCGGCGAGCCCCGAACGGGGGTGCACGAACGCGGCGTACCCCTCGGGCAGCGCGACGGAGATCCCGGTGCCGACCACGGCGCGCTCACCCGGTTCGATCACCACGTCGGCGGTCGTCACCAGGTCCGCGCCGGCATCACCCGGTCGGGCGTAGGCCGGGAGTGGCACTGAGGGATCGAGCCGGGACAGCAGGACCTCGACGCTGGGCACGGCGCGCGAGACTACCCTGGTGGTGTGAGCGAGAGTGCTGTGACCGCCCCGACCGCCTTCCGCGAGCGGTTGTTCGTGCCGTGGTGGGGCTGGCCGCTGCCGCTGGCCGCGGCGGCCCTGCTGGCCGCCGAGATCCACATGGGGTTCCCGGGCGTGCGGTCGTGGCTGCCCTACGTGGTCCTGCTGCCCCTGGCGGTGCTGCTGCTGGCGCGGCTGGGTTCGGTGAAGGTCGAGGTCTCCGGGGGCGAGCTGCGCGTCGGCGAGGCCCACGTGCCGCTGGAGCTGCTCGGCGAGGTCGAGGTGTTCGACGCGAAGGGCAAGCGCCGGGCCATGGGGCCGAACCTCGACCCGATGGCGTTCGTCGCCCACCGCGGGTGGGTGGGGCCGATGGTGCGGGTGCGGCTGGAGGACCCCCGGGACCCGACGCCGTACTGGCTGTTCAGCGTGCGGTCGGCGGAGGAGCTGGCGGCGGTGCTGCGGGAGCGGTGAGCGCCCGCGGTGGCGTTCGCCGGCGGCCTGCCCCGAACGGGACTGCCCGAACGGGACTGCTCCAACGGGACTGCTCCAACGGGACTGGGCGCCACCCCGGCGGAGGGGTGAGCGCCCAGGTCTGGTCGTCGGTGCTGGTGTCGGTACCGGTGCTGGTCTGGTCGTCGGTGCGGGCCTGGTGGTCGTCGGTGCCGGTTCGGTCGTCGGTGCCGGTCGGGCTCGGTCTGCTCAGGCGCAGTCGCGGCAGATGTACTGACCGCCGACTTCCTCGGCCAGCCTGCTGCGGTGGTGCACCAGGAAGCACTTCGAGCAGGTGAACTCGTCCGCCTGCTTGGGCAGGACCTTGAACGTGAGCTCCTCGCCGGACAGGTCCGCACCAGGCAGCTCGAAGTTCTCGGCGGTCGCGTCCTCGTCGATGTCGACGACCCCGGACTGCGTTTCGTTGCGCCGCGCCTTCAGCTCCTCGAGGGAATCCTCAGCGAGTTCGTCCGCCTCGCTGCGACGCGGCGCGTCGTAGTCGGTCGCCATCTTTCCTTCACACCCCTGCGGTCAACGGAGACTGTTCGTTCGCTGGTTAACGTCCCAGCGCCCCTGTTTGTGCCCTCCGTCCCCAGTGACGGAGGTCTCGCTCTCGCGGCCGGGCGCCAACCCCCTGTCGTCGACGCTTCCCGGTGTCCGGCCCTGGGCGGAGCGCCGAGAGGGTAGCTCATTGTCCGGGCCGTCGTGCAGCGGGTTCCCCCTAATTGAGCAGACGGGTGACAGGCCCTTCGCACGCTGGCCCTATAGGCTCTGGGGAGGCAGTGACCACCCGTCCCGCACGTCCCACGGCGCCCTGAGCGCCGTCAACCGTCCGCGACCGGGTGACAACGGCGTGCCACCACCGGCCCGAGGCGCGGGGCGGTGGGGCGCGGCCTAGCCTGATCACCATCAGCACTGCGCCAGGGGGAGGTCGGCGGACGTGGGACCCGGTACGGGAGGAAACGGGTCGTCGCGGTACCGGAAGCGGCGGCCGTTGCCGGCGCTGGTCTTGTTCCTCGTGCTGGCCGTGACCGCGGTGGTGGTGTGGAACCGGGTGCTCTCCGAGGCCGGTGACGTGGACGCGGCGATCCGCTGCGCCCCGCCCGGCGGGGCGCCCGCGTCGGGCGCGCCCGCGTCGACCACGCCGAGCCCGGGGACGGTGCTGGCGCACGACGCGCTGGACCGCACCGACCCGGTGCCGGCGGGCGAGGTCCACTTCCGGGTGTTCAACGCGAGCACGCAGCGCAACCAGGCGCGGTTCGTGGCGACGACCCTGATGGAGATGGGGATGACCCAGGCGGCGGACCCGGGCAACGACCCGGTGTACCCGGCGCAGGACATGACCTGCCGCGGGCAGATCCGGTTCGGGGCGCCCGGCGCCGGGGCCGCCCGCACGCTGAGCCTGGTCGAGCCGTGCCTGGAGCTGGTGCGCGACGAGCGGCAGGACGCGACCGTGGACGTGGCGATCGGCAAGAAGTTCGGCGAGGTGAAGCCGAACAGCGACGCCCGCAAGGTGCTCGACCAGCTGGCCGCGTGGGCGGAGCAGCAGCCGGAGCAGCAGGGCGGCCAGGCCGCCGAGGCCGCCGCACCGCCGTCGCTGAACGCCGCGAACCTCCAGGGCGCGCGCGAAGTCCACTGCTGACCCCCGCGTCCTCCTGGCCGGCGTGCGCGGGGTGGAGGACACGGCCGGGGTCAGATCCTGGCGAAGTCGGCCTCGACGAGGGCCTGGACGAGGGCCTCGGCGATGCCGGGCGCGGCGGCGAAGGTGGCGTCCGCCCCCAGGGCCGGGTGCTCCCCCGGCAGGTGGACCACGGCGCCCGCCTCGCGGGCGATCAAGGCCCCCGCCGCCCAGTCCCAGCGGTTGAGGGCGTGCTCGGCGTAGGCGTCCAGGCGGCCGGCGGCCACCGCGCACAGGTCCAGGGAGGCCGCGCCCGCCCGGCGCATGTCGCGGACCCGGGTGGACAGGGCCGCCCAGGTGTCGGCCTGCCGCTGCCGGCGGTCGGCCCGGTAGGAGAAGCCGTAGCCCAGGAGGGACACGTCCAGGCGGGTGGCGTCGGAGACGGACAGGCGCCGGTCGTCCAGGAACGCGCCGCCGCCCGCCGAGGCGGTCCACAGGTGGCCGGTGGCCGGCTCGTAGACCACCCCCGCGATGGACTCGCCGTCGACCTGGGCGGCGAGCGAGACGGCGTAGTGGGGGATGCCGTAGAGGTAGTTCACCGTGCCGTCGATCGGGTCGACGACCCAGGTCAGGCCCTCGGCGGCGGTCTCACCGCCCTCCTCCTCGCCGAAGACCGGTTCACCCGGGCGCAGCGTCGCGAGCCGCCGGCGCACCAGCTGCTCGGCCGCCCGGTCGCCCGCCGTGACGACGTCGGTCGGGGTGCTCTTGGTGTCGACGTCCGCCACGGCGGAGTCGCGCATGTTCCTCGCCAGGTCACCGGCTTCGCGCGCGACGGCGGCGGCGATCCCGACCAGGGGGAGCGGATCGAAACGCAACTGTTCCTCCTGCGTCACTCTCACGGGACTATCGGAGAAGTGCAGGCTAATCTCAGCGGCCACGGTCACTGAATCGAGTAGGAAGGGCCACGGGGATGGGCATGACCCGCGGGTTCGGCGTGGACATCGGCGGCTCCGGCATCAAGGGCGGGCTCGTGGACCTGGAGGCGGGTGCACTGGAGGGCGAACGCCTGCGCATCACCACGCCGCAGCCGTCGACGCCGGACGCGGTCGCCGACGTGGTCGCCGAGATCGTCGAGAAGTTCGGCTGGGAGGGGCCGGTGGGCGTCACCCTGCCGTGCGTGGTGCAGCACGGCGTGGCCCGCTCCGCCGCCAACGTGGACAAGAAGTGGATCGGGACGGACGCCGCCGGGCTGTTCGCCGCCCGCCTGGGCCGGCCGAAGGAGCAGGTCGTCGTCATGAACGACGCCGACGCCGCGGGTGTGGCCGAGATGCGGTTCGGTTCCGGTCGGGACCGGAACGGGCTGGTGGTGCTGCTGACCTTCGGCACCGGCATCGGCAGCGCCCTGTTCCTGGACGGCAGGCTCGTCCCCAACACCGAGTTCGGGCACCTGGAGGTCGACGGCCACGACGCCGAGACCCGCGCGGCCGCCTCGGTGAAGGAGGACAAGGACCTGACCTGGGCGGAGTGGACGCCCCGGGTGTCCCGGTACATCTCGGTGCTGGAGAACCTGATCTGGCCGGACCTGGTCATCGCGGGTGGCGGGGTGAGCAAGAAGGCCGAGAAGTGGCTCCCGCTGCTGGAGGTGCGGACCGAGGTGGTGGCCGCGGCGCTGAAGAACGACGCGGGCATCGTCGGCGCGGCCGTGGCCGCCGCGCACGACCTGGCGCCCTGACCCACCCGGGGCTCCGCTCAGTACGGGGCCCTGAGCTGCGAGAACGCGTGTCGACCCCGTTCGGTGCACGGCGGGGCGCAACGGCACGCGGTTCTCGTCGTTACAATGGAACGGTGCCCCGCTGACGAACGATCCGGCGGGGGATCCCCCGTACTCCGGCGACCGAGGTTCGCGCCCTTCGGTTTGCCTTGATCGACAGTCGCGAAAGGGCGTACGTGGCAGCCGCGAAGACGACCCAGGCAGCTCAGGCTGACGCCGAGGAGACGCCCAAGGCCACCTCGGCGAGGAAGGCCCCGGCCAAGAAGCCGGTGGCGAAGACCGCCGCGGCGGGCAAGACGACGACGCGGGGACCGCGCAAGGCGGGAGCCAAGGCGGCGCCCGCCGGGCCGGCCAAGGCGAAGAAGGCGGACGGTGACGAGCCGGAGGGCCTCGAAGGGCCCGAGGGCGAGGACCTGGTCGACGACGTCGAACTGATCGACGAGCCGGTCGAGGAGGAGCCCGCCGAGGAGGAGGCCAAGCCCGGCGAGGGCGACTTCGTCTGGGACGAGGAGGAGTCGGAGGCCCTGCGGCAGGCCCGCAAGGACGCCGAGCTGACGGCCTCCGCCGACTCGGTCCGCGCCTACCTCAAGCAGATCGGCAAGGTCGCCCTGCTCAACGCGGAGGAGGAGGTCGAGCTCGCCAAGCGCATCGAGGCCGGCCTCTACGCCGCGGAGCGGGTGCGCCGCGCCGAGGACGAGAGCGAGAAGCTCACCCCGCAGCTGCGCCGCGACCTGCGGTGGATCGTGCGGGACGGCGAGCGGGCCAAGAACCACCTGCTGGAGGCCAACCTCCGCCTGGTGGTGTCGCTGGCCAAGCGCTACACCGGTCGCGGCATGGCGTTCCTGGACCTGATCCAGGAGGGCAACCTGGGCCTGATCCGCGCGGTGGAGAAGTTCGACTACACCAAGGGCTACAAGTTCTCGACGTACGCCACGTGGTGGATCCGCCAGGCGATCACCCGCGCGATGGCCGACCAGGCCCGCACCATCCGCATCCCGGTGCACATGGTCGAGGTCATCAACAAGCTCGGCCGCATACAGCGCGAACTGCTCCAGGACCTGGGTCGCGAGCCCACCCCGGAGGAGCTGGCCAAGGAAATGGACATCACCCCGGAGAAGGTGCTGGAGATCCAGCAGTACGCCCGGGAGCCCATCTCGCTGGACCAGACGATCGGCGACGAGGGCGACAGCCAGCTCGGTGACTTCATCGAGGACTCCGAGGCCGTGGTGGCGGTGGACGCGGTGTCGTTCACGCTGCTCCAGGACCAGCTCCAGTCGGTGCTGGCGACGCTGTCCGAGCGCGAGGCGGGCGTGGTGCGGCTGCGGTTCGGCCTCACCGACGGCCAGCCGCGGACGCTGGACGAGATCGGCCAGGTCTACGGGGTGACGCGGGAGCGCATCCGGCAGATCGAGTCGAAGACGATGTCGAAGCTGCGCCACCCGTCCCGCTCGCAGGTGCTGCGCGACTACCTGGACTAGGCGACGGATCGAGCGAACGCCCCCCGACCACATCGGTCGGGGGGCGTTTCGCGGCGCGGTGACGAGCCGGTGAACCGGACGAAGACGTCCGGATGGTGGAACACGAGGGCGTGTTCGCTCTGGGCTGACCGAAGTGTCACCGATCACACCGGAGTGCTCCCGACGCCCACCTTTCGGACCAGCGGTGGTGATCCCGATGCCGTATCCGCAGGTCGGAAACCCGTGGCGCGACAGCGGAAAGTGAGGACGCACCCGGCGAACCCGCGGCAGGTCGCAGGTTCGAACCACTCGACCGCCGGGTAGAGGGACAGTGACGCGGGTCGCCACGGCCCAGGGAACACTGACTTACGCCCGTGCGTCTGCAAGAGTGGAAGCAGCGAACACGGCGCACCCGCCAGATGCGAGGTGGTCGCAGCTAGGTGTGAGGGCACCGATCCCCGGTGCCGGGACGGAGGGAGATTTCCATGACTACCACGCTCACCCGCCCCGCGTTGACCGCTGCCGACCGCTGCGACCGCTGCGGGGCCGCTGCCCAGGTTCGCGCCGTACTCCCCTCCGGGGGCGAGCTGCTGTTCTGCGGGCACCACGCCCGCGAGCACAGCACGAAGCTGCGCGAGCTCGCTGCCGAGTTGCAGCAGGGCTGAACACCGCGAGCCGCCCTCGGCTCGTGGCACCCTAGCCGTCTGGGGCGGGGATCCCACCGGGATCCCCGCCCCCCGCATGTCCGGCCCTTGAGGACCGTTCCCGGATTCCGGGAACGGGTCGGCCCCCGGGAACGGGTCCGGGGGCCCGGGAACGGGTCCGGGGGCCCGGGAACGGGTCCGGGGGCCCGGGAACGGGCCCGAACCCCGGGGACGGGTCAGACCTCGCCCAGCACGGGCTCGAAGGCCAGTTCGGCCGCCCCGACGAGCTTCGCGTCCCGGCCCAGCGGTGACGACTCGATGCGGGTACCGCCGACCGCGCGCGACACCAGGGACCGCTCCTGCACGGTCCGCCGCAACCGGTCCACCAGGGACTCGGGCAGCGCGGTGAACAGGTCCCCCAGCACCACCAGCTCGGGCCCCAGCATGTTGACCGCGGTCACCAGGCCCATGGCCAGCCACTCGGTGAACTCGCCGAGGCGGTGCGCCACCGAGTCCGGCGAGCCCGCCAGCGAGCGCAGCTCGGCCACCACGGCGCCGCGCGGGGAGTCCTCGGGCAGCGCCAGCGCCCGGCACAGGGCCGCCTCGCCGACCTCGGTCTCCCAGCAGCCGTGGCAGCCGCAGTAGCAGCGCCTGCCGCCGGGGCGGACCACCATGTGGCCCAGCTCGCCCACGTAGCCGCCGGTGCCGCGCAGCGGTTGCCCGCTGGAGATGACGCCGCCGCCGATGCCGACGTCGGCGGAGATGTAGACGACGTCGGACGAGCCGCGGGCGGCGCCCCGGGTGTGCTCGGCCAGCGCGCCGAGCTCCGCGTCGTTGCCGATCTGCACGGGCACCTTCAGCACCGCGGCCAGCCGCTCGCCCAGGGCCACGTCGGTCCAGTGCAGGTTGGGCGCCTCGTGCACGAGCCCGTCCGAGCGGCGCACCACGCCGGGCACGGACACGCCGACCCCGACGGCCCGCGCGTCCAGCTCGTCGGCCAGCAGCTTGGCCGAGTCGGCGATGTGCGTGATCACCTCGCCGGGGTCGCGGGACCGGTGGTGCAGGTTCCACGAGTCCCGGCCGAGGATGTCGCCGCCCAGGCCCACCATGGCCATCGCCACCTGCTCGACGCGGATGTCGATGGCCATGACCACGGCGGCGTGGGGTTGGGGCAGCACCAGCAGGGACGGGCGGCCCGCGCCGGAGCGCTGGGCGGGCACCCGCTCGGCGACCACACCGGACTCGGCCAGGCCGTCCACCAGGGCTTTGATCGTGCTGCGGTTGAGACCCAGCTCAGCCGCCAGCGACGCCCTGGTGGACGGTCCGTCCACGTGCAGCCGGCGCAGCAGCGCCGAGCGGTTGTGCCTGCGGACCTCGTCCGGCCGGGCTCCCGCGGTCGGTGAACTCACGTCAACGGCTGGAACTCGCCGCCCGGCGACGGGACAGCGCGTCGATGCTCGCGGCCAGCAGCAGCACCAGGCCGGTGACCACGTACACGACGGCGGCGGGCTGCTTGAGCAGGCCCATGCCGTTGTAGATGGTGGCGAGCACCGCGCCGCCGATGACCGCGTCGCGCAGCCTGCCCTTGCCGCCGAACAGCGACACGCCGCCGATCACGGCCGCGCCGACCGCCATCAGCAGGGTGTTGCCGCCACCGGCGTTCGGGTCGACCGAGCCGACCTTCGAGGAGTACACGATGGCGCCGATGGCCGAGGCGGAGGAGGCGATCACGAAGACGCTCATCCGGATCTGGGCCACGTTGATGCCGGCGCGGCGGGCGGCTTCCTGGTTGCCGCCGACGGCGTAGACGTGGCGGCCGTAGCGGGTGCGCTCCAGCACGAACGTGCCGAGGACCAGGAGCACGAGCACGAGCGGCACCACGTACGGGACACCGGCGATGACGACGAAGTCGCTGGCCGAGCGGTTCACCGTCAGCGCGTAGGTGGCGGCCGCGGCGAGCACCACGACGATGCCGACCTTGGTCAGGATCAGCGGGGTGGGCTGGGCGACCAGGCCCTTGCGCAGCCGGCTGAAGTGGCGGCCGAGCACGAGCGCGGCGTAACCGCCCGCGGCGATGGCGAACAGCGCCCAGGAGCCCGCGGTGCTGAGGTTGCCGTTGGCGACGTTGAACAGCACGTCGTTGCGCAGGCCGAGGGTGCCGCCGTCGCCGATGAGCTGGAGGACGACGCCGCTCCAGGTCAGGAACAGGCCGAGGGTCACCACGAACGACGGGATGCCGACCTTCGCGACCAGGAAGCCGGTGACGGAGCCGATCGCGGCGCCGACGCAGATGGCGAGCAGGATCTCGACCCACGGGTTGGCCGGGACGCCGATCAGCGAGACCAGGAGCGCGAAGCCGGCCATGCCGACGGCGGGCCAGAGCTTCACGACCGCGGCGAGCGCGATCGCCAGCACCAGCACGGCGCAGTACATGATGAAGACGGTGTCGCCCATGCCGCCGAGCAGGTTGCCGTTCTCGACCAGGTGCAGCGCCATCACCGACGCGGTGACGCCGGACGCGGTGCCCGCGGACAGGTCGATCTCGCCCAGCAGGAGCACGAACACCAGGCCCATGGCGATGATGACGATGCTCGCGCCCTGCGCGAGGAGGTTGGCGATGTTGCCCAGCGTCAGGAAGGTGTCCGCCAGGGAGCTGAACACGATCAGCAGCACCACCAGGCCGAGCAGCGCGGGCAGGGAGCCGAGCTCGCCGCCGCGCAGGCGGGCCACGTAGTCCCGCAGCGCCTCGCCGGTGGACTGGGAGGTGGTGTCGATGCCGAAGTCGGAGATGGCGCCCTGGGGGTCCTTGGGCGACGTCTCGCTGGTGGTGTTGGTCATGCTGCGTTCCTCGTCCTGAGCCCTCGGCGTCAGATGGTGGCGGATTCGGCCCGGGCGATGCCCAGGTCCCCGGAGCGGCCGGCGGTGATCAGCTCGACCACCTGGCCGTGCGTGACGTCCTTGGTGTTGACCTCGGCGGCCATGCGGCCCAGGTAGAGGCACGCGATGCGGTCCGCGACCTCGAACACGTCGTTCATGTTGTGGCTGATCAGCACCACGCCCAGGCCCTGCTCGGCCAGCCGGCGCACCAGGTCGAGCACCTGTCGGGTCTGCGCGACGCCCAGCGCCGCGGTCGGCTCGTCGAGCAGCACGACCCGGCTGTTCCACAGCACGGCCTTGGCGATGGCGACGGTCTGCCGCTGGCCGCCGGACAGCGACGAGACCTGCGTGCGCACGGACTTGACCGTGCGGACCGACAGCGAGGTCAGCGTCCGGCGGGCGGCCTGCTCCATGTCGGCCTCGTCGAGCATCCCCAGCTTGCCGCGCTCGCGGCCCAGGAACATGTTCTGGACGATGTCGAGGTTGTCGCACAGCGCCAGGTCCTGGTACACGACCTCGATGCCCATGTCCGCGGCCTCGCGCGGGCCCGAGATGTGGACCTGCTTGCCGTCGAACAGCACCGTGCCCGAGTCGGTCGGGTGGATGCCCGCGATGCACTTGACCAGCGTGGACTTGCCCGCGCCGTTGTCGCCGACGAGGGCGGTGACCTGACCGGGGTGAACGGCGAAATCGATGTCGTGCAGCACGTGCACGGGACCGAAGGTCTTGTTGATGCCGCGCAGCTCGAGGATCGGCTCGCTCACTGGTTTCCTCCTGTGTCCCCACTCGCGGGTGGGCGCGCCGGGGCGGGGTGCGGCAACCGCACCCCGCCCCGGCGCGAGCGTGAACTACTTGATGCCGAGCTCGGTGCAGGTGGCGGCGAGGTCGGTGACGCAGACCTCACTGGCCTTGACGAAGCCGGCGTCCACCACGGTCTTGACGTTCTCCTTGGTGATCAGCTGGGCCTCCAGCAGCACCGACTTGACGGTGCGGCTGCCCTTGGTGTCCTCGACCGAACCGGTGGCGAGCGCGTCGGCGCCGGCCTTGTCGCCCTTGGCCAGGGCGGCGGCCAGCTTCGCGGTGGCGTTGGCCTCGGCGTCGATCGGCTTGAACACGGTCATGAACTGGTCGCCGCGCAGGACGGCCTGGAGGCCCTCCGGGGTGGCGTCCTGGCCGGTGACCGGGACCTTGCCGTTCAGGCCGTACTTCTTGAGCACGGTGATGACCGCGCCGGCGAGGCCGTCGTTGGCGGCCACGACGCCGTCGACCTTCTGGCCGTTGCCGGTCAGGATCTGCTCGAAGGTCACGCCGCCCTGCTGGTTGTCCCAGTCCGGGATGGCCTGCGACTGGACCAGCTTGTAGTCGCCGGCGCCGTACTTGGGCTCCAGGACCTTCTTCTGGCCGTTGTGGAACAGGGTGGCGTTGTTGTCGGTCGGGGCGCCCTCGATCTCGATGACCTCGGCGGGCTTCTTGCCCGGCGCCAGCTTCTCCAGGCCCTGGACCAGGCCCTGGCCCTGGAGCTCGCCGACCTTCTCGTTGTCGAACGAGACGTAGTAGTCGGAGCTGCCGCCCAGGTTCAGGCGGTCGTAGTCGATGACCGGGATGCCCGACGACTTGGCCTTCTGCGCGACCGACGCGCCGACCTCGCTGTTCGGGGTGGCGATGATCAGGACCTTGACGCCGGCGTTGATCATGCCGTCCGCCAGGGTCGAGAACTTCTGCACGTCGCCCTGGGCGTTCTGGATGTCGGGGTCGAGCCCCTCGGCCTTGAGCGCCTTCTCCAGCAGCGGCTTGTCGAAGCCCTCCCAGCGGGCCGAGGACTTGGTCTCCGGGAGGATGACGCCGACCTTCGTGCCACCGCCCGAGGCGCTGTCCGTGTTGGTGTCCGTCGTGGTGTCGCCACCCGTGGACGTGTTCGCGCCACAAGCCGTCATGGCCAACGCAAGGCCCGTGCTTGCGGCGATGAGAGCGAGGCTCTTGCTGCGCATCCAGCCATCCCTTTCACGCAGGTGCATAAATGTTGTGGCGCACAACGTATGCCCCCACCCACGGTGACCGGAAGCACACTTGACCGATAAAGAGGGCACGATGCGCTAACAGCGAGGTAACCGAACGGACATCCAACTACGCCGAACGGCCCAGTTGGTCACATCCGGTCACGAAAGGGACGGTTCGAGGGTTTGTTCTGACCCGCAACGGTCGGAACCGGTACCGCCGGGGAAAATCATCAAGGCCGTGACGCGGAGTGGCTCACCATGAACGCAGCGTGGCGATCCGCTCCTCCAGCTGCTCGATGCTGGCCATCGCCGTGGGCGGGCCGCCGCAGTACTCGCGCAGCTGGTTGTGGATCTTGCCGTGCGGCTTCCTGGTGCGGTGGTGGTGCATGGCCACCAGCGTGTTGAGCTCCTTGCGCAGCTGCGCCAGCCGCTCCTGCACGCCCGCGGGGCGGGCCGCCGGGGCGGGCGGCGCGGGCGCGGCGGCGGCCGCCGCGGTCCGCTTGCTCGCCTCCACCAGCTGCTTCTCCTGCCGCTGCCGCAGCAGCGCGCGCACCTGGTCGGGCTCCAGCAGACCGGGCAGGCCCAGGTACTCCTGCTCCTCGTCGCTGCCCGCGAACGCCGCCGTGCCGAACGAGGAACCGTCGTAGATCACCTGGTCCAGCTCGGCCGACGCGCCCAGCGAGGTGAACGCGCGCTCCTCCTCGCCCGGCTCGTCGTCGACCCTGTTGGCCTGCGACAGCAGGTCGTCGTCCCAGCCGTCCTTCTCGCGGTGGGGCTTGCCCAGGACGTGGTCGCGCTGCGCCTCCAGCTCGCTGGCCAGGCCGAGCAGCACCGGCACGCTGGGCAGGAACACGCTGGCCGTCTCACCCCTGGCCCGCGCCCGCACGAACCGGCCGATGGCCTGGGCGAAGAACAGCGGGGTGGAGGCGCTGGTCGCGTACACGCCGACGGCCAGCCGCGGCACGTCGACGCCCTCCGACACCATGCGCACCGCGATCAGCCAGCGCTCCTGCGAGGCGGCGAACTCGGCGATGCGGCCCGACGCCTTGGGTTCGTCGGAGAGCACCAGGGTGGCCGCCTGGCCGGTGACGCGCTGGAGCACCTCGGCGTACGCCTTGGCCACGGTCTGGTCGGTCGCGATGACCAGGCCGCCCGCGTCGGGGATGCCGCCGTTGCGCAGCTGCGTCAGCCGCACGTCGGCGGCCTTGAGCACCGAGGGCATCCACTCGCCCGACGGGTCCAGCGCCACCCGCCACGCCCGCGCGGTCTGCTCCTGGGTCAGCGGCTCGCCCAGCCGCGCGGAGAACTCCTCCCCCGCGCTCGTGCGCCACGCCGCCTCGCCCGAGTAGGCCAGGAAGATCACCGGCCGGACCACGCCGTCCTTGAGGGCGTCGGCGTAGCCGTAGGAGTGGTCGGCCCGGCTGCGCTGCGCGCCGTCCGGGCCCGGCTCGTAGGTGACGAACGGGATCGGCGAGTCGTCCGAGCGGAACGGGGTGCCGGTCAGGCACAGCCGCCGCACCGCCGGGGTGAACGCCTCCCGGATCGCGTCGCCCCAGGACTTGGCGTCGCCGCCGTGGTGGATCTCGTCGAGCAGGACCAGCGTCTTGCGGTTCTCCGTGCGCACCCGGTGCAGCATCGGGTGCGCCGCGACCTGCGCGTACGTCAGCGCGACGCCGTGGAAGTCGCGGGAGGTGACCGCGTTGGTGTTGCGGAAGTTCGAGTCGATGGCGATGCCCGCCTCGGCCGCCGCCCGCGCCCACTGGTGCTTGAGGTGCTCGGTGGGCGTGACGATGGTGATCGCCTCGACCGTGCGGTCGGCCAGCAGCTCGGCCGCCACGCGCAGGCCGAACGTGGTCTTGCCCGCGCCGGGCGTCGCGACGGCCAGGAAGTCCTTGGGCCGGGCGGCCAGGTACTTGGTCAGCGCGCGGCGCTGCCAGGCGCGGAGCGGGCGGGTTGCGACGACCTGCGGCTGCGACAACCTCGGAACCCCTCCAGCGCTGATCACCTGCGGTGCGGACCTGCGCGATCACCTGCGGTGCGGACATGCGAATGCCCTCGGTGCGGGTGACCGTCGAGGGCGAGGGACAGCCTACCCGCTGCGGCCGCCCCGCACGGCTCGCGGCACGGACCCGGGTTCCGGTGACGCGGAATCGGCCCGGATGCACCATGCTTGACCTCGCGATGGGTTCGCCTCGGGACGACAGGGCGCGCAGCTCGGGCCGCAACGGTCCACTGCGCCTGTTGGCGCGCACCTGGTCCAAGGCGTGGGCGGGCAGCATCTTCTCCGAATCCGCCGAGGCCGCGTTCTGGCAGACCCTGTCGTTCCCGCCGCTGCTGCTGGGCCTGCTGGGCAGCCTGGGCTACGTCGGCGACTGGCTCGGGCCGGACGTGGTGGGCGCGGTCAAGGACCGGATCATCTCCACCTGCCGGACGATCTTCAGCCAGGACGTGGTCAACGGGGTGATCGTGCCCACCGTCGACCAGGTGCTGACCACCGGCAAGGGCGAGATCGTCTCGGTCGGCTTCCTGATCTCGTTGTGGGCCGGGTCCTCGGCGATGTCGTCGTTCGTGGACGCGATCACGGCCGCGCACGACCAGTACGGGGTGCGCAACGAGGTGTGGCAGCGGATCTTCGCGCTGCTGCTCTACATGGCGAGCCTGGTGCTGCTGGTCATCGGCCTGCCGGTGCTGGCGCTGGGCCCGGACGTGCTGCCGCGGCTGTTCCCCGACTCGTGGGAGCCGACGATCGGCAGCTGGCTGAGCGCGTTCTACTACCCCGCCATCGGGGTGCTGCTGGTGCTGGCGCTGGCCACGCTCTACAAGGTGGCGCTGCCGAACAAGCTGCCGTGGCACCGGCTGGTGCCGGGGGCCGTGCTGGCGATGGCGGTGTTCCTGCTGTCGTCGATCGGGCTGCGGCTCTACATCCGGTGGATCACCACCACCGGCTACACCTACGGCGCGCTGGCCACGCCCATCGCGTTCCTGCTGTTCGCGTTCTTCATCGGGTTGGCGATCACCCTCGGGGCCTACTTCAACAGCGCGTTGCAGGAGATGTGGCCGGCGCGGATGACCCGGCGGCAGCGGCGGCGGTGGCAGCGGCTGGAGATCGAGCGGGCGGCCGAGCGCATCCGGTCCGGCGAGGACCGGCGGGTGCGGGAGCGGGGCGGACCGGGGACGGAGGACCCGCCCGCGAACGTCACCGGCGGCCCCGCCGGGCACCTGACCGAGCACCCCGCCGACCGTCCCGCCGAGAACCCCGCGGCGCCCGCGGTGAACGGCGTCGCGGAGCCCACCGTGCCGCTGGGGGTCGAGCGGCCGGAGGAACCCCCGCCCGTGCGGCGGCTCCTGGACTGACCGGCTCCCCGGCACCGGACCCGGGGCTCGGGCGCTCGGAACCCGGACGCCCGGGGCTCCGAACCCGGCTCGGGACCCCGACGCCCCGGCACCGGTCCGCGCGGGACCGGCGCCGGGGCGTCGGGGTCAGGGCGTCGGGGACCTACTCTCCGCCGCCCGCGGGCAGGCCGTCGTAGATCCGCTTGCAGTCCGGGCACACGGGCGAGCCCGGCTTGGGCGACTTCGTCACCGGGAAGACCTCGCCGCACAGGGCCACCACGTGCGTGCCCATGACCGCGCTTTCCGCGATCTTGTTCTTGCGCACGTAGTGGAACATCTTCGGGGCGTCGTCACCGGTGTGGTCGGTGCCTTCCGGCCGGGTCTCCACCTCGGGGAGGGTCTGCGTACTCACCCGCCCAGCGTACCTGGGAAGATGGCCGCTCGTGAGTACGCCGAGCATCACCGAAGAGGTCGAATCCGCCCTGGCCGGGAACCGGCCGGTGGTGGCGTTGGAGAGCACGATCCTGTCGCACGGGCTGCCGCCCGGCCGCAACCGCGAGGTCGCCACCCGGATCGAGGACGCGGTGCGCGCGGCGGGCGCGGTGCCCGCCACGATCGCCGTGCTGGGCGGGGTGCCGAAGGTCGGGCTGACCGCCGCGGAGCTGGACCGGGTCTGCGACCCGGCGAACGACCTGGTGAAGCTGTCGCGGCGGGACCTGGGCGCGGCGTTCGCGCTCCGGCGGGACGGGGCGACCACGGTCGCCGGCACGGCCGCGCTGGCGCACGCCGCCGGCATCGGCGTCTTCGCGACCGGAGGGTTGGGCGGGGTGCACCGGGGCGCGCGGGAGACCTGGGACGTGTCCGCGGACCTGGACGTGCTGGCGACCACGCCGGTGCTGGTGGTGTGCTCCGGGGTGAAGTCGATCCTCGACGTCGGGGCCACGCTGGAGCTGCTGGAGACCCGGTCGGTGCCCGTGCTGGGGTACCGGGTGGACCGGTTCCCGGCGTTCTACCGGCGCGAGTCCGCGTTCGACGTGCCGTGGCGGGTCGAGTCGGCCGCCGAGGCCGCCGCGGTGGTGGCGGCGCACCGCGCCGGGGTGACCGGGTCGTCGGGCGTGCTGCTGGCCAACCCCGTGCCCGCGGCCTTCGAGATGCCCGCCGACCTGCACGAGCGGCTGTTGACCGAGGGGCTGGAGCTGCTGCGGTCGCGCGGCGTGCACGGCAAGCAGGTCACGCCCGTGCTGCTGGAGCACTTCCACACCGCCAGCGGCGGGGTGAGCCTGGACACCAACGAGGAGCTGGTGGTGTCCAACGCGGTGCTGGCCGCCGAGGTGGCCGTGGAGCTGGCCGCGGCGGGGGGCGGTCGGTGACCGCGGTCGTGGTCGTGGGCGACGCCGGGCTGGACGTGGTGGCCCGGCACACCGGCCCCGTCGTGCACGGCGGCGACACGCGGGCCTCGGTGACCATCGAACCCGGCGGGGCCGGCGCGAACACCGCGGCGTGGCTGGCCTCCTGCGGCGCGTCCCCGGTGCTGCTCACCCGGGTCGGCGCGGACCCGGCCGGCAGGCAGGTCCGAGCCGAGCTGACCGCCGCCGGGGTGCGGTGCGCGTTCGTGGTGGACCCCGGCGCGGCGACGTGCTGCGTGGTGGTGCTGGTGGACGGCGCCGGGCAGCGGACCATGCTGCCCGACCGGGGCGCCAACGCCCGGTTCTCCCCCGGCGACGTGGACCCCGCGCTGCTGGGCGGCGCCTCCCACCTGCACCTGTCCGGGTACGTGCTGCTGGACGCGTCGTCGCGGGCCGCCGGGGTGGCGGCGCTGCGGGCGGCGCGGGAGGCCGGGTTGACCACGTCGGTGGACCCGCAGTCGGCCGCGCTGTTCTACGACGGCTTCCTGGACGACGTGCGGGGCGTGGACCTGCTGCTGCCCAACACCGAGGAGCTGGTGGGGCTCACCGGGTCGGCGTCGCCCGGAGCCGCGCGGGATCTGCTGGACGTGGTGGGCGCGGTGGCGCTGACGGCCGGCGCGGGCGGGGCGAGCTGGGTGGACGCGGACGGGGTGGTGTCGGTGCCCGCCGAGGACGTGGCGTGCGTGGACTCGACCGGGGCCGGTGACGCGTTCGACGCCGGGCTGCTGGCGGCGTGGCTGACCGGGGCGTCCCGGCGGGACGCCCTGCTGGCCGGCGTGCGGGCGGCGGCGCGGGCCGTGTCGGCGGTGGGGGCGCAGCCCGCCGGCCCGCCACCGCCGGGTTCGCTCAGCCGTCGATGACCTGGTGCGGGCGCGCCTCGACGGCGCGGTGCTCGCGCACGAAGCGGTTGGGCTTCTCCGCCTTGCGGGGCGGCCGGTCGTTGGCGATCAGGACCGCCATCCAGGGCAGCGGCACGGACAGCACCAGGAAGGCGAGCGCCAGCCACCAGGTCTCGTAGAAGACCATCGCCAGGACCAGGCACGGGATGCGGGCGCCCATCACGATCGCGTACTTGCGCTTGCGGGCGGCGTGCTGCTCCTCGTAGGAGGGAGCCGCCGCGGTGATGAGCACCGGTGTGCTGTCGCGCTCGGGGTTGGTCACGACATCACCTCCAATGGCTCCATGGTCCCACCAGGGACCGGGGACGACACAACGGGTGGAGGGTGATTCGCGCCGCGGTTGCGGCCGTTCGGGTCCGTGGCGGACCATCCCGCCTGTGGTGGCGCTGGATCGGCTGGTGGACGTGCTGGGGAGCCTGGGCACGCACCTGTGCTGCGCGCCGCGCGGGCGGGACGTGGAGCTGCGGGGCGTGGCGCTGCACGACCCGGCCGAGCACACCGCGGCGGCGCCCGACGACGTGCTGCTCGGGCTGGGGCTGCCCTCCCACGCCGCGGCGGCCCGGCTGGTCGGCGGGACCGCGGCGGCGGCGGTCGTGCTGCACGGGTCGCCGCCGCTGGACGAGCGGGTGATCACGGCGGCGCGGCGGTCCGGGGCGGCGGTGCTGCTGGTGGACCCGTCGGTGCCGTGGGGGCAGCTGGCGAACGTGGCGCAGACGCTGGTGCTGGGCGGGCAGGGCGCCGGCGACCTGTTCGCGGTGGCCGACGCGATCGCGGCGGTGGTCGGCGGGCCGGTGACCATCGAGGACCAGCAGTCGCGGGTGCTGGCCTACTCGTACCGGCAGCAGGACGTGGACCAGGTGCGGGTGCAGACCATCCTGGGTCGGCGGGTGCCGGAGGAGGCGCGGCGGGCGCTGGACTCCTACGGGGTGTTCGCGCACCTGGCGCGGTCCGACGAGCCGATCTTCGTGCCGAAGCTGACCGACCAGCTCGGTGGGCGACTGGTGGCGGCCGTGCGGGCGGGGCGCGAGCTGCTGGGGTCGGTGTGGGTGGAGGTCGACGCGGCGGTGGACGCGGTCCGGCACGCGGCCCTGGTGGACGGGGCGCGGACGGCGGCGCTGCACCTGCTGCGGGCGCGGGCGTCGGCGGACCTGGAGCGGCAGGCCGAGGCGGACCTGGTGATCGAGGCGCTGGAGGCGGGCGCGCCGGGCACCCTGGCCCGGCTGGGGCTGCCGTCGACCGGGTTGCGGGTGATCGCGGTGCAGGCGCACGCCGGGGAGGGCGAGCACGGGGCGGCGCTGCTGGCGTTCTCCCGGGCGACCTCGGGGTTCGGCTGGTCGCGGCCCGGCCGCTCGGCGCTGTTCGGCAACGTCCTCTACACCGTGCTGCCGTGCGACGAGGACGCCGCGGCGGCGGTGGACTGGGTCCGCGCCCTGGCCCGTGAACTCCCCGCCGAGGCGGTGGTGGAGGCGGGCATCGGGGGCCGCGCGGACGCCGGCTCGCTGACCGCGTCGCGCACGGAGGCCGACGAGTGCCTGGCCCTGTCCACCGGCGACCCGGTCGTCTACGACCGGTCCTGGTCCCTGGTCCTGCTGCGGCGGCTGGCGAGCGTCGCCCGGACCGGCCGCGTGCCCACCCGGGGCCCGGTGGCCGACCTGCTGCGGCACGACGCCGAGCACGGCACGCACTACGCGCCCACCCTCCGGGCCTGGCTGGCCGCGCAGGGCGACGCGCGCGAGGCGGCCCGCGCCCTGGCCGTGCACCCCAACACCCTGCGCTACCGGATGCAGCGCATGTCCGAGGTGACCGCCGTCCCCCTGGACGACCCGACCCAACGCCTGGCCATGGCCATAGCCCTGACCATCACCCCACCCCCCTAGACCCGCGCGAGTCGTACGCCCAGACCTCGCGAGTCGTACGTCCAGACCCCCCGAGTTACACGTTCAGACCCCGCGAGTCGAACGTTCACGACCACCGTGTCGAACACTCGGGACAGGTGAGTTCAACGCTCGCGGTCGTGCCATGGCTACCGGCTGGTAACCGCTGACCAGGCACGGAACGACGCGAATGTTGAACTCGGGGGTCGCGAACGTACGACACGGTGGGCCTGGACGTACGACTCGCGAGGTCTGGACGTACGACTCGCGCGGGGTGGGCGGGCGGGGGTGGGTGGGGCGGGGGACGATGGCGCGGTGGTTCCTGATCTTTCTGTTGAGTTGACCGGTCGGTTGCGCGAGGCGTTCCTGGAGGTGGGGTACGACGCGGACGGGGTGCTGGGGGTGCTGGGGCCCCGGGCCCACGCGGCGCTGGGGAGGGGTGAGCCGGAGGCCGCGCGGCGGGCGTCGCGGGACGCCGGCGCGCTGGGCACGCTGATCCGGCTGTTCCTGCTCGGGGACGCCGAGGACGAGAAGGCCGTGCGGCGGGCGCTGCCCGGGGTGGACCTGGACGCGGCGATCGGCAACGAGGTGCTGCGCGGCGACGGGGCCGAGCTGCGGGCGGGGCTGGACGTCCGGCCCTACGGCGACGACGAGGGGTCGTGGTGGGTCGTCGCCGACCTGGACTCCGAGCAGCGCGGCGGACCGGTGCCCGCCGACCACGTGCTGGGCGTCGGGCACGCCTCGATCAGCCTCGCCCGCGCCACCTCCCGGCGGCCCGTCGGCACCCTGCTGGACCTGGGCACGGGGTGCGGGGTGCAGGCCCTGCACGCGAGCAGGCACGCGGGGCGGATCACCGCGACCGACCTGTCCGAACGCGCGCTGGCCCTGGCCGCGGGCACGTTCCGGCTCAACGAGGTCGACGTGGAACTGCGCCGGGGCGAGTGGTTCGCCCCCCTGCGCGGGCGCCGGTTCGACCAGGTGGTGTGCAACCCGCCGTTCGTGGTGGGCCCGCCGCGCGTCGACTACGTCTACCGCGACTCCGGGCTGGAGGGCGACGACGCGAGCGCGCTGGTGGTGCGCCAGGTGCCGGCGTTCCTGGCCGAGGGCGGCGTGGGCCAGCTGCTCGCCTCCTGGCTGCACCGCCGGGGCGAGGACTGGGCCGACCGCGTCAGCGCCTGGCTGCCCCGCGGCGGCGGCGTGGACGCCTGGTTCGTGCAGCGCGACGTGGCCGACCCGGCGCTCTACGTCGGCACCTGGCTGCGCGACGCCGGGGTGGACCCGCGCGGCGACGAGGGCCGCGCCAAGGCGGGCGCCTGGCTGGACTGGTTCGCCGAGAACGACGTGGAGGGCGTCGGCTTCGGCTTCGTCACGCTGCGCCGCACCGACACCGAGCACCCCGAGGTCGTCTGCGAGGACCTGCGCCACGCCTACGACGACCCGCTGGGCCCGGAGTCGGCCGCCTGGCTCGACCGGGTGGCCTGGCTGCGCGCCCACGGCAACGACGACCTCCTCGCGACCAGGTTCACGGTGCCGCCCACCGTGCTGCTGGAGGAGGTCTCAGAGCCCACCGGGGACGGCTGGGAGGCGGTCGTGCGCCGCCTGCACCGCACCGACGGGCCCGGCTGGCAGCACGAGCTGGACGAGACCGCGGCGCGGCTGCTGGCGGGCTGCCGCGGGGCGCTGCCGCTGGCGGACCTGATCGCGCTGCTCGCCTACGCCCAGGACCTGGACGCGGACGCGCTGACCGCGGCGGCCCTGCCGGTGGTGCGCGACCTGGTCCGGCACGGGATGGTGGCGCCCGCGTGAGGGCCGTTGTGGCGAGGGTCACAGAGGCGTCCGTGGTGGTGGCCGGTGAGACCGTGGGCGAGATCGCCGAGCCGGGCCTGTTGGTCCTGCTCGGCGTGCACGTCGACGACACCGCCGAGCAGGCGTCGGTGATGGCCCGGAAGTTGCACGAGCTGCGCGTGCTGCGGGACGAGCAGTCGTGCGCCTCCACGGGCGCGCCGCTGCTCGTGGTGAGCCAGTTCACCCTCTACGGGGAGACGAGGAAGGGCCGGCGGCCCTCGTGGACGGCCGCCGCGCGCCCGGAGCACGCCGCGCCGTTGGTGGACGCGGTGGTGTCGGAACTGCGGTCGAGGGGCGCCCGAGTTCACACAGGACGGTTCGGCGCCATGATGTCCGTGCGGAGTGTGAACGACGGCCCGTTCACCGTGTTGGTCGAAGTCTAGATCCTTCTCAGGGAATCCTCAGGATTCACCGGGCAACCGCTGTGACGGCAGTGACGTCTTCAAGGTCGAGGAAGCGGGAACCATTTCGGTCGGGTTTGCGTTCTCCTCAGTGTCAGACCACCGAAAGGTGGGACCGCGCAGCGCAGCGCGGAGTGCGCGACACGACCGCACTGCCAGCCCGCGACAAGGGGGAGGGAGCTCCATGACCGTCCCGAAGGTCTTCGACCGCGAGGTCGGGAACGAGCAGACCACGACCAGCGCCGAGATGGACCTCGACGCCCAGGGACCGGCCGCCGACCTCGTTCGGGTGTACCTGAACGGCATCGGCAAGACGGCGCTGCTGACAGCCGCCGAGGAAGTGGAACTCGCGAAGCGCATCGAAGCGGGGGTGTTCGCGCAGCACATGCTGGAGACCAAGTCCGGTCTGCCCGATGTGCGCCGCGGCGAACTTCGTGCGCTGATCCGCGATGGCCACGTCGCCAAGAACCACCTCCTCGAAGCGAATCTGCGGTTGGTCGTATCGCTGGCGAAGCGGTACACCGGTCGCGGAATGCCGCTGCTGGACCTGATCCAGGAAGGGAACCTGGGTTTGATCCGCGCGGTCGAGAAGTTCGACTACACCAAGGGTTTCAAGTTCTCCACCTACGCCACCTGGTGGATCCGCCAGGCGATCACCCGCGGAATGGCGGACCAGGGCCGCACCATCCGGCTCCCGGTCCACCTGGTGGAGCAGGTCAACAAGCTGGCGCGGATCAAGCGCGACCTGCACCAGCAGCTCGGCCGCGAGGCGACCACCGAGGAGCTGGCCCGGGAGTCCGGCCTGACCCCGGAGAAGGTGTCCGACCTGCTCGACCACGCCCGTGACCCGGTGAGCCTCGACATGCCCGTCGGCGCCGAGGAGGACGCCCCGCTGGGCGACTTCATCGAGGACTCCGACGCCACGGACGCGGAGAGCGCGGTCATCTCCGGCCTGCTCCAGGACGACCTGCGCCGGGTGCTGGCCACGCTGGAGCCGCGCGAGCAGTCCGTGATCCGGCTGCGCTACGGCCTGGAGGACGGCCAGCCGCGCACGCTCGACCAGATCGGCAAGCAGTTCGGCCTGTCCCGCGAGCGGGTGCGGCAGATCGAGCGCGAGGTCATGGCGAAGCTGCGGCAGGGCGACCGCGCCGCCCGGCTGCGCGCCTACGCCAGCTGACGGACCGGCCCCCGGGGAGCAACGCGGTGTCACCCGTTCAGCCGGGTTGACGCGCGGCGCTCGCCGGGGCACGGTCGGGCATTGCGAGCCACGCGACACCTCCGCCCCATCTCGCGGGGTGTCGCACACCGAGGAAGGTCGGGGCGGTCGGGGGCCGGCCCGGCCTTCCGTGTTCCCGCCCCCGGAGCCCAGAACCCCGGGTACTCGGAACCGTGGGCACTCAGAGCTCCAGGTACTCGGCCAGCTTCGCCCGGAAGAACGCGACGTGGGCCTCCCGCTCCTCGCCGGTGTACCCGCGCGGCACGCCCTCCACGATCATGACCAGGCACAGGTACGCCCGGTAGAGCGCGATCCTGGCCCGCTCCGCCGGGGTGAACCCGGCCACGCCGTAACCGGCCAGGTAGTCCTCGTCCGGCTCGGTGAACAGGGCGACGCACACCACCTCGGCCAGCGGGTCGCCGAAGAACGCGCGCTCCGGGTCGATGATCCCCTCCACCCGGCCGTCGGCCACGAAGACGTTGCCCTCCCACAGGTCGAAGTGCACCAGGACGGGGGAGGTCACCTCGTCCAGCAGGTGGGCGCGGGCGGCGAACGCCGGGCGCACGTCGGGCAGCTCCACGCCGAACCGGTCGGCGTCGGCGAGCACCGCGGCGACCATGTTCCCGAACGCCTCCCGCCACGTCGCCCCGCCCGGCCCCTGGACGTAGCCGAACGAGTCGCCGGTGACGCCGTGCAGCCGGCGCACGATCCCGCCCAGCTCGCGGCGCAGCGCGGCCCGCTCGGCGTCGGACAGCTCGGCGGCGTGCCACGGCGTGCCGCGCAGGGCGGTCATCACGAGCAGCCCGTCCTCGTGCAGCAGGACCCGGGGCGCGGGCACCCCGCGGTCGGCCATCAGCCCGAACACCAGGGCCTCGGTCCGCATCAGGTCGCGCTCGTAGGTGAGCAGCGGCACGCCCGGCGGCGGCGCCACCTTGAGCACGACCTCGCGGCCGTCGGCGGCGGTGAGCCGGTAGGCGGTGTTGAACATGCCGTCGGTCAGCTCGACGTGCGCCGCGAGCGGCGAGCCGAGGACGCGGCGGAGCAGGGCGTCGAGCTCGGGCTCGGGCAGTTCGCGCTTGGTGAGGCTGAAGACCACGACACGAATCACACCACGGCCTGGCGGACGCGGCGGCGTGATCGGTATAGGTTCGGCGGAACCCGAACGCGCGCAAGGGAGCCCGCGACGTGCCCTCAGCGAACCCACCGCACAACCTCCTGGCCCCGGCCTTCCAGTACCGCGAGGTGCTGCCGCTGGCCAGGGACAACCACACCGAGTACCGCCTGGTCAGCCCGGACGGGGTGTCGGTGGTCGAGGCCGCCGGCCGGACGTTCCTCCAGGTGGAGCCGGCGGCGCTGACGCTGCTCGCCAAGGAGGCGGTCCGCGACATCCAGCACCTGCTGCGCCCCTCGCACCTGGCGCAGCTGCGCGCGATCGTCGACGACCCCGAGGCCAGCGGCAACGACCGGTTCGTCGCCATGGACCTGCTGCGCAACGCGTGCATCGCGGCGGGCGGCGTGCTGCCGATGTGCCAGGACACCGGCACCGCGATCGTGATGGGCAAGCGGACCGAGTCCGTGCTCACCGGCGGCACCGACGAGGAGGCCCTGTCGCGGGGCATCTTCGAGGCGTACCAGGAGCTGAACCTGCGGTACTCGCAGATGGCGCCGGTCACCTTCTGGGACGAGAAGAACACCGGCACCAACCTGCCCGCGCAGATCGACCTGTTCACCGCGCCCGGCACGGAGCCGAAGTACGAGTTCCTGTTCATGGCCAAGGGCGGCGGCTCGGCCAACAAGACGTTCCTCCACCAGGAGACGAAGGCGCTGCTGAACCCGTCGCGGCTGGCGAGGTTCCTGGACGAGAAGCTGCGCTCGCTGGGCACGGCCGCGTGCCCGCCGTACCACCTGGCCGTGGTCGTCGGCGGCCTCTCGGCCGAGCAGAACCTGAAGGTCGCCAAGCTCGCCTCCGCCCGCTACCTGGACGGCCTGCCCACGGAGGGCTCGGCGGCCGGCCACGCGTTCCGGGACGTGGACCTGGAGCAGCAGGTGCTGGAGCTGACCCGGAACTTCGGCATCGGCGCCCAGTTCGGCGGCAAGTACTTCTGCCACGACGTGCGCGTGGTCCGGCTGCCCCGGCACGGCGCGTCGTGCCCGGTCGGCATCGCGGTGTCGTGCTCGGCCGACCGGCAGGCCAAGGCGAAGATCACGCCCGAGGGCCTGTTCCTGGAGCAGCTGGAGCGCGACCCGGCCCACTTCCTGCCGGAGGTGACGGGCGAGGATCTGTCCGACGAGGTCGTGCGGGTCGACCTGACCCGCCCGATGGCGGAGATCCGCGAGACGCTGTCGCGGCTGCCGGTGAAGACCCGCGTGTCGCTGACCGGCCCGCTGGTGGTGGCCCGCGACATCGCGCACGCCAAGATCAAGGAGCGCCTGGACGCGGGCGAGCCGGTGCCGCAGTACCTGAAGGACCACCCGGTGTACTACGCGGGCCCGGCCAAGACGCCCGAGGGTTACGCGTCCGGCTCGTTCGGCCCCACCACGGCCGGCCGGATGGACTCCTACGTGGAGCAGTTCCAGGCGGCGGGCGGCTCGCTGGTGATGCTGGCCAAGGGCAACCGGTCCCGGCAGGTCACCGACGCCTGCCGGGCGCACGGCGGGTTCTACCTGGGCTCGATCGGCGGCCCGGCGGCGCGGCTGGCGCAGGACTGCATCCGCAAGGTCGAGGTGCTGGAGTACGCCGAGCTGGGCATGGAGGCGGTCTGGCGGATCGAGGTGGAGGACTTCCCCGCGTTCGTCGTGGTGGACGACAAGGGCAACGACTTCTTCGCCGAGACCTCCGCCCCGACGCTCCAGATCAGCTTCCGGAGGTGACGGCGGGCCGCGGGCGGGGATAGGCCCCGCCCGCGGCCCGACCGGTCGGGGAAGACGGGCCGGGGACGCGGGTCGGGGGAAAGACGGGGCGGACGCGGGTCGGGGAACGCGGGTCGCGGGTCAGGCCGTGTCCTCGCGTGACTCCAGCACCACCGTCCGGTCACCCAGCGGCGCGTCGAGGGTGACGTTCAGCGGCACGTCCCGCAGCTCCTGCGTGCAGACCACGCCCTCGGCGGGCGGGTAGTAGGTGGTCACCAGGGTGATCCGGACCTGGTCGGCGGACTGGGCGGTGACCTCGGCACCGGCGGTCTTGCAGCCGCCGGCCAGGCCGACCACGCGCAGCGTGCGGCCGTCCGCCGAGGCGGAGACCTGCCGCTCGTAGGTGTCGGGCAGCGTCCCGCCGTCGACCCTCGGGGTCGGCACCGGGGTCTCGCCGCCGGGCAGGGGTACGGCGCCGCTCTGGGGCGGCGGCGCGGGCGCCGGTTCGGTCGTCCCGGGCGCACCGGGCGTCGAACCGCCGGTCGGGGACCCGGATGACAACGTTGTCGACGGCGCCGACGAGGTCGTGCCGCCCGGGGTGGACGACGAGTCGGTGGGGCCGGTGCACCCGGCGAGCACGAGCGCGGCGAGGGCGACGGCGACCTTGGCGTTCCTCATGGTTGGAGGACGGTACTCGCCGCACCCGGGGTTGCAGGGAATGGCGCCCGGCCGACCGGGGGCAGGTCGACCGGGCGCCGCGGAAAGGGAGTCTCGCCCTACTTGGTGTCCTGCCGGGTGGTCAGCACGACCTCCCGCTCCCCGAGCGGCGCGTCCAGCTTGGCCGTCAGCGGCGGGAAGCGGATGTCCATGGTGCAGACCTGCTGGTCGGCGGGCGTGGTCTCGACCAGCACGACCTCGACGGTCTCGGGGCCCTGCGCGGCGATCTCGACGCTCGCCTTGCCGCAGCCCGCCTCCTGCGCGAGGACGCCGATCGTGCTGCCGTCGCCCTCGGTCCAGACGGTCTTGGGCGCGTCGGCGGGCACGGCGCTCGCGTCGACCCGGTCCTCCGGCACCTCCGCGCCACCGGGCGGCACGGGGCTCTCGAACTCGGGTTCCTCCGGTGCGGAGGTGGTCGGCGAGGCCGACGTGGTCAGCGTCGGGCCGCCTTCGGCACCGACGGGCGTCGGGGTGGACGAGGCGCAGCCGACGAGCGCGACCAGCAACGCGCCCGCGCCGACAGCGGTTCCCAGGCTTCTCATGAACAGGGGACGGAACGGGCGCCGCGGCGGGTTGCCCGGCCCTTTTGACAGTTACCCGTCCGGGTGAGTGAACGGCCGTGCGCGCCGCGTCGCGGACGACGCGGCGCGCACCGCCTGCCCGGGGGTCAGCCCAGGGCGCTCCGGACACCCGCCACCGCGTGCCGCAGCGCGTCCAACCGCCGGGCCGAGGCCAGCCCGGCGTGGTACAGGTGGAACTCCTCCACGCCCGCCTCGGCGTAGGCCAGCCACTCCTCGAGCAGCTCCTCGCCGTCCACCGGCTTCGGCGGCAGCGCGAGCACGTACGCGGCGGTGCGCACGTCACCCGCTTCCGCGCGCAGCGCGCGGATGGCCGGCAGCGACGCGTCCACCCCCGGCCAGCAGGTCGTCGTGAGCACGTCGACGTCGGCGTCGACGCCACCGGCCACCGTGGCGAACGGGCCGGTGCCCCACGGGTCCGCGGTGGCGTGCACCGCGACGCGCACCCCCGGGGCCGTGGACCGGACCAGCCCGACCAGTTCCCGGCGCAGGGAGCGGGAGAGGTCCGCGCGCGCCTCGCGCACCTGCTCCGCCCGCTCCCCCAGCGCCTCCTCGACGCTGTCCGCCCCCCGGTCGACCCCGGCGCGGACCGCCGCGCGCAGGCCCTCGGGATCGGGGAGGCGGTCGGCGCAGGCCGCGCAGAAGCAGAGGGACAGCAGCTTCTGCTGGACCGGCGTCCAGTCCGCGCCGTCGGTCTTCTCGTGGTGCCCGCCGTGGAAGAAGCCGAGCGGACCGCACGCCTCCAGCACCACGCCGTCCGGCCGGCCCAGCTCCAGCACCTCGGACACCAGCGTCCGGGTGTAGGCCACCACGTCCTCGTGGGACGGGCACAGCGCGTACGGGTAGCGGTCGCCGAAGGCGTTGCGGACCACCAGGTCGGGGTTCGCCTCGCCCAGCCGGCTGCTGTGGGTCAGCACGGTCCACGCGTACACCGGCAGCCCGGCCGCCCCCAGCGCCTCCGACGCCTCGCCGTAGGTGTTGTCGCCGTCCACCCAGGAGGGCGTGGCGGGCGCCAGCCGCCGGCCCCGCCAGACCTCCTCGCGAACGGGCAGGTAGAACGCGGCGTGCCGCGCGTCGACCAGGCGGTGCCGCGGGTGGAGCGGGGTCGCGGCGCGCACGGTGTGGTACGACGAGGCCAGGGCCACGGCGTCGACGCCGAGCGAGGCCACCCGCTCGACCGCGGCCGGGTCCCCGACCACGTCCCAGGGGTACAGGTGGGCGACGGTCCTCACCACCGGGGGCGCTTCCTCTCGTAGGACGGGTCGTGCCGTTGCATGTAACCGGTGTCGTCGCGCTGGACGAGGCCGCACCTCCGGTAGTTCTCGGCCGCCCGCGCGAGCGCGTCGCGGTCCAGCTCCACCCCGAGGCCCGGCGCCGTGGGCACCGGCACCGCGCCGTCCACGAAGGTGAACGGCTCGGTGATCACGTCGTCCGCCGAGTTCCACGGGTAGTGCGTGTCGCACGCGTAGTTCAGGTTCGGCGTGGCCGCGGCCAGGTGCGTCATGGCGGCCAGGCTGATCCCGAGGTGCGAGTTGGAGTGCATGGACAGGCCGAGGCCGAACGTCCGGCAGATCCCGGCCAGCTCCTTGGAGCGCGACAGGCCGCCCCAGTAGTGGTGGTCGGACAGGACGACCTGCACCGCGCCGCGCTCCACCGCCGGGGCGATGTGCTCGAACGCGATCACGCACATGTTCGTGGCCAGCGGCATGGGCGCGCCCGCCGCCACCCGCGCCATGCCGTCGATGTCCGGCGCCGGGTCCTCCAGGTACTCGACCACGCCGTCCAGCTCGGCCGCGACCTTGAGCGAGGTCTCGGGCGTCCAGGCCGCGTTGGGGTCCAGCCGCAGCGGGTGGTCCGGGAACGCCTCGCGCAGGGCGTGGACCGCCTCGACCTCCAGGTGCGGCGCGTACACGCCGCCCTTGAGCTTGATCGAGCCGAAGCCGTGCTCGGCGACCAGCATCCGCGCCTGGGTGACGATGCCGGCGGGGTCCAGCGCCTCGCCGAACGCGTCGTGCTCGGCCTCCGGGTGCCCCGCCCACTTGTAGAACAGGTAGGCGCTGTAGGGGACGGCGTCGCGGACGCGCCCGCCGAGCAGGTCGCTGACCGGTCGGCCCAGCGCCTTGCCGCGGATGTCCCAGGTGGCCACCTCGAAGGAGGCGAACACCCGGTCCACCGTGGACTCGACGGTGAGCGGGCCGGTCAGGCCGTGCCGGTCCGAGCCCGCCTCGCCGCCCAGGGCGGCCGCGACCCGCGCGTGCAGGCCGTTGAGGTCGTGGACGTCCAGGCCGGTCAGCGCGGGCGCGGCGGCGCGCACGCGGTTGAGGTGGCCGAGGTCGCCGTAGGTCTCGCCCAGGCCGGAGACGCCCTCGTCCGTGTGGACCTCGACGATCGTGCGCAGCGCCCACGGCTCGTGCACGCCCACCGAGTTCAGCAGCGGCGGATCTCGGAAGGCCACCGGCGTGACGGTGACGTCGGTGATCCTCATGAGGCGATGCTCCGCCCCGCGGCCACGACCTTCTCCAGCTGCGCCACGTGCTCCGGCGTCGGGTCGAGCAGCGGCGGGCGGACGCCGCCGACGTCCAGGCCGGTGGCCCGCACGGCGGCCTTGACCAGCGCCACCGCGTAGCCCGGGACCTGGTCGCGCAGCTCCACCAGCGGCTTGTAGAACTCGTTGAGGTAGCGGGTGACCAGCTCCCGGTCGCCTGCCTGCACGGCCTGGTAGAAGCCGAGGGAGATCTCCGGCGCGAACGCGAACACCGCCGACGAGTACAGGTCCACACCGATGCCCCGGTACGCGGGCACGGTCAGCTCCGCGGTCGGCAGGCCGTTGAAGAACTGGAACGGCTTGCCGACGTTCCGGCGCACCGCCAGCACGATGCGCTGGAGCAGGTCGATGTCGCCGAGCCCGTCCTTGAAGCCGACCACGGTCGGCAGGCAGGCGACCTCGACCGCCGTCTCCGGCGTGAACACCGCGTTGTTGCGCTGGTAGACGATCAGCGGCAGGCCGCTCGCGCCCGCCACCTCCGTGACGTACCGGACCAGGCCCTTGGCCGGGCTGGTGACCAGGTACGGCGGCAGCAGCAGCAGGCCGTCCGCACCGGCCCGCTCCGCGGCCTCGGCGTACCTGCGGGCCGTGGGCAGCGGACCGCCCGCGCCCGCGAACACGGGCACCCGGCCCGCCGTGGCCCCGACCGCGACGGCGACCGCCCGTTCGACCTCCGCGAGCTCCATCGCGTGGAACTCACCCGTGCCGCAGGCGACGAACACGCCGCCCGCGCCCGCCGCCACCCCGCGCTTGACGTGCTCGGCCAGCACGTCCTCCGCTAGCGCGCCGTCCGCGTCGAACGGCGTCACCGGGAAGAACAGCACCCCATCGAGTTGCATACCCAGACCTTCATCCCTTGATCGCTCCGGTGGTGATCCCACGCCGGAAGGACTTCCGCGGCGACCGGCGCCGCACGAGCGCCGGCGCCGTCAACGCTCCGGTCGCCGCTCCCCCGCCGCACCGGCGTCGTCCGAGCACGACGGCGGCGCGGTGGGCGGTGCGGCGACCGGTGGGTCGGCGGCGGTGGTCCGAGGGGGCCGGAGCCGTCCCAGGACCTCGGTGGAACCGAAGACCGCGACCACACCCGGCGCGGGCTTGCCCGGCGGTGAGGTGGCCCGGGTGGTGGCCCGGGACCTCCTCGGGGCCGGCCGCGGTCGTGCGGTGACGACCGCGGGCCTCCTCTCTCGTCGGCGCACAGGCGGCGAACGCGCTGACGGCGAGGTGGAGCGGGAGGGCGCCGCCGGTGGTGCGCACCGGGTGGCGCCTGCCGCGGTCGGGGACCGCGGTGGTGGGGCCGGCCGAAGAGCTGTCGGCCGGTCCGGTCGGGTTGATCGGGTCGGTCGGGTCGGCCCGGCCGGTGGGTGGGGCGGCGGGCCCCGGCACGACCGGCTGACCGGTGGACCCGCGGGTGGCGGGGCTCGCCGGACGGACCGCGACCGGACGGACCGCGGTGGACCCCCGTGCGGTGGACCCGCACGCGGCAGGTCCCCGTGCGGTGAACCCGCGTGCGGCAGACCTCCGTGCGACGGACCCGCACCCGGCAGACCCGCGCGCGGCGGAGCCCCGTGCGGCGAATCCCGGGGCAGCCGGTCCCACGGCGGCGGACCGGCGCGCGGCGAGCTCACCGCGGGCGGGTCCGGGAGCGACCGCTCCCGTGAGGCGACCCCGGTGGGGCCGCCTCACGGGGTGGGTGACGACGGCACCGCCGCCACCGGCCGTCGCACCCACGTCGTGAGCGGTGCGGACCGCGGTCACCGGGTCGTCCCCCACTCGGGTGGGGGACCCCCGGGCGCGGTGCGCCGCTGGATCGGCTCCTCGAAGTCGGCCAGGATCTGGGTGGGGACCCCGGTCGGGTACCCGGTGGTGCGCGGTGAGGGAGCGCGGGAGGGCAGGGCGGACCCCGGCGCGGTCAGCGCAGCGGCAGCGTCGACGGACCGGCGGGGAACTCTCATGAACCCTGAACTCCTGTCCACGTCCTCATCGTTCATATATGTGAAGCGGGGTCGTACTTGTGAACGTACTGGCCGGACTGTAAGAATCGGCGCAGCGACGTGTCAAGTGCGTTGCGGCAACGTTTCCCGTGGAGGATCAGGTGACTTCTCCCGCGTCACCCGCTCGGCCGAACGCGGTCAAGTCGGCCGATCGGACAGTGGAACTGCTGGAAGTGCTCTCGGCCTCGGACCGGCCGCTGACGCTGACCGAGCTGCACCGCGAGCTCAGCTACCCCAAGTCGAGCCTCTACATGCTGTTGCAGACGCTCGTGGCACGCGGGTGGGTCGAGCTGGACCAGACCCGCGGCACGTACGGCATCGGCGTGCGCGCCCTGCTCGTCGGCACCTCGTACCTCGACCACGACCCGGTGGTGCAGGTCGCCATCCGGGTGATGGAGCAGGTGCGCCGGGAGATCAACGAGACGGTGCACCTGGCGCGGCTCGACGGCGGCGACGTGGTGTACCTCGCCAGCCGCGAGTCCGAGCACCACCTGCGGGTGGTCTCCCGCGTCGGCCGCCGGCTGCCCGCGCACTCGACCTCGCTGGGCAAGGCGCTGCTGGCGGCGCGGGCGCCCGCCGAGGTGGACGCGATCCTGCCCGCCCGGCTGGAGCCGCTGACGCCCAACACGATCGTGGAACGCCCGGCGCTGCACGCGCAGCTGGCCGGGTTCCGGTCGGTCGGGTACGCCCACGAGCGCGAGGAGAACACGCCCGGCCTGGGCTGCTTCGCCGTGGCGCTGCCCTACCGCAACCCCGTGCTCGACGCGATGAGCTGCTCGGTGCCGCTGGGCCGGCTCGACCCGGAGCACGAGCGCCAGGTCATCGACGCGCTGCTGCACGGCGCGCGCACCATCACCGAACTGCTCCGCCAGTTCGGCCGCTGACACCCGACGTCCTTCGGAAAGGGCCGCACGTGACCGCACGAATCCTGATCACCGGAGCAGCCGGCACAGTCGGCACGCTCATGCGCACCCGGCTGGCCGCGCCCGACCGGGTGCTGCGCCTGCTGGACATCGCGCCGCTGCCGGCCGCCGAGGACGGCGAGCGGGTCGAGGTGGTGACGGCGTCGGTGACCGACCAGGCCGCGATGGACGCGGCCTGCGAGGGCGTGGACGCGGTGATCCACCTGGGTGGGCACAGCCTGGAGCGCCCGTGGGCCGACATCCTCGACGTGAACATCAACGGCACCCACGTGGTGCTGGAGGCGGCGCGGCGGGCCGGCGTGGGCCGGGTCCTGCTGGCCAGCTCCAACCACGCCGTCGGCTACCACCGGCGGGGCGACGGCGAGGCGCCGGACTACCTGTTCCCGCAGCCCGACACGTACTACGGCGTGAGCAAGGTGGCGATGGAGGGGCTGGGCAGCCTCTACGCGTCGCGGTACGGCATGGACGTGGTCGCGGTGCGGATCGGGTCGTGCTTCGAGAAGCCGCGCGACTTCCGGATGCTGTCCACGTGGCTGTCGCCCGACGACGCCGCCCGGCTGTTCGAAGCCTGCCTGGCCGCGCCGTCGCCCGGCTTCCGGGTCGTCTGGGGCGTCTCGGCCAACACCCGCAGGTGGTTCTCGCTCACCGAGGCGGAGGCGCTCGGCTACAAGCCGGAGGACGACTCCGAGGTCTACGCCGAGGAGATCCTCGCGGCCGGCGGCGAACCGCCGGCGGACTCGGCGGCACGCGTCTACCTCGGCGGCGCCTGGTGCACGCCGGACTTCGACACGGCGGTCAAGGAGCACGGCCGGTGAGCGACATCCAGGGGTACGACCCGCGGACCGGCGAGCCCCACGGCGAGCCCGTCCCGGAGACGACGGACAGCGGGGTCGACGCGGCCGCGCGCGCCGCGGCCGCCGCGTTCGGTTCCTGGTCCGCGCTGTCGGCCCGCGAACGGGCGGACCACCTCGACGCGGTGGCCGACGCCCTGGACGCGGAGGCGGAGGCGCTGATCGACCTGGCCGACGCGGAGACCGCGCTGGGCCGGCCGCGCCTGACCACGGAGCTCAAGCGCAGCACCAACCAGCTGCGGCTGTTCGGCGACGTGCTGCGCGAGGGCAGCTGGGTGGAGGCGACGCTGGACACGCCGAACCCGGACATCATCCCGCCGCGCCCGGCGCTGCGCCGCCTGCTGCGCCCGCTCGGGCCGGTCGGCGTGTTCGCCGCCTCGAACTTCCCGTTCGCGTTCTCGGTGATGGGCGGCGACTCGGCCTCCGCGCTGGCGGCCGGCTGCCCGGTGGTGCTCAAGGCGCACCCGTCGCACCCCGGCACCTCGCGGGAGACCGCGCGCGTCGTGGCCGCCGTGCTGCCGGAGGGCGTCTTCGGCGTCGTGCACGGCCAGCAGGCCGGCGTGGCGCTGGTCGAGCACCCCGCCATCAAGGCGGTGGGCTTCACCGGGTCCACCGCGGGCGGCCGGGCGCTGTTCGACCTCGCCGCCGGCCGGCCCGAGCCGATCCCGTTCTACGGCGAGCTGGGCAGCGTCAACCCCACCGTCGTCCTGCCGGGGGCCGCCGCCGCGCGGCCGGAGGGCTTCGCCGCCGACTTCGCCGGTTCGCTGACGATGGGCGTGGGGCAGTTCTGCACCAACCCCGGCCTGCTGTTCGCGCCGGAGTCGCTGGTGCCCGCGCTGGGCGAGGCCGTGTCCGCCGCGGTCGGCGGCCCGATGCTCAACGAGCGCATGTGCGACGCCTACCGCTCGGGCACCGACGGCCTCGGCGCGTCGGGCCTGGTGTGGCCGGTCGGCGAGGGCACCGCGCCCGACGAGGGCTGGAGCGTGCCGCCCCGCCTGTACTCGGTGCCGCTGGCCACGTTCGCGGACAACCTGGAGAAGCTCGCCGAGGAGCACTTCGGCCCGGCGGCGGTCGTGGTCACCTACTCCTCCCCCGAGGAGCTGCTCGACGTGCTGCCGCACCTGCCCGGGTCGCTCACCGGCACCCTGCACGCCGACGACACCGAGCACGAGCTGGCCGGGCGCGTGGCCGAGGCCCTGCGGCCCGTGGCCGGGCGGCTGATCTTCAACGGGTGGCCGACCGGTGTCGCGGTGGCGTGGGGCATGCACCACGGCGGGCCGTGGCCGTCGACCACGAGCGCGCTGCACACCTCCGTGGGCGCCACCGCGATCCGGCGCTGGCTGGCGCCGGTGACCTACCAGTCGTGGCCCGAGGACCTGCTGCCGCCGGAGCTGCGGGCCGACAACCCGCTGGGCATCCCGCGACGGGTCGACGGGGTGCTGGGCGTGCACTGAGCAGAGGACCGACGGGGCCCGGGACCGGCGGAGGTCCCGGGCCCCCGTCTTGCCCGGGTCTTCGTGGGGTCCGGCGGCACCGCGGACCCGGCCGCGACGGCGCGGTTCGCGTGCTCGTCCCGGCGGAGGGGTTCCCGCGGCGGGCACTCCGACCGGTAGTCCACAGTGGACTGGACGGGGCGTTCACACCCGTGGTCGGACCGGTGGTCCGCGAAAGCGCGGCCCCGGCGGGTCCCCGCGCCCGCCGAGGCCCGAACGGTGAAATCCACCGTTCAAACCGAATGGAAAAAAATCACCCGCTCGGGTGAGCGAAGTGCTGTCCGGAACCGGAACTCGGAATCCCGGGAGGGACGGTTGGAGCGCTCAACACGGTGTCGACCCGACCCGACCGCCGTTGCGCCGACCGGACCAGGCGATCACCGGCGGGGGTGAGGGAGAAGCCCTCGACCGGATCACGACCACCCCCTTCCGCGCGGTGGTGGAGGAACGGGGACGACGGGTCGTCGGCGGTGCTCAGGGTTGTCGGATGGAGGTGAGGAAAGCCCGGAAAGGACGGTCTCCAAAGGTCAGTCTCGGACCAGGTCGCTTGCTGTCCCTGACCAGGGTCGCGGTCCGGCCGATGGCCAGTTCGACGCAGTTGTTGCCCGCGCCGGAGTGAGAGCTTCTGCGCCACGTCTTGTCGATGATCATGAGTCCTTCAGTGCGGTTGCCAGTTTTCTGATCAACGAGGCCGACTCCTTGGGCGACAGGGCGACCTCGTTCACCATTTTCTCGAAGTGCAAGAGGTACTTCTGCACGTCGGCGCGATTGTCCACCCACTTGCCGCCACCCGCGTACTCCAGGTACACGGCCGAAGGCTCGCTGTCCTCGAAGCGGAGGGCGGTCGCGCCGCCGCCGGACATGGTCCCGTGGGCGCCCGCGCCGAACGGGACCACCTGGATGGTGATGTTGTCCTGCCGGCCCACGTCGAGCAAACGCGACAACTGCTCGCGCATGACGGCCGGCCCGCCCACCACGCGGTGCAGGGCGGCCTCGTCGATCACCGCGTGCAGGCGCAGACCGGGCAGGCGCCGCTGGCGGTTCGCCAGGGCCGCGGCCACCTGTTCGGCCGACACCGACGAGTCCATGAACCGCCGCCCGGCGTGCCTGATCGCCGCCGCGTAGGCCGGGGTCTGGAGCAGACCGGGGATGACGATCATCTCGATGGTGCGCACCTCGGTGGCGTCCGCCTCCTGCCGGGCGTAGGTGCGCGCCTCGGGCGTGTAGGCGGCGGCGTACACCAGGCGGGTGCCGTCCTGCTTCGCGTCCTCCCACAGCGCCTCGGCCTCGCGGCGCTCGGCCTCGGTGGCGCCGTACAGGGCGAGCAGGGCGCTCAGTTCGGTCCAACTCGGACTGATGTAGCCGTTCTCCATGCGCGAGAGGGTCGACTGCGTCTTGCGCGTCAGGGCGTGGTAGTCGACCTCGGTCTTGCCGGCGCGTTTGCGGAGCGCGTTGAGGAACTGGCCTAACTTGCGCTTGCGTCGGGTTTGGACGGCTGCCATGCGGGTCTCTCCTCGTTGGAAAAGAACTGGGACCACACTAGTGCCGTTCGGCCGATTGGCCAGATCACTCGATCGAGCACTTATACGGTGCATATCCGCCCTATTACCATGAACTGCCGGCGGAGCGGTGCGATCGCGGGTTGGGCACCCGCGAGGCACGCCGCGCCGCGCCGCTCCCCCGGCTCAGCCCACCGGCCCGCCCCGCCGGCCGCCCCTGAGGGCGTCGCGGGCGGGCGACCGGGCACGGACCCGGGGGCCCGTTCCGGCTCGATCCGCTCCCGATCACCACCGGCCCGGTACCGGTTCCGCGCCGCCCCCCGGAACGGTCCACTGTGGTCGCGCGGTGATCACCCGGTGATCGACCGTGGTCGCGCGACCACGCGGCCCAAGATCATCGCTCGGGTGCTCCCGGACGACCCCGGGAACCTTGGACCACAAGCCCTCCGCGCCCGACCCGGGACCAGGCACAGACCCGGGACCCCGTCAAGAGATGAACAGGTTTCGAGTCGGACGCCCGATGGGTAGTCCCGTGACATCCGAAGCCGTGAGGAGGCAGAGATGTCCACCGGCACCATCATCGGCGTCATCCTGGTCGTGCTGGTCGTACTGGTCGCGGTGGCGCTGCTGGTCAGGAAGTCCTTGCAGCGCAAGAGGTTGCGCGAGCGGTTCGGCCCGGAGTACGAGCGGGCGGTGCAGCGGACCGACAACCGCATGGTCGCCGAACGCGAGCTCGCCGAACGCGAGCGCGAGCACTCGAAGCTGGAGCTGCGGCAGCTCACGCCGGCCTCGCGCGACAGCTACGAGCGCAACTGGACCGGCGTGCAGGAGCAGTTCGTCGACTCCCCGTCGGCCGCGGTGGGCCAGGCGGACCGCCTGGTGACCGACCTCATGGCCGAACGCGGCTACCCCACCGAGGGGTACGAGCGCCAGGCTTCGCTGCTGTCGGTCGAGCACGCCCGCGCCATCGAGCACTACCGGGAGGCGCACGAGATCTCGCAGCGCCACGAGCGCGGCGACGCCTCCACCGAAGACCTCCGCAACGCCATGGTCCACTACCGGGCCCTTTTCGAGGACCTGTTGGGCGACCGCCACGAGGGCGGGCGCCGGGAAGGAGCGCGGTGATGACCGAACGACGCCTGACCACCGAGGACTTCGCGGCCCCCCGCGGGGCCGCCGACCAGGACGGCGCGATCGTCCCGCAGCGGGACCAGCGCGACGACCAGGTGGTCGACCGGTACGACACCGTCGACGACACGTCCGGCGGTCACCACGACACCGGTGTCCACGAGGACAGCGGCCACCACGACAGCGGCTTCCACAACAGCGGCTTCCACGGCAGCGGCGGTCACCAGGACACCGATGTCCACGACAGCGGCTTCCACGGCACCGGTGGTCACCAGGACAGCGGCTACGAGCCCGGCGCCCACCACGGCGACCACGACCACCGGCCCGAGGGGCACGACCGGGACGACCCGGCCCCCGACCCGCGCGACGACGTCGAGCCGGGAGCGGTCGGGCACGGGCAGCACGACGAGCACCCGGTCGACCGGGAACCGGTCGAGCCCTCGGCGACCTCCACGACGGCGGGCGACGCCCCGCTGTTCGGCACCGAGGACTCGGCGACCTACCAGACCGAGTGGCGCGCGTTGCAGGCCGACTTCGTGGACGACCCCCGCGAGGCCGTGCAGCGGGCCGACGAGCTGGTCGCCCAGGTGATCCAGAACCTGGCCACCACGTTCGCCGAGCACAAGCGCTCGCTGGAGGGCCAGTGGCAGGAGGGCGCGCAGGTCGACACCGAGGAGCTGCGCCAGGCCCTCAAGCGCTACCGCTCGTTCTTCGACCGGTTGCTCTCGGTGTGACCGGCACGTCCCGGAGCACGGCCCGGCTCAGGTGAGGAGTCTCCCCGTGGTGCGTCTGGCGACCCAGGCGCACCACGGGTGAACCACCTAGCCGGGCAGCTCCCGGATTTCCATCTCCAGGACGTCGATCTCGTCGGTGATCGCCTCGTCCAGCATCCGGTCGAGCAGGTCGGCGCAGTCACCGGAGGCCACCCCGAACCGGGGCACCAGCTCCCACCAGACCGCGGGGTTGTTCCAGAACGACCCGGACCCCTGGTCGACGCCCTCCAGGCACCGCAGCCGGGGGTCGTCGTCCGCGAGCCGGCGCACGAAGTCGACGAGCCGGGCGAGCGCGTTGGGGTTGAGCACCGGTACCGCGCCGTACCCGCGCAGGCAGTCCTCGAGCTCCGCCAGGAACTCTTCCTTGAACGTCACGGCGGCACCCCCGCTTCCCCCGCGGCGCTGCGGGCGAGGAGGACTCGCGTCCCCCGGCACCAACGTTACCCCCGCGGGGGCACGCCGAAATTCCTGCCAACGGGCGTTTCCCGGGCTCCGTCCGCCGATCTTCACCCGACAGGGCGCGTCCGTTGCGGCTACGCGTCCACAGTGGACCGCAGGGCCCGGCCCGGTCGTCAGCCCGAGCGGAGGCGCGCCGCGAAGCTGAACCGGTCCCCCCGGTACAGCGAACGGGACCGCTCGACCGGTTCGCCATCGTTGTCATAGGACACGCGGTGCAGCAGGAGCATCGGCAGCGCCGGGTTCGTGCCGATCAGCAGCGCCTCGCGCGGGGTGGCCAGCACGGTCTCCACCCGCTCCTCGGCCTCGGCGAACCCGACCCCGAGCCGGTCGCGCAGGCACGCGTGCAGCGAGGTCGTCGGGTCGAACACGTCCAACAGCGTCGGGAACCGGGCCTCGGCCAGGTAGGTCGACCCCAACCCGACCCGCTCGCCGTCGGCCAGCAGCACGCGCTCCAGGTGGACGACCGCGTCACCGCGCCGCACCCGCAGGTCCCGGGCCAGCACCTCGTCGGCGGGCAGCCGCTCGACGGTGATCACGCCGCGGGCCGGCGCCACGCCCTGGCCGCGCATCCCCTCGGTGTAGCTGACCAGCGACAGCGGGTGCACCAGCTTGGGCGGCGCGACGTAGGTGCCGCTGCCCCGGCGCCGTTGCAGCCTGCCCTCCACGACCAGCTCGGCGACGGCCTGGCGGAGGGTGACCCGCGAGACCGAGAACCGCTCGGCCAGGTCCCGCTCCGACGGCAGGGCCGCGCCCTCCCCCAGCGCCTCGACGAGCCACAGCAGCTCGGTCTTGACCGCGTAGTAGCGGGGGACGCGACCGTGTTCGGGGACGCCCGCGCGGACCGGTCCGTCCGCGCGGTAGTGGGGCATGGGGCGCGAGGTGGGCACGAAGTCGAGCCTACGGGGGCGTCCGCGCCGGTCAGACCGCTATCGGAGTGGGTCCGGCGTCACGGTGCGAGTTCCGGCGGGTCCGGGATGGCGTAACCGGATTCACCCACGTTGGTCTCCAGGGACTTCCGCCACTCGCCGGAGTCGATCATCTTCCGGACGGCCGCCGCGACCTTCGCCCGGCTGTCGGCGTCGCCCTTGCGCATCCCGATGCCGTACTCCTCCGTGCTGAAGGGCTGGTTGACCACCCTGAGCAGCTCCGGGTTCTGCGCGGCGTAGCCGGCGAGGATCACGTCGTCGGTCGACAGCGCGTCCACCTGCTCGGCCAGCAGCGCGGTGACGCAATCACTGAAGTTGGGGTACTCCACCAGCTGCACCGACTGCGCGAACCGGTCCTTCACGTACTGGGCCGAGGTGGTGTTGTCGACCGAGCAGAGCTTGAGGTTGCCGGAGTTGAGCGAGTCGGGGCCGGTGATGCGCTCGTCGGTGAGCCGGACCAGGAGGTCCTGCCCGGCGACGAAGTACGGGCCGACGAAGTCGATGACCTCCTTGCGCTTGTCGGTGATGGAGTAGCTGGACACGACGAGGTCCGCGGCCCCGCTGGTCAGCAGGGTCTCGCGGTCGGAGGGGAGGGCCTCGGTGAAGGTGATGCCGCTCTCCTCGACCCCCAGCTCCCGGGCCACGTAGCGGGCCACGTCCACGTCGAAGCCCCGGTACGAGCCGTCGAGGCGCCGCACGCCCAGGCCCGGCTGGTCGTAGGCCACCGCGATGGTCAGCCGGCCGGAGCTGTCCGCCTTCCCGGCGAGGGTCGTGTCGTCGCCCGAGGAGCACGACGCGAGGACGAGGACGGCGGAGCACGCGACCACGAGGGCGCGCAGGTGTGCCAGGACCATTCTTCCCCTTTTCGGGCTCCTACCTCGGATGTGCGGAACCTAGGGGGCCACCGGGGGTCCGTCCATAGGGACGGCCAAAATGGGAAGTCATGATCGTTCAAGGGTCGCGGCGCGGCGCCCGGACCGTGACGGCGCGGGTTCGCACCGCTCCGGCGGGTGGCCGTTCGGCGGTCGCCGGCGGCTCGCGGTCGGCGGCTCGCGGTCGGCGGTGCGGACTCGGCGGCTCGCGATCAGGGGCTCGCGCCGGGCGACCGCAGGCGCCGCGGGCCGGTGTCGTGCCGGGACGGCGGCGGTCCGAGGGTGACGCGGGCGCTGCCGACGTACGCGCCCGCCGCGCTGGCGAGCACCGGTTCCAGCGCGACCTCCCGGATCTCCGGCAGGTCCTCGGCGAGCGCGGCCAAGCGCAGCACCAGCTCCTGGAGCGCGACCAGGTCGGCGGGTTCGTCGCCGCGGTACCCGGCCAGCAGCGGCGCGGCCTTGGGCGCGCGCACGAGCGCGGCCGCGTCGGCGTCGGTGAGCGGGACGGCCCGGTAGGCGCGGTCCCCGAGCAGGTCGCTGACCAGGCCGGACAACCCGAAGGAGACCAGGCTGCCGAACGAGGGGTCGTCCTGGAGGCCGAGCACGCAGGAGATCCCCTTGGGCACCATGCGCTGCACGTACACGTCGGGCCCGGCGGAGACCTCGGCGAGCATCGCGTAGGCGCCGCGCACCGCCTCGTCACCGGTCAGGTCCAGCCGCACGCCGACCAGGTCGGTGCGGTGGCGCAGCCGGTCGTCGGTGGACTTCAGCGCCACCGGGTAGCCGAGTTCGGCGGCGGCGCGGGCGGCGTCGTCGGCGGAGGAGACCACGCGGAACGGCACGACGTCCACGCCGTAGCAGGCCAGCAGCCGCACGGCGGTGTCGTCGTCGAGGCGCCGCTCGCCGGTCTCGGCCGGCCGCAGTTCCGCGACCAGCCGCCGGGCGGTGTCGGCGTCGACGCCGGCGGGCCGGGTGAAGGTGCCCTGCGGCGCCGAGCGCCAGCGCGCGTAGCGGGTGGCGCGGGCCAGGGCGAGCACGGCGCGCTCCGGGCTCGGGTAGGAGGGCACGGAGCCGCGGCCGGGCGCGCCGCCGGGACCGGGCACGGCCAGCTCGTCCGGCACGCCCTCCACGGCGAGGAAGGTGGAGGCGATGGGCTTGGTGCGCCCGCCGCGCTCCACGACCTCGCGCAGGGCGCGGGCGAACGCCGTGCCGGGCACGGTCAGCGGGGGCACGAACACGACCACCAGCGCGTCGGCGCCCGGGTCGGCGAGGGCTTCCTCGACGGCCGCGGCGAACGCCTCGGGCCCGGCCTGCGCGCCCACGTCGACGGGGTCGCCCGCCAGTTCCAGGCCCTGGGCCAGGGCGGTGTCGGCGGCCAGCAGCCCGATGGCGGTGGAGTTGCCGACGACGGCCACCCGCGGCCCGGCGGGCAGGGGCTGGTGGGCCAGCAGCAGGGCGGTGTCGAACAGCTGGGCCAGGGACTCGACGCGGATGACGCCCGCCTGCTCGAACAGCGCCTGCACGCTGGCCTCGTCGACGGGCACGGAGGTGGCGGCGAGCGCGGGCGTGACGGCGTGCCGCCCGGACTTCACCGCGACGACCGGCTTGGTGCGGCCGAGCCGGCGGGCGAGGCGGGCGAACTTGCGCGGGTTGCCGAACGACTCCAGGTACAGCAGGACCACGTCGGTGGCGGGGTCGGTCTCCCAGTACTGGAGCAGGTCGTTGCCGGAGACGTCGGCGCGGTTGCCCGCGGAGACGAACGTGGACAGGCCCAGGCCGCGCTGGGCGGCGGTGGCCAGGATGGCGGTGCCCAGCGCGCCGGACTGGCAGAAGAAGCCGGTGCGGCCGCGGACCGGGAGCGCGGGCGCGAGGGTGGCGTTGAGGCGCACGCCCGCGTCGGTGTTGATCACGCCGAGGGCGTTGGGGCCGACCACGCGCATCCCGTGGGCGCGGGCCTCGTCGACGAGCCTGCGCTCCGCGCCGCGGCCGCCCGGACCGGTCTCGCCGAACCCCGAGGTGACGACGACCAGCGCTTTCACGCCCTTGGCCAGGCAGGCGTCCATGACCTCGTCCACGCGCGGCGCGGGCACCGCGACGACCGCCAGGTCCACGTCGTCGGGGATCTCCAGCACCGAGGGGTAGGCGCGGACGCCGCGCACGGAGCGGTGCTCGGCGTTGACCGGGTAGACGGGACCGGTGAAGTCCGCGGTGAGCAGGTTGGTCAGCACCGCGTGGCCGATCTTGGTGCGGTCGGTGGAGGCGCCGATGACCGCGATGGAGCGGGGGTGCAGCAGGTTGTGCACGCTGCGCGCCTCGGCGGCCTGCTCGCGGGCGCGGGCGACCTCGACCGACTGCTCGGTGGGGTCGATGTCGAACTCCAGGTGCAGCGCGCCCTCCTCGAAGGCGCGGCTGACGCTGTAGCCGGCGTCGCGGAAGACGCGCACCATCTGGCCGTTCTCGGCCAGCACCTCGGCGGTGAAGCGGCTCAGGCCGCGTTCGCGGGCGGCGGCGGCCAGGTGCTCCAGCAGGATCGAGCCGAGGCCGCGGCCCTGGTGGGTGTCCTCGACCACGAAGGCGACCTCGGCGGAGCTCCCGCCGCCGAGCCGGTCGTAGCGGCCCACGGCCACGACGTCGTCGCCGAGGAACGCGGCGAGGGCGACGCGGTCGCTGTGGTCGACGGTGCTGAAGCGGTCGAGGTCGCGCCGGGGCATCCGCGGGTAGGGGCCGAAGTAGCGGAAGTAGCGGGTGCGCTCGGACAGCCGGCCGTGGAAGGCGAGCAGGCGTTCGGCGTCGTCGGGGGTGACGGGGCGCAGGTGGACCGTGCCGCCGTCGCTGAGCACGACGTCGGCCTCCCAGGACCTCGGGTAGTCGAACGGGTCCACCGGTGATCAGTCCCTCGGGTCGTCGGGGTCCAGGCCGTGCAGGGGGAACAGCGCGCGCCGGGTGTCCCGGACCGCCAGGTCGGCGGGGGTGTCCAGCTCGCCGCCCCAGGGCCGGAAGTCGGTGTCGGCCCCGTCGGTCATCGCGGTCGGCAGGGGCCGGTTCGGCGCGAGCGAGGAGGCGTGGGACACCCAGCCGGCGGGCAGCGGGGTGTTCGGGTCGAGGTCGCGGTCCAGGACGGTGGCCAGCAGGTGGGTCCAGCTGCGCGGCACCACGCGCAGCAGCTCGTACCCGCCGCCGCCCAGGGCGAGCCACCTCCCGCCCGCGACCTCGTCGGCCAGGGCGCGCAGCCGCCGGTAGACGGCGCGGTGGCCGTCCACGGTGAGCGCCAGGTCGGCCAGCGGGTCCTCGCGGTGGGTGTCGACGCCGCACTGGGTGACCAGGAGCTGCGGGCGGAAGGCGCGCAGCAGGGCGGGGACGGTGGCGTCGAAGGCCCGCAGCCAGGCGCGGTCGTGGGAGCCGGCGGGCAGGGCGAGGTTGACGCTGGTGCCCTCCGCCCCCGGGCCGCCCAGCTCGGCCGGGCGGCCGGTGCCGGGCCACAGGGTCAGCGGGCTCTGGTGCAGGGAGGCGGTGAGCACGCGCGGGTCGTCGTAGAAGGCGGCCTGCACGCCGTCGCCGTGGTGCACGTCGGTGTCGACGTAGGCGATGCGGTCGAAGCCGTTGTCCAGCAGCCACGAGATCGCCACCGCGCAGTCGTTGTAGACGCAGAAGCCGGCGGCGTGGTCGCGCATGGCGTGGTGCAGGCCGCCGGCGATGTTGACGGCGCGGTCGACCTCGCCGCTCGCGATCCTGCGCGCGGCGGCCAGCGAACCGCCCACCACCAGCGCCGACGCCTCGTGCATCCGGGTGAACACGGGGTTGTCCGGGGTGCCCAGGCCGTGGCCCACGTCCCAGCCGGCCATCGGCGCGGCGCGCACCGCGTTGAGGTAGGAGGGCTCGTGGACGCGCTCGATCTCCGGGTCGGGGGCCGGGTCGGGCGAGATCAGGTCGACGCCGTCCAGCACGCCCAGCTCCGCGGCGAGCCGGACGGTCAGGTCGAGCCGGACCGGGTTGAGCGGGTGGTCGTCGCCCAGGTCGTAGCCGAGGAAGGACTCGTCCCAGACGACAGCGGCTGCCTTGCCCATGTCGGCAACCTAACCCACGCCGGAGGCGGTGGTGTGATCACAGGTTGGTCGCCCCCGGCGTGCGGGTGCGCCGGGGGCACCTAGAGTCTGCCCCGGGCCCGCCGGGACGAGGCGGCTCACGACCGCGGCCACCGAACGTGGAACCGCGCACGCCGGAACGAGGTCAGAACGACATGCACCTGCGACGAGTCCCCGCCCTCACCGCTGCGCTGGCCCTCGCGCTCACGTTCGGCCTCTCCGCGTGCGCGACGACCGTCACCGGCAAGCCGCTCGCCGCCGGGGGCGGGTCGGAGTCGGGGGCGGAGGAGACCGCGTCCGGCAGGCCGTCGTCGTCGCGGACCGTCGAGAGGCCGACCGCGTCGCGGGCGCCCGCGACCACGGGGACGCGGGAGCCGGCGGGCGACGTGAAGATCACCACGCGGAAGAAGACCGAGGGCTTCGACGACTGCGCGATCCTCTCGCCCGCGGAGGTGGCCGCCGCGGTGGGCGCGGCCAAGGGCGGCGAGCCGGGGTGCGTGCAGAGCACCGAGGAGCCGTTCACGGTGGTGCTGTTCATGCTGACGCTGGCCGAGCACGAGAACGAGGGCGAGGCGCGCTCGATCGAGGTCGGCGGGAACACCGCGTACGAGATCAAGGAGGGCGGCGGCGACTGCACGGTCATGGTCATGCTGACCGACGACCCGGACGTGATCACGCCGGCGTTCATGGCGAGCGTGTCCCCCCTCGACGGCGGCGACCCGTGCCCGATGGCGCTGAACCTGGCCACCAAGGCGTTCGAGAAGATCCCGAACGCCTGACCCACCCGCGAGTCGAACGTTCGGGACCACCGTGTCGAACCTCCAGGACCCCCGAGTTCCACGTTCGCGCACCCGTGACGAGCCCCCGGCCGTGACGCGGATGTAGAACTCGGGGGTCTTGAGCGTTCGACACGGTGGTCCCGGACGTTCGACTCGCGCGGTCCTAGGGGGTGGGGCCCGTGGTGGCGGGGCGGGTCGGGTCGCCGGACCACTGGGACCAGGAGCCCGGGTAGAGGGGGGCCGGGGCGGTGGGGGACGTGATGCCGGCCACCTCCAGGGCCAGGACCACGGAGGCGGCCGTGACGCCCGAGCCGCAGTAGGCGGCCACCGGGCGGTCGGGGTCCACGCCGATCGCCGCGAAGCGCTCCGCCAGGGCGGCGGCGGGCAGCCAGCGGCCCGCCTCGGTGTGGCCGGCGGTGGGCGCGTTCAGGGCGCCGGGGATGTGGCCGGCGCGCGGGTCGACCGGCTCGGTCTCGCCGCGGTAGCGCTCGGGGGCCCGCGCGTCCAGCAGGGCGCCGGGGAAGGCGGCCGCCTCGTCGGCGGTGATGGTCGGCATCGCGCCGGGGTGGACGGTGATGTCGCCGGGCGCCGGGGCGGGGACGTCGGTGGTGACCGGGCGGCCCTCGGCGGTCCAGGCGGCGAAACCGCCGTCCAGCACCGCCACCTCCGGGTGGCCCGCCCAGCGCAGGAGCCACCAGGCGCGGGCGGCGATGGACCCGTCGGCGTGGTCGTACGCCACGACCGGGTGAGATTCCCGGACGCCCGCGGCGCGCAGCACGGCCTGGAGGGCGGCCGGGTCGGGCAGCGGGTGGCGGCCGCCGGCCCCCGGCGGCGCGGACAGGTCCGCGTCGAGGTCGAGGTAGACCGCGCCGGGGACGTGCCCCACCTCGTAGTCTTGGTGCCCCGGGGGCCCGCCCAACCGCCAGCGGACGTCGAGCACGACCGGGGGTTGCGCGCCGTCCAGGGCCGAGGCCAGGGCGTCGGTGCTGATCAGTGGATGCACGGCACCATCCTGCACCCGCAGCCGGCCGACTAGCATTGACGCCATACGTAAGGGGAGCGGGTGTGAACGACCTCATCGACACCACGGAGATGTACCTCCGCACTATTTACGAACTCGAAGAAGAAGGTGTGGTGCCCCTGCGCGCCCGGATCGCCGAGCGGCTGAACCAGAGCGGCCCGACGGTGAGCCAGACGGTCGGCCGCATGGAGCGCGACGGGCTCGTCGTCGTCGCCGACGACCGCCACCTGGAGCTGACCGAGCAGGGCCGCAACCTGGCCATCGCGGTCATGCGCAAGCACCGGCTCGCCGAGCGGCTGCTGGTCGACATCATCGGCCTGGAGTGGGAGCACGTGCACAGCGAGGCGTGCCGCTGGGAGCACGTCATGAGCGAGGCGGTCGAGCGCAAGCTCGTGAAGCTCCTCGGCAACCCCACCACCTCGCCCTACGGCAACCCCATCCCCGGTCTGGACAAGCTGGGCGACGGCGAGCCCGCGCCGCCCGCCGAGGCCGACCTGCTGCGCCTGGACGAGGTCGCGCGGCGCGGCGGTGGTCGCGTCGAGGTGCGCCGGATCGCCGAGCACGTGCAGCTCGACCCCGACCTGATGGCGGACCTGAAGGCGGCGGGCGTGGTGCCGGGCGGCACGGTGGAGATCAACGCGATGGCCGGGGCCAGGGTCGTGCGGGTGCGCGGCAACGGCACCACCGCCGAGCTCGACCCGGCGGTCGCGCACGCCGTGCTGGTGCAGGCGCGGTGAGGCCCGCGCGGCGCGCGGCCGCCGCGTTCGCCCGGCTGCACGGCGCCGCGCCGGCCGGTGTGTGGTCCGCTCCCGGTCGGGTGAACCTGATCGGGGAGCACACGGACTACAACGACGGTTTCGTGCTGCCGTTCGCGCTGCCGCACCGGACCGCGGTGGCCGCCTCGCCGCGGGACGACGGCCTGCTGCGCGTGGCGACGCTGGGTGACGACGGCGCGGCGCGCCACGCCGAGCCGATCGCGGTCGTGGACCTGGAGCCCGGTGCGGTGCGGGGCTGGGCCGCCTACCCGGCCGGGGTGGCGTGGGTGCTGCGCGACCAGGGCGTGACGGGCGGTGCGGACCTGGTGATCGCCGGTGACGTGCCGGCCGGCGCGGGGCTGTCCTCGTCGCACGCGCTGGAGTGCGCGGTGGCGCTGGCGCTGCTGGGCCTGGCGAAGCACCCGGTGGACGACCTACCCACCGTGGCGCGGTGGGTGCAGCGGGCGGAGAACGACTTCGTGGGCGCGCCGACGGGTCTGCTGGACCAGACCGCGTCGCTGTGCTGCGCCGAGGCGCACGTGCTGTTCCTGGACGTGCGGTCCTTCGAGTCCGAGCAGGTGCCGTTCGACGCGGCCGCGCAGGACCTGGAGGTGCTCGTGGTCGACACCCGGGCGAGCCACTCGCACACCGACGGCGGCTACGGCGCGCGGCGGGCCGGGTGCGAGGAGGCGGCCGGGCTGCTGGGCGTGCCGGCGCTGCGGGACGTCGAGGTGGACGGGCTGGACGACGCGCTGGGGCGGCTGCCCGACGGGCTGCGCCCGCTGGTGCGGCACGTGGTGACCGAGAACGCGCGCGTGCTCGCGGCCGTGGAGCTGCTGCGCGCGGACGCGCTGGCCGAGCTCGGGCCGCTGCTGGACGCCTCGCACGCGTCGCTGCGCGACGACTACCGGGTGTCCGCGCCCGAGCTGGACGTGGCGGTCGACGCGGCGCGGTCGGCGGGCGCGCTGGGCGCCCGGATGGTCGGCGGTGGTTTCGGCGGGTCCGCGATCGCGCTGGTGCCGGTGGCCGAGCACGACGGAGTGGTGCGGCGGGTGCTGGAGGCGTTCGCCGAACGCGGCTGGCAGGCGCCGAGGACGTTCACGGCGGTGCCCTCGGCGGGCGCCGGCCGGGATGAACCGGAAAACTGACGAAAGCGGGGAACTGAAGGTGAAGCTGCTCGTCACGGGCGGTGCCGGCTACGTGGGCAGTGTCTGCGCGGCCAGGCTGGTGGAGTCCGGCCACGAGGTGGTCGTGCTGGACGACCTGTCCACCGGGCACGCGGACGCGGTTCCCGAGGGGGCCCGGCTGGTCGAGGCGGGCATCGACGAGGCGATCGGCGGACTGCTCGCGGAGGGCTTCGACGGCGTGCTGCACTTCGCCGCCAAGTCCCTGGTGGGCGAGTCCATGGCCGACCCCGCCAAGTACTGGCACGGCAACGTGGTCACCTCGCTGCGGCTGCTCGACGCCATGCGCGAGCACGGCACCCCGCGCCTGGTGTTCTCCTCCACGGCGGCGACCTACGGCGAGCCGGAGCGGGTGCCGATCCCCGAGACCGCGCCGACGCGGCCGACCAACACCTACGGGGCGACCAAGCTGGCGATCGACCACGCGATCACCTCCTACGCGGCCGCGCACGGCATCGCGGCGGTGTCGCTGCGCTACTTCAACGTCGCCGGCGCGTACGGGCGCTTCGGCGAGCGGCACGGCGTGGAGACGCACCTGATCCCCCTGGTGCTCCAGGTCGCGCTCGGGGAGCGCGAGCGGATCCAGGTCTACGGCGAGGACTGGCCGACCGAGGACGGCACCTGCGTGCGCGACTACATCCACGTCGCGGACCTGGCGGACGCCCACCTGCTGGCCGTGGAGCACGCGACGGCGGGCGAGCACCGGATCTACAACCTGGGCAACGGTTTCGGCTTCTCCGTCAAGCAGGTCATCGACGCCTGCCGCGAGGTGACCGGCCACCCGGTCCCCGCCGCCGTGGCCCCGCGCCGCGCCGGCGACCCGGCGGTGCTGGTGGCCTCCAGCGAGAAGGCCCGCACCGAGCTGGGGTGGAAGCCCGAGCGGGTCGACCTGGTCGGGATCGTGCGCGATGCGTGGGAGTTCACCCGGTCGCTGCGGGAGGCGTGATGACGGGCACGATCACCGGGGCCGGGTTCGGGGACCTCACCGCGTTCACCGGGATGCCCCGGCTCTCGTCGCTGGCGCTGTCGCCCGACGGCACGCGGCTGGTGACGGCGGTGTCCACGCCGTCACCGGACGGCAAGACGTGGCAGGCGGCGCTGTGGGAGGTCGACCCCGCCGGCGAGCGCCCGGCGCGGCGGCTGACGCGCGGCGCGAAGGCCGAGGGCTCGCCCGCGTTCACGCCGGACGGCGCGCTGCTGTTCGTCTCGGCGCGGCCCGACGCGGAGGCCGGGCCCGGCAAGGACGGGCCGAAGGACCGGGCCGCGCTGTGGCTGCTGCCGCCGGCCGGTGAGGCGCGCGAGCTGTTCCGGCCCGCCGGCGGCGTGTCGGGCTTCGCGGTGGCGCGGGACGCGGGCAGGGTGCTGCTCGTGTCGGGCGCCCACTCGACGGCCGAGTTCGGCGAGCGGGACGAGGAGGCGCGCAAGGCCCGCGAGGACGCCGGGGTGACCGCGATCCTGCACGAGTCCTACCCGATCCGGTACTGGGACGCCGACCTGGGCCCGAGCTACCCGCGCGTGCTGGCCACCACCGACCCGGTCGACGTGGACGCCCCGCGCCTGGGCGCGGCGGACCTGGTCGACCTGACGCCGGGCGCGAACGCGCGCCTGAGCGACTCCCCCGCCATCAGCCCGGACGGGCGGTGGGTGGCGCGCACCCAGGGCGTCGAGGTCAGCGCGTCGTACGGGACGCGGGTGCGCCTGCGGCTCGCCGCCGCCGACGGGTCCGGCGACCGCGTGCTGGCCGACCGCGAGGGCCACTCGTTCTCCCAGCCGGTGTTCCTGCCGGACTCGTCCGGCCTGGTCGCGGTGCGGACCGTCGACTCGACGCCGGACAGCCCGTGGCGCAACGGCCTGGTGCGGATCTCGCTCGACGGCGAGGTCATCGACCTGGCGCCGGACTTCCCGGAGGAGCCGGAGCACCCGGTCGTCGCCCCGGACGGCTCGGCGGTGTACTTCACCAGCAGCCACCGGGGGCACCAGCCGGTGTGGAGGCTCGACCTGGCCTCCGGCGAGGTGGTCAGGCTGACCGCCACCGGCTCGTACAACGAGGTCCGGGTCAGCCCGGACGGCACGACCGTGTACGCGCTGCGCAGCGCGTGGGACCACCCGCCGCAGCCGGTGCGCCTGTCGGCCACCGGGGTCGACCAGGACGCGGTGCCGCTGCCCGCGCCCGGCGCGGTCGAGTCCCTGCCCGGGACGCTGACCGAGATCGACGTGGTGGTCGAGGACGGGCGCACCGTCCGGGCGTGGCTGGTGCTGCCGACCGGCGCCTCGGCCGAGCGGCCCGCGCCGCTGCTGCTGTGGGTCCACGGCGGCCCGGTCATGAGCTGGAGCGGGTGGAGCTGGCGCTGGAACCCGTGGCTCATGGCCGCGCGGGGGTACGCGGTGCTGCTGCCCGACCCGGCCCTGTCCACCGGCTACGGGCACGACTTCGTGCGCGCCGGCTGGGCCGCGTGGGGCGGCAAGCCGTACACCGACCTGATGGCCGTCACCGACGTCGCGGAGCGGCGCGACGACATCGACGAGTCGCGCACGGCCGCCATGGGCGGGTCGTTCGGCGGGTACATGGCGAACTGGATCGCCACCCGGACCGACCGCTTCAAGGCGATCGTGACGCACGCGTCGCTGTGGCACCTGGACGCGTTCACCGGCACCACGGACGACTCGTACTACTGGATCCGCGAGATGGGCGACCCGCTGCTCCAGCAGGAGCGGCTGGCGGCGAACTCCCCGCACCTGCGGGTCGCCGACATCAAGACGCCGATGCTCGTGATCCACGGTGACAAGGACTACCGCGTGCCGATCGGCGAGGGGCAGCGGCTGTACTTCGACCTCCTGCGCCACGGCGTGCCGGCGAAGTTCCTGTACTTCCCGAGCGAGAACCACTGGATCCTGACGCCGGGCAACGCGAAGGTCTGGTACGAGACGGTGTTCGCCTTCCTGGCCGAGCACGTCCTGGGCGAGCCCTGGCGGCGACCGGACCTGGTCTGAGGTGATTCAGCCTGAGGTGTTCCTTGCCTGAGTGAGGTGCGTTGAGGGCCTCCCGGGGTGCGCTGAGCCGCGCTGGGGTCGTGGTTGGGACGTGATCGGGTTCCGGTCGGACTGTGGTTGGGACGTGATCGGGCCGGGCCGTGGTCAGGCCGGGCCGTGGTCAGGCCGGGCCGTGGTCAGGCCGGGCCGTGGTCAGGCCGGGCCGTGGT
>NZ_JBHSQO010000012.1:60852-148305 GCF_042658445.1 Saccharothrix lopnurensis | reverse complement strand
AGGCCGGGCCGTGGTCAGGCCGGGCCGTGGTCAGGCCGGGCCGTGGTCAGGCCGGGCCGTGGTCAGGCCGGGCCGTGGCCGGGCTGGCTCGGCTTGGGATCGGGTCCGGTCGCAGGGTCCGGGTCCTGGTCGGATCGCAGGGTCCTGGTCCAGGGCCCGGACCCCGGCTTTCGGCGGTCGGTCAGGCCGGGTCGTTCGGGCCGAGCCGAGCCGGGTCGGTCGGACCGAGTCGGTCAAGCCGGTCGAGCCAGCCGAGCCAGGCCGGCCGGGCTAGGCCAGCCGGCCTGGCCGATCGAGCTGGCCGGGTCGGGCCGTGGTCAGGTGCCCCCTTCCGGTGGCCGGGACCACTCGGCCCGGCCCGCCTGCTCGGCCAGCAGGCGCAGCTGGTCCGGGGGCAGGCCCGTGTCCAGGGCCTCCCTCAGCAGCTCGCTGAGGCGGTGGCCCGGGTGGGCCTCGGCCGCCCGCTCCAGCGCCAGCGACGCCAGGCTGCCCATCCCCCGCAGGTACGCCGAGAACGCCAGCAGGGTGGCGGGTTCGGCCCGTTCCGGCGCGGGGGACGCCCTGGTCAGCTCCGTCCACAGCACCTCGGCGCCGAGGGCGTGGTCCCCCACGCAGTACCCCAGCGACGCGTCGCGGACCAGGGGGTCGGCCAGGGCGTGCGCCAGCTCCGCCACCTCCTCGTCGGTCAGCGGGCGCTTGCGGGTCGCGGCCCGGAGCACCTCCGACCGGATCAGGTCGTGCCGGCGGGCCGGCGGCCCCTCCGGACCCGCCATCCGGCGGTGCAGCAGGGCGGCCCGGCGGCCCAGCACCTCCGGTGGGTCGGGCCTCAGCACCTCGGCCATCGCCTCGCGGCTGGGGTAGGTGACGTGGCCGTGGGCGGCCGTGGCGGCGGCCAGGGGTGTGCTCGCCGGGTCCGGCGTGGCGCCGCCGGTGCCCGCGTCGTGGTAGTCGAACCACGGCTCGCCCCGGGCGGTGGCCCGGACCCAGACGGCCAGCACCAGGGGGATGTCCAGGGCCATCAGGGCGTCGTCGAGCTCGTCGACCAGGGTGTCGTGCGGCAGGTCCTCCGGCGGGTCGCCCGAGCCGCCGCCGACCACGACGACCGCGGCCGTGGCGCCGCGGTGGCGCGCGGCGGGCAGCAGCAGCCGCTCGACCGGACCGCCCGGGTGGTCGGGCGGCGGGAGGTCGGCGCGCACGGTCAGGGCCACCGCGTGCCGGTCGATCACGAGCAGCACCGCGGAGTCGGTCGGGTGGAAGCCCAGCAGGTGGGGCACGGCGGCGATCAGGTCGCCCGGGTCGTGGAGCCGGGGCGAGGGCAGGAGCTTCGTCATGGCTTCGACTGTGGCCGGGGGCGGCGGTGGGCGCCAGGGCCGGGTCGTCACCTGTGGACAACTCGGGGAGGGGCGCTCCCGACGAGGTCGGGAGCGGCCGGCGACCTGGGGAAACTCAGCAGTTCGGGGCCACCTGGCCGTCCGAACCTGTGTACACGTACGCGTCGGAGATGTAGCCGGAGCCGATCTGGTCCCACAGGGTGGTGGTGCCGTACTTGCCGGTGACGCTCTGGCCGCGCACCTGGCAGCGGATCGTCACCGTCGCGCCGTTGGCCACCGAGCCGACCGCCGCGTACTGGGTGCCGGGCCCGGAGCGCACGGTCACCGAGGCGCCGCTGTCGGTGCCGACCGTGCCGGTCGTGCCGCTGGTCGCGCAGGAGTTCCGGCTGGTGTAGCTGCGGCTGCCCCAGTAGAGGATCTGCGCGCCGTTGAAGTTGATCTTCTGGTCGGCGCCGTTGAGCCGCTGCTCGTAGTGCAGGTGCGGCCCGCTGGACCCGCCGGTCGTGCCGACGCTGCCGATCCGCTGCCCGATGCGCACCGACTGGCCCACCGACACCGCCTGCGCGGACAGGTGCGCGTACCGGGTGCGCCAGCCACCGCCGTGGTCGATCTCGACCCACCGCCCGTAGCTGGTGCCGCCCTCGTTCGCGACCCTGCTCACGGTGCCGCCGGCGGACGCGACGACCGGGTCGCCGTCGTCGTTCGCGCGGTTGAAGTCCACCGAGTTGGCGGGACTGTGGTTGGTGCGCGTCTGCCCCTCCCACACCTGCCCGCACGGGAACGGGAGTTGGAAGTTCGGCGCCGCCGCGGCCTCGCCCTGGGTGAGGGCGAGGCCGACGAGCGGGGCCACCAGGGCCGTGACGAACACGCGCCTGGCTCGGCTCATCTGCCACCTCCTTGACGACTGGGTGGGCATCCGATCACGACCGGCCGTCGAAGTGGAAGACTTACCAGGTTGTCACTTCGTGAATTACTTCCTAACCAACCGAACGGCGCAACGCCCGCGTTCCGCCGACCACGGGCAGCTCCACCACGGTGGAGGTCAGGTCGATGGACAGCCCGGCGCCCGGCTTGGGCCGCAGCGTGTAGTCGTAGTCGCTGGAGATCAGCACGAACTCCACCGAGTGCCCGGCCTCGACCACGTAGTCGGTCGGCTCCAGCTCGACGTCGACCTGGTACCGCTCACCCGGCTCGATCGGCCTGGTGCGGTCGGGCGAGGTCCGGTTCTGCGGGTCGGTCCAGCCACGCGTGATCACGTGCGACGTGCCGTCCGGCGCGCGGTCGACCAGCAGCGCCGTCACGTTGGCCGCCCGCCGGTCGAACGAGATCGCCAGCCGCACCCGCGCCGTCCCGGAGAACCGCAGGTCGGCGGACGTGGCCCCGGTCGCGTAGGACAGGCGGTTGCCCGAGCTCCGCAGGTCGACCAGGTCCTCCGCGAGCACCGACGAGTCGTCCCGCAGGGACTCGACCACCGGCCGGCCGGGCACCGCGGAGGTCCGCAGCGCGCCCTTGGTCGCACCGCCGGCCCACGGGTGCACGCGCGCCTTGGCCGTGCCCGGCGCGGGCCACTCGGCCTCGTCCACCCACGTGCGGTCCTCGCGCTGGACGGTGGACTTCGGCTCGTCCTCGACGCCGTTGTCCACGCCGTACAGGTAGTGGCTGAACCACCGGTTGAGCGTGCGCCGCCACTCGGCCGACCGCAGCGTGTCGGGGTCGGTGTGCGCGGCCTGGTGCAGCCAGATCTTGTGCTCCACGCCGTGCCGCTTGAGCGCCTCGTACCACTGCGCGACGTGCTTGAGCTTGACGTTCCAGTCGCTCAGCCCGTGCACGGCCAGCACCGCGGCCCGCACCCGGCCGGCGTCCTTGACGTAGTTCCGCTCGTCCCAGAAGGCGTTGTAGTCGCCGGTCACGCGGTCCTGCCGGGCCGTCAGCTCGGCGATCACCGGCTTGCAGACCTCCCGGTCGGCGCGGGTGTAGACGTACTCGGCCAGCACGTCGGTGTCCTCGCCCTGGTACGTGCCGGGCGCGACGACCGCGCCGTCCGCCCGGTAGTAGTCGTACCAGCTGGAGATGGCCGCGATCGGCACGATGGCCTCCAGGCCCTCCACGCCGGTGGCGGCCACCGCGTTGGGCAGGGTGCCGTTGTAGGACACGCCCATCATGGCGACCTTGCCGGTGGTCCAGTCGGCCTCGACCTCGGCGCCCGCGGCGTCGCGCGCGGTGGCGCGGCCGTTGAGCCAGTCGACCACGGACTTCGAGCCGGTGGTCTCGTTGCGCCCGCCGGAGGTGGGGCAGCCGGTGGACTTGCCGGTGCCCAGCGACTCCGCGTAGACCACGGCGAAGCCGCGCGAGACGAAGTACGCCTCGTAGCGGCCCGAGGTGATCGGACCGGCGTGGGGGCCGACGGCCGCCGCGATCCGCTCGTCCGCCTCGGCCTTGAGCGCCGCCCCGTCGCGCCGCTGGTGGCCGCCGCGCCCGTCGGGCACGTGCAGCTCCACGTCGACGTCGTGGTTGGCCACGTCGTTGCCGCCGGAGAAGTACGGGCTGTTGAAGAACACCACGGGCACCTTCAGCCCGCGGTCGGTGGCCGCCTGGCGCACCACCTCGGTGTAGACCTCGTCGTCGCGCCCGTCGCGGTCGCTGTCGACCGGGGCGCGCACCCACACGCTCTCGCGCACGACGTCCGCGGCGTTGAAGACGGGTTGCGCCTCGCCGTCCCTGAACACCGGGCCCTCGGCGGCCGCGCCCGCCACCACGGGCGGAAGCCCCAGCGGCAGCGCGACCAGAGCCGCGAGCACGGCGGCTCTCCGTGCACCCTTCACGACCGAACCCCCATCATGTGTAGGACAGGTTTCGGGCAGACCCTCCCCCCGCGGCACACCCCTGTCAAGTCCAATGTAGACAGTCCAAGACCCGACGATCGGCCCCTTGACCAGCGCCGGAGACCTGTGCAGGCACCCTCCGCCGAGGGGGACTCACCGGCGGCGGTCCGCCGCGCCACCGCCGCGGCGGCAACGAAAGACCTGGTCACGGGGCCGGACCGGCACCGACGCGCCCGCGCGCCGACCGCCGGGCAGGATGGACGGCATGAGGCTGGTCATCCTGGGCGGCGGCGGGTTCCGCGTGCCCCTCGTGCACCGGGCGCTCGACGACCGCGTCACCCGACTCGTGCTGCACGACGTGGACGCGCACCGCCTGGAGGCGATCCGCGGCGTGCTGGGCGGCGACCCGCGCGTCACCGCCACGACCGACCTGGACGAGGCCCTGCGCGGCGCGGACTTCGTGTTCTCCGCGATCCGGGTCGGCGGCCTGGCCGGCCGGGCGATCGACGAGGAGGTGGCCCACCGGCACGGCGTGCTGGGCCAGGAGACGGTCGGCGCGGGCGGCGTCGCCTACGGCCTGCGCACCGCCCCGGTGGCCGAGCGGATCGCGCGCCGCGTCGCCGAACTCGCCCCCGGCGCGTGGGTCGTCAACTTCACCAACCCCGCCGGGCTGATCACCGAGGCGATGTCCCGCCACCTGGGCGACCGGGTCATCGGCATCTGCGACTCCCCGCTGGGCCTGTGCCGCCGGGCCGCCCGCGCGCTGCGCCTGGACCCGGGCGCGCCGGAGTTCGACTACGCGGGCCTCAACCACCTGGGCTGGCTCCAGGGCGTGCGCGTGGGCGGCCGGGACCTGCTGCCCGACCTGCTGGCCGACGACGCGGCGCTGACCTCGTTCGAGGAGGGCCGCCTGTTCGGGCCCGAGTGGCTGCGCGCGCTCGGCGTGCTCCCCAACGAGTACCTCCACTACTACTACTCGACCAGGGAGGCGCTGGGCGCCGACCGGGGCGCGTTCCTGCTCGCCCAGCAGCAGCGGTTCTACGACGGCGCGGTGGACTGGGAGACCACCCGGCTGGAGCGCGAGGCCACCTACATGGCGCACGACCGGGAGGGCGAGCGCGACTCGCTGGAGGGTGGCGGCTACGAGCACGTCGCCGCGGCCCTGGTGCGCGCCCTCTCCGGCGGCGGGAAGACCACGCTCATCCTCAACGTGCCCAACCGCGGCACGCTGTCCGCGGTGGACGAGCGGGCGGTGGTGGAGGTGCCGTGCGAGGTGGACGCGACCGGCGCGCGACCGCTGCCGGTGAGCCCGCTGCCCGACCACGCGGCGGGCCTGGTCACCTCGGTCAAGGCGGTGGACCGGCTGGTCCTGGAGGGTACCCGGGCCGCCGCGCTGAAGGCGTTCGCGCTGCACCCGCTGGTCGACTCGGTGGCCACCGCCCGGAGCCTGCTCGACACCTACGCGCGGCGGCACCCGGAGCTGGCTCACCTCAGCTGAGCCCGGCCCAGCGAGTCCGCGCGCCGCGTGGTCTCCGGCAGCCGGGTCACGCACAGCCGCAGCACCTCGGCGCACGCCCGGTCCAGGTCGATCCGGTGCCCCACCGACACGAACACCGGCTTGACCCCCTCGCGGGTGCGCAGCGCCCGCCCGACCACCTCGCCGCCGTCCAGCAGGTCGCTGTGCGCGCCGCGCGCCGCGCCCGGCGGCGTGAACCGGCCCATCGGCGTCTTGGCCACGCCCAGGCTGGGCAGGCCGGTCACCACGCCGACGTGGCAGGCCAGCCCGAACCGCCGCGGGTGCGCCAGGCCCTGCCCGTCGCAGACCAGCAGGTCCGGCGGCACGGTCAGCTTCCCCAGGGCGGTCAGCAGCGACGGCAGCTCGCGGAACGCGAACAGCCCCGGCACGTACGGGAAGTCGGCCCGGCCGGGCACCACGACCTCGTCCACGGTCTCCAGCGACGCCGCGTCCAGCACCACGACCGCCGCGGCCAGCCGGTCGTCCTCGGCGTACGACACGTCCAGCCCCGCCACGTGCCGCACCACCAGGCCGGGGTCGGCGCGCGGCACCACCAGCGGCCGCAGCCGCTCCTGCTCCGCGACGGCCTCCTCCGGCGTCACGCGTGCCCCACCGCGGCCCGGTGCGCGGCGAGCAGGTCCTCGCCGAAGTCGCCGGACCGCCGCCGCCACACCGAGTGGGCGTGGTTGGCGTCGTTGGCCGTGTTGTCGTACTCGATCAGCAGCTCCGGCCCCTGGACGCGGTAGTAGTGGCCCTCGCCGCGCCGGGTCGAGCCCTCCCAGGCGAAGTGCAGCCGGCCGAGGTCCAGGGCGTCGAACTCCTCGTCGGCGAGGTCGCCGGTCAGCCGGTCGAGGTAGTAGCGCACGAGCCCCACCAGCAGCTCGCGCGAGCCCCGGTCGAGCTGCCCGACGGCCACGCCCGCGGGCTCGACGTCGCCGACGCGGGGCGAGTTGCCGGTCCTCAGGTCGGGCGGCGGGGTGTCCGCGACCACGGCCAGCCCGCGCGCCGTGCGGCCCATGCGGTCCAGCAGCTCGCGGGCCAGCTCCTCCTCCAGCCGCAGCGGCTGGGACACCGCGCGGCCCCGGTAGGTGGTGCGGGCCGGGTTCGCGCCCAGGAAGAACGGGGTGGCCGAGACGCGGCCCTCGGCCACCACCACGCTCACCGACAGGTGGTGGCCCTCGACCCGCCACCCGTACGGCTCGTCGCCCGGCTCCCCCAGCAGCACGGTCCAGTAGTCGCCCTGGTGGCGGTCGCGGCCGCCGCCCTCGCGGTCGTCGAGCACGTCCTCCAGCGCCATCACCGCGGTGACCTGCGCGTAGGCGTGCGGGCTGAGCACGCGGGCCAGCAGCCGGTGCACGGCCTTGCGCTGGGCGCGGTCCAGGTCGCCGTAGCGGACGCCGGGCCGCGGACCGGGCGTGTAGGCCCACCGCCGGCGCAGGTCGTCGTCGGAGACGGGGCGCACGGCCGCGGCCCGGCGGTCCTCGTCCAGGGTTCCCAGGAAGCCGCGGGTGACCTCGGCGATCTCGTGCAGCACCACCCGAACCTAGCCGCCGGGACGCGGCCGGGTCACCCGAACCGGATCACCTGGACCGGATCACCTGGACCGGATCACCTGGACCGGATCACCTGGGCAGGGCCGAGGGCCACGGTCCCAGCTCGGGCCGCGGGCCGACGACCTCGCCCGCCGGCTCGCGGCCGGCCAGCCACGCGGTGAGGTCGGCGGGCGAGCCGGTGAGCCGGAACTCCTCCCCCTCCCCGAGCACCCACTCCCGGCCGCCGCCGGACAGCACCAGCCGCACGCCGTCGGGCACGCGCGCGGCCAGGAAGCCGATGGTGTGGCCGCAGAACTCCGGCGACCACTCGACGGCGCCCAGGTCCAGGTCGCGGGCGTGGACCTCGACCTCCCGCCACACCGCCGAGGCGGTGTCGACCAGGGTGCCGCCGCGGTACCGGACCGGGGCGCCCCAGTCGCGCACGCCGGCCCACGCCGCGGCCAACCGGTCGACGGCCGCGGCGATCGCGGCCCGGTGCCCGTCGGCCGAGCGGCCCGCGCCCGCCTCGATCGCGCCGTCGCGGGCGGCCTGCCCGCCGGGGTAGACCTCGACCACGGTCCCCTCGTGCTCGGCCTGCCGGGCCATGGCCACCGTGACGCCCTCGACGTGCGCCAGCACGTGACCGCGCGTCCAGCCCGGCAGCGCCGACGGCTCCGCCACCCCCGCGTCGGTCAGGTCCCCGATGAGCACGGCCAACCCGGCGTGGGCCGCCAGCGCCGCCTCCTGGATCGTCATGAACTCCCCCTAATGGCCACTGAGATCAAACCCGTTAGGAAACCTAGCACTAGGATCGCCCTGGTGGGACTGGCCCTGGAGTTCGCGAGCACGGTCCGGCACGACGGGCACGGCGGGCTCGTCGACGACCTGGCCACCCCCGAGGGGTTCGCCGCGTGGACCGGGGTCGAGCCGGACGAGCGGCTGCGGCAGCGCGTGGTCGAGCTGCGCTGGGCCGCGCGCACCCTCTACGCGCACGCCGCCCACGCCGGCGAACGGCTCGACGCGCCCCACCTGATGGACCTGGACCGCGCGCTCGCGCTGGTCAACGAGGCCGCCGCGCGCGTGCCCCGGACGCCGCGGCTGGAGTGGGGCGACCCGCCCCGGGTGACCTACCGCGACTCGGCCGGCGCGGGCGACCGGCTGGCCGCCGGGCTGGCGACCGCGGTGATCGAGTTCCTGGGCGGCCCGGAGCGGGCGCGGCTGCGGGCCTGCCCGGCGCCCCGGTGCGTCAGGTACTTCGTCAGGGAGCACCCGCGCCAGGAGTGGTGCGGGCCCTCGTGCGGCAACCGCGCCCGGGTCAGCCGGCACTACCACCGGGCCCGCGACTAGCCCTCGTCGAAGAAGCGCCCCGGCGCGTCGAGGAACCGCCGCCAGAGGCCGACCAGCTCCAGCCGCTCCCACTCGACCTCCGCCACGCCGTCCTCGTCGAGCTGGAGGACCTGCGCGCCGGGGATCGCGGCGATCACCGGCGAGTGCGTGGAGTAGACGACCTGCGCGTCACCCCGCCGGACCAGGTCGACCAGCCGGTACGCCAGCGACAGCGTGGACTCGAACGACAGCGGTCCCTCGGCCTCGTCGAGCAGGTACAGGCCGGGCTCGGTGAACCGGCCGAAGACCGCCTGGAGGTAGGACTCGCCGTGGCTGACCTCCGCGGCCGGCCGGTCGCCGTACCCCGGCATCCCCATGCCGGTCATGTACTCCAACATGCCGTGCGCGGTCTCCGCGCGCAGGAAGAACCCCTTCGCGTTGCGCCTGGTGAACCCGCTGCCCACGCCCGTGCGGTGCAGCCTCAGGGCCTCGCCCAGCACGCTGCGGCCCAGCGTCGAGCCGTACCTGCGGCCGCCGTGCCCGCCGCGCACGTCCAGCCCGTAGCTCTCCGCGATCGCCTCCAGCAGGGTGGACTTGCCCGTGCCGTTGCCGCCCATCAGCACCGTGATCGGCGAGGTGAAGCGCAGGCCGTGCCGCGCGACGTGCCGGACGGCGGGGACCGTGAACGGCCACCGCCCCGGTTCGTGGGCCGATTCCGGCACGTACACGCCCTCGATCAGCACGGCCGCCAGTCTAGGCGGCCGCGGCTCACCCCTGCGCGATGTAGGCGGCGAGCTGGTCGTGGTCGGTCTGGAGCTGGTCCATGCGGCTCTTGACCACGTCGCCGATGCTGACGATGCCGACCAGCTCGCCGCCGTCGAGCACCGGCACGTGCCGGATGCGCCGCTCGGTCATCAGCACGCTGAGGCTGTCCACCGAGTCGCCCGGCGCGCAGGTGAGCACCTCGCCGGTCATGATCTCCGACACGGGGGCGCCCAGCAGGCCGCCGCCGTGCTCGTGCAGCCGGCGCACCACGTCGCGCTCGGACACGATCCCGGCCATGCCGTCCGGCCCGACCACGACCATCGCGCCCACGTTGTGCTCGGCCAGCGCGGCGAGCAGCTCCGCGACCGAGTCCCCCGTCCGCACCGTCGCCACGGTCGACCCCTTGCCCCGCAACACGTCCGCGATCCTCATGGTGCGCCTCCCGATCTCCGCCCGGACCCGGTTCCGCTACCGGGCCCAGGCTAGTTCCCCGGTGGGCCCGGGGGGAGGCCACGCGCCCGATGGGACCATCGGGCGCGCGGTCGGACCAACGCGGTCATCACGCTCGGTGTCACCCGGGTGGAGCAGCGCCGCCGCCCACCGGCACCGGGCGCTCCACTGTGGACCGGAACTGTCGTCCTCGCCCGGACGGGCGAGGACGACAGCGGCGCGGGGGCCGGCGTGCGCACGCCGACCCCCGCCCCACCGCTCACGGGCACGCCCGTCCCCGATCGACCACCCGACCGGGCGGGGTGCGTCAGCCCGCCTTGCGGCGGAAGACGCGGCGGCCGCCGAAGGTGTTCTGCTGCGGCCTGCCCGACGCCTGGTGCACCGAGCTGGTCTTCTGCGCGTGCCCGCGGCGTTCCCGCCGGTTCGGGACCACGGCCGGCAGGTCCTCGCGCTCGGCCGCGTCGTCCTGGGGGAGTTCTTCGTTGGTCATCGGTCTACCTCCTGGGGTGAGCGGTGTCGCTGGTCAGCGACGCCGCATGGCGTACTGGCGCGGGGTGGCGACGACCCGTCCGCCGCCGAAGCGCGGTTGGGTGGCGCCCGCCCGCCGCGCGCCGCGGCAGGCGGCGCGGTTGGCGGGCACGTCGTCGTTCGGTGGTTCGTCGCGCAGGGTGGGCATGCGTGCGCCTCCTCGATGTCGAGGCGTGCGAAAAGACAGCGATCCGCCAGAACGGGGGGATCGCTCAAGAGCCGCTGGGGCCACCGGAGAAGAGCGCGGCACGGCCCGTGGCCGCTGCGGCGCTGGAGGAAGAAGTCCTCAGAGGTAGATCTGGAAGAACATGGTCATGACCCTAGCGCGGAACCGCCGCCGTGCCAACCGGGTTGACCGCGGTCGCGCGGCTCACTCCCGGATCTCGACGACCTCGCCGTCGACGACCTCGCCGTCGATGACGTCGCCGTCCACCACGGCCGGCGCGTCCTCGCGCTCGGCGAAGAAGCGGGACGCGAAGGCGCCCACCGCGCGCGTGGTGACCGCGTCGAACGTCCCACCGATCACGCCGCCCACCAGCGGCACGCCCTTGGCCAGGGTCACCGTCGCCCTGGTCGTGCCGTACTTGGCCAGCAGGGTGAACCCGATGCGCTTGTTGATCTCCCGGATCAGCTGCACCGGGATCTTCTTGATCAGGCTCACGGTGAGCTTCGTGCCCGCCTTGATGCCCGCCTTCTTCAGCACCTCGGTGCCCGCGTTGCCGAGCAGGCAGATCAGGATCGCGGTCTGGACGTCCTCGCCCTCCAGGTCGTGCCCGTGCAGCGCCGCGATCGACGCGATCAGGTGGGTTTGGACCAGGTAGGCGGCGGTCAGGTTCGCGGGCAGCGTGACGGGCAGCGTGATCAGGCCGCCGACGTTCGTCGCGAACCCCTGCACGCCCGCCGCCGCGACGTGCGTCCTGATCAGGTGCTTGACCGCTTCTTCCCTGGTCAGGCCCTTGTCGAGGGACTCCATCGCCATCTGCTCGGCGCCCTTGAACGGCCCGAAGCCGTTGATGCCCACCCGGAGGAGGTGGTCCACCGCGTTCTGCTGCACCCTGCTGACCGCACCCGGTTCCTCCGCCATGCCCCCGAGGTTACGCGGCGCGACAGCGGGTAAACGTGGCCAATGGACATGTCTTCGTTGGGAGCGCTGGTCAGGGAACGCGGCCCGTTCGCATCGGTCTACCTGGACGCCTCGCACGACACCGAGGACGCGGCCAAGGCGCTGGAGCTGCGCTGGCGCGGTGTGCGTGACGAGCTGGCCCGGCAGGGCGCGGACCAGGCGACGCTGGACGCGCTGGAGGGGCCCGCGCTGGCGCCGGTCGTCGGCAAGGCGGGGCGGGCGCTCATCGCGGCGCACGGGAGGGTGCTGCTGGACCGGGTGCTGCCGCGCCCACCGGCGCTGGTCACCGCCCGCTGGTCGACGCTGCCGCACGTGCTGCCGCTGGCCGGCTCGCTGGGGCCGACCGTGCCGCACGTGGTCGTGCTGGCCGACAAGGTGGGCGCCGACGTCCACGGCTACACCGGGCAGAGCGGCGGCCAGGGCGAGGTCGCGGCCGAGGAGGTGCGGGGCGAGGAGCACCCGGTGCACAAGGTGCGCGGCGGCGGCTGGTCGCACCTGCGGATGCAGCACTCGGTCGAGGAGAACGCCAAGCGCAACGCGGCCGGGGTCGCCGAGGCCGTCGACCGGCTGGTCGGCAAGCTCAACGCGAAGCTGCTCATCCTGGGCGGCGAGGTGCAGGCGCGGACCGCGCTGTGCGAGGAGCTGACCCAGCGGTGCCGGGAGGTGCTGGTCGAGGTCGAGGGCGCGAGCCTGGCCGGCGGGTCGGACGACGAGGCGTTCGACGGCGCCGTGCAGTCGCTGGTGGCCCAGTACCAGTACAACGAGGCCCACGAGGTGGTCGAGCGGTTCACCGCCGAGTACGGCCGCGACGGCGGGCTGGCGGTGCAGGGGCTGGCACCCGTGGTCGAGGCGCTGCGCGAGGCCAACGTGGCCGCGCTGCTGGTCGCGGACCCGGCGCTGGGCGACCGCACGGTGTGGGCGGGCGACCACCCCGCCCAGGTGGCGCTGCGCGAGTCCGAGCTGAGCGGCCTGGGCATCGAGCACGTCGGGCGGCACCGCGCGGACGAGGTGCTGCCCAACGCCGCCGCGGCGACCGGCGCGCAGGTGCTCATCGCCGACGGCACGGACCTGTTCGAGGGCGTCGGCGCGATCCTGCGGCACACCTAGACCACCCGTGCCGGGGGTGGACCCGGACGAGGAAAAGGGGGGAGCGCCACCGGGCGCTCCCCCCTTTTCCGCTCGCGCGGACTTCAGGCCGACACGTTGGAGAGCACCACGTTCTCCGCCGCGTTGGGACCGTCGCGGTCGATCACCTTCCGGCTGCGCCGGTTGCGCTTCTCCAGCCAGGTCGCCAGCCAGGTCAGCAGCAGGCACATCGTGATGTACATCGCGCCGGCCACGATGGTCATCGGCACCAGCGGGCGACCGAACTGGCCCTGGGTGCCGAGGTACTTCACGTAGTTCAGCAGCTCCTCGTAGTTGATGATGAACCCGAGGGCGGTGTCCTTCAGGAGCACCACGAGCTGGCTGATGATCGTCGGCAGCATGGCGCGCAGCGCCTGCGGCAGCAGCACCTGCACCATGACCTGGGTCTTGCGCATGCCCAGCGCGTACGCCGCCTCGGCCTGGCCGCGCGGCAGCGAGGCCACCCCGGCCCGGAAGACCTCGGCCAGCACCGAGCCGTTGTACAGCGTCAGACCGACCACGACCGCCATGAACTGCGAGAACCCGAACCCGGCCGAGCCGAGGCCGAAGTACAGCAGGAAGATCATGATCAGCAGCGGGATGGCGCGGAAGATCTCGACGACCACCATCGCGGGCACCCGCAGGGCCGCGTGGTCGGAGAGCCGACCGGCCGCCAGCACCGCGCCCAGCAGCACCGCGGCGAGCGCGGCCAGGGCGAACGCCTTGAGCGTGTTGCCCAGCCGCTGGAGGAGCTCCACCTGGACCTGCTGGTACTGGACCCACTCCCACATGCGCGGCTCGAACTGGCCGCTGTCGTAGAAGCGGTACAGCACGAAGCCGATCAGCGCGAGCACCGCGGCCCCGCCGAGGACGGCGTACAGCCGGTAGCGCAGCCGGGCGCGCGGTCCGGGGACGTCGAACAGGACCGAGCTCATCGGGCCACGCTCCAGCGCTTCTCAAGGGCGCGTTGCACCAGGGTCAACGGGAACACCAGGACGACGAAGAAGAAGGCCACCCAGGACAGGCCGATGAGCATGTCGGCGCCGTCCTCGGACAGCACGTACGCGATCGAACCCGCGTCCGCCACCGAGAAGCCGGCCGCCACGGTGGTGTTCTTGAGCAGCGCGATCAGGGTGCTGACCAGCGGTGGCACCACCGAGCGCAGCGCCTGCGGCAGCACCACGTCACCCAGCGTCTGCCCGAACGTCAGCCCCAGCGCGCGGGCCGCCTCGGCCTGCCCGACCGGGACCGTGTTGATGCCCGAGCGCACCACCTCGCAGATGAACGCCGAGGTGTAGAGCGTCAGCGCCACGACCGCGCCCTTGAACGGGTCCAGCTGCACGATCCGCAGCAGCGGGTAGGCGAACGCGAAGAAGAAGAACACCAGGGTCAACGGGGTGTTGCGCACCAGTGTCACGTACGTGGCGCCGGCGGCCCGGAACACCGGGACCGGGCTGACCCGCAGCATCGCCAGCACCGTGCCGAGCACCAGCGACCCGACCGCCGAGAACAGGAACAGCTGGATCGTCGTGCCGAACGTTTTCAGGAACAGGTCGTAGTAGTTGGTAAGGACGCTCATCGGGGTTCCTCGCCGGTGGACTTCATAGGGATGGCCGGTGACCCACCCTGCGTGCGCGGGTCACCGGCCACCGTTGGTGGTGCTCAGTAGCGGTCGATCACCGGCTTCTCGGCGGGCGAGCCCGACTTGCCCAGCGTCGCCTCGTAGATCTTGTCCCAGTCGCCGCCCGTGATGGCCTCGTCCAGGATGTCGTTCACCTTGTCGCGCAGCGGCTTGTCCTCCTTGGGCAGGCCGATGCCGTAGGGCTCCGCGGAGAACGTCTTGCCGACGACCTTGAACTTGTCCGGCTCCTCGGCCGCGTAGCCCTTGAGGATCGCGTCGTCGGTGGTCACGGCGTCGACCGAGCCGTCGGCCAGCTTGCTGACGCACTGCGAGTAGTTCTGGAACTCGGTGATGTTCTCGAGCTCCGTGTAGTTGCCCTCCTTGATCCGCTTGATCGGCGTGGAGCCGGTCACGGAGCAGACCTTCTTGCCCTTGAGGGTCTCGGGGCCGGTGATGGAGGTGTCCTCCTTGCGGACCAGCAGGTCCTGCCCGGCGGTGAAGTACGGGCCCGCGAAGCCGATCTTCTGCTTGCGGTCGTCGTTGATCGTGTAGGTGCCGACGTAGTAGTCGATGTCACCGTTGATGATCGCCTGCTCGCGACCCTGCGAGGCGATCGCCTTGTACTCGATCTTGCTCTTGTCGAAGCCGAGCTTGGCGGCCACCAGGCGGGCGATGTCGATGTCGAACCCGCTGTACTCGCCGGTCGTGGCGTCCTTCTGACCGAGGAAGGGCTGGTCCTCCTTGACGCCGATGATGACCTTGCCGCGGCCCTTCATCCGCTCGAACGTGGTCGAGCCGTCGACCGTCACGTCCGCCACTGCCTGCTGGGAGGGGGCCGCGCCCGCGTCCGTGGGGCTCCCCTCCTTGCCGCACGCGGTCAGGGCGAGGCCGCCGGCCAGCAGCGCTACCGCAAGGGTGCGAACCCTCATCGTCTTTCTCCTGCTCTTCTTCGGGTCGTGCGGCGCCAGGCTCAGCGCCGCGGTCTGGGGACTTCAGTGGGTCAGGATCTTGCCAAGGAAGTCCTTCGCGCGGTTGGACTTCGGCGCGGAGAAGAAGTTCTCCGGCGTCGAGTCCTCGACGACCTCACCGTCGGCCATGAAGATCACGCGGTCCGCGGCCTTGCGGGCGAAGCCCATCTCGTGGGTCACCACGAGCATGGTCATGCCCTCCTTGGCCAGCGTGGTCATCACGTCCAGCACCTCCTGGACCATCTCCGGGTCCAGGGCGGAGGTGGGCTCGTCGAACAGCATCACCTTGGGCCGCATCGCCAGGGCGCGGGCGATCGCCGCGCGCTGCTGCTGGCCGCCCGACAGCTGGGCGGGGAACTTCTCCGCCTGGTTCGCGATGCCGACCCGCTCCAGCAGCTCCATGCCCTCCTTGCGGGCCTGGGCCGCCGGCACCTTGCGGACCTTCACCGGCGCGAGCACGACGTTGTCGACGATGCTCTTGTGGGCGAACAGGTTGAACGACTGGAAGACCATGCCCACGTCGGCGCGCAGCCGGGCCAGCTCCTTGCCCTCGGCGGGCAGCGGCTGGCCGTCGACCTCGATGGTGCCGGAGTTGATCGGCTCCAAGCGGTTGATCGTGCGGCACAGCGTGGACTTGCCGGAGCCCGACGGACCCAGCACCACGACCACCTGCCCCTTCGGCACCTCCAGGTCGACGCCCTTGAGGACGTGCAGGGGTCCGAAGAACTTGTCCACGCCCACCATCCGGATCATCGGCGGAGCAGGAGTGGCGGCGGTCATCAGTCCTCCAGTTGGGGGTTCCTGAGCGATGGCGGAAACCTAGGTGTGAAGCACCACACCAGTCCAGGCGGTTGAGCAAGACTTAGGGTCTCAACTCTGTCACAGGCCGGCGACATTATCGGGAGGCACCACGGTGCGCGTGCTGTTGGTCGAGGACGACGACCGGGTGGCGGAAGCGCTGGTACCGGCGTTGACCCGACGCGGGTTCACCGTCGATCGCCAGGCGACCGGTCGGGGGACCCTCGATCGACTGGCGGGGGTCGACGTGGTGCTGCTGGACCTGGGCCTGCCCGATGTGGACGGAGTCACCCTGTGCCGGCACATCCGGGCCGCCAGCGACGTGGCGATCATCGTGGTGTCGGCCCGCGGCGAGATCGACGACCGCATCCTGGGCCTGCACGCCGGGGCGGACGACTACCTGGTCAAGCCCTACGACGTGGGCGAGCTGGTGGCGCGGGTGCACGCGGTGCGGCGGCGGCGCGGCGACCCGGTCGGGGTCGGCGGCACGGGCACCCAGGTGTTCGAGGTGGCGGACGTGCGGGTCGACCTGGGCCGGCACGAGGTCACCGTGGCGGGTGAACCCGTGACCCTGTCGCGCAAGGAGTTCCAGGTGTTGGCGCTGGTCATGGCCGCGGGTGGCGCGGTGTGCACGCGGGAGCGCATCCTGGCGGAGGTGTGGGGACGCACCTGGGCGGGGGCCAACCGGACCCTGGACGTGCACGTGGCGACGCTGCGCACCAAGCTCGGGCGTCCGGCGTTGTTGGAGACGGTGCGCGGGGTCGGGTACCGGTTGAGCGGGGGCTGAGTGCGGTCGCGGCTGCTGGGGATCGTGGTGACGCTGGTCGTGCTCGTGCTGCTGGGCATGGGCGTGCCGCTGGGGCGCGGCATCGCCCAGGCCGAGCAGCAGGAGATGTTCCTGGACCGGCTGACGGACACCACGCGGTTCGCGTCGGTGGCGCAGCGGCCGTTCATCGACGACCAGCCCACGGTGCTGCGGGGCGAGCTGGAGCGGTACCAGGAGCTGTACGGCATCCGGGTGGCGCTGCTGGGCCGGGACGGGCGGGTGGTGGCGCAGTCCGGGCCGGTGGACCTGGCCCCGCCCGAGGTCGCGGACCTGGTCAACGGGGCGCTGGCCGGGCGGCAGCCCAGCGCGCCCGAGCTGATCATGCCGTGGGACTCCACCGAGCTGGTGCTGGCCGAGCCGGTGCTGGAGGCGGGCGAGGTGCGCGGGGCCGTGGTGACGTTCTCGCCGACCTGGAAGACCCGCTCCGAGGTGCTGGTGTGGTGGGCGGTGCTGCTGGCGGCCAGCCTGCTGGTGCTCGTCGCGGCGGTGTTCGCGGCGTTGCCGCTGGTCGGGTGGATGCTGCGGCCGGTGCGGCGGCTGGACGACGCCACCGGCGAGCTGCTGTCTGCGGTGGTGTCGGGGCAGCCGGTGGAGCCGGTGGGCTCCTCGTCCGGGCCGCCCGAGCTGCGGCGGCTGTCGCGGTCGTTCGACCAGATGGCGGCCAACGTCGGCGACGTGCTCGCGGCGCAGCGGGCGTTCGTGGCCGACGCCTCCCACCAGCTGCGCAACCCGCTGACCGCGTTGAAGCTGCGCCTGTCGAACCTGGAGGACCACGTGGTCGGCGAGGGCGTGGCGCACCAGGTCGCCGCGCTGGACGAGGCCGACCGGCTGAACCGGATCCTCGACGAGCTGCTGACCATGGCGCGGGCGGGCGCGTCGTCGGTGGACCCGGTGCGGGTGGACGTGGACCGGGTGGTGGCGGGGCGGCTGTCGGCGTGGCAGCCGGCCGCGGCGGCGCGGGAGGTGCACCTGGTGCTCGACGGCGAGCCGGGCGGCGCCGCGCTGGCGCCGCCCAGGGGCGTGGAGACGATCCTGGACGCGCTGCTGGACAACGCGCTGAAGTTCACCTCCGACGGCACGCTGGTGCACGTCGACGTGCGGCGGCGGGACGGCGTGGTGCGGCTGTCGGTGCGCGACGAGGGGCCGGGGCTCGACGCCGAGGAACTGGAGCGGGCCACCGACCGGTTCTGGCGCAGCCCGGCGCACCAGAACGTGCAGGGCTCCGGGCTGGGGCTGGCGCTGGCGCGGCAGGTCGTGGAGCGGGTGGGCGGCTCGATCCGGCTGGAGTCGCCGGAGGGCGCCGGGCTCACCGTGACGGTCGAGTTCCCCGCCGCGTGAGGCGGTGCCCGCCCGTCAGCCGACGAGCAGCGCGCCGGCCGCGGCGATGACCACGAGCAGGGCGACGCGCAGCCCCGTGCTGCCCGGGAGCCGGTCCCGGCGCACGATGCCCGGCACGAAGGCCAGGGCGAGGAAGGCCGGGCCGACGCGGTCCTTCACCGCGCCGCGGTCCGAGGTCGCCGCGAGCTCGCGCAGCGACGACTCCAACTCGTCCAGCGCCGCGCACGGCAGCAGTTCCTGGGCCGCGACCTGCGGCGACACCGGTTCCTGGGCGGCCGCGACACCGGCCGGGCCACCCAGCGCGACCGCCGCGAGCGCAAGCCCCGCGACCACGGCGCGAACAGTCCTGACGAACAAATCCCCCACCCCCGAAACCCGATCAACGACATTCACCGAGTTCGACGAGCACCTGGCGTGCGGCCGGGCCACCCCGGAACGGAAAAGGCGAGCCCCCGCTCACCACCGACGATCACGCGCCCCCACGCCATCGACCCCCGTCGACGAATGACATGGTTCTCCCGGGCCGGGCTCAGACCTTGGCGTCCCGGTAGTAGCGCATGGCGCCGGGGTGCAGCGGCACGGGCGTGGTCTCGATCGCCGAGCGGACCTCGATCGACCGGGCCACCGGGCTCGCCGAGACCAGCGCCGGCTGGGCCTGGAACAACCCCCTGAGCAGGGCTTCCACCACGTCGTCCGGCACCGTGTCGTTGACCAGCAGGAAGTTGCGCACGACCAGGGTGACCACCGGTCCGCCGTCGAGGAGGTTCCCCGCCGAGTCCCCGTCGAGCCGGTAGGCCGAGGCGGGCAGCGTGGCCGTGCCGTAGACCGGGAACCTCTCGCGCAGGGCGGGCAGCGTGTCGCTCAGGTCGAGCATCCGCATCCGCACCGTCGTGGCGAGGTCGGTCACCGCGTCGGTCGGCACGCCGCCGGACCAGAAGAACGCGTCCAGCGTGCCGTTGCGGATGGCGTCGACGCTGGGCTGGAGACCGAGCGACTGGACCTTCAGCCGGTCCGTCATGCCCGCCTCCGCCAGCAGTCGCCTCGCGATCACCTGCACGCCCGAGTCCGGCGCGCCCAGGCTCACCCGCAGGCCCTCCAACTGGGCCAGCCCGGTCACCGGCAGGTCGGCCCGCACCAGCAGCTGGAGGTAGTCGTCGTGCATCCTGGCCAGCGCGAACACCCGGTGCCCGGTGTCTCCCCGCTCCAGGTCGGCCGCGTCGGCCGCCGAGAAGCCCACCTGGGCCTCGTCGGTGCGCAGCAGCCGGAGGTTGTCCACCGACCCCGAGGTCTTCTCCACCTCGGGCGGCGCGACGCCCGGCGACCTGGTCCACGCCTCGGCCAGGGCCGTGCTCAGCTTGTGGTAGACGCCACCCTCGTTGCCCGCGGCGATGGTCAGCCGGACGTGCCCGAAGTCGTCGGCGCACCCGGTCAGCGCCGTGGCGGCCAGGGCCAAGAGCACCCCGACCGCGCGCAACCTCCGCAGCCCTACCGACACCTGCGCATCGTCGCACGTCCAGGCTCTACCCTGGGAGTCGACGGAAGGACGAGGTGCAGTGACCCGCAGTTACCAGATCCGCACGTTCGGTTGTCAGATGAACGTGCACGACTCCGAGCGCCTGGCCGGCCTGTTGGAGGACGCGGGCTACGCGCCCGCCGGGGACGACGCGACGCCGGACGTGGTCGTGTTCAACACCTGCGCGGTCCGGGAGAACGCCGACAACAAGCTCTACGGCACGCTCGGCCACCTCGCGCCCGCCAAGTCCGCGAACCCCGGGATGCAGATCGCGGTCGGCGGCTGCCTGGCCCAGAAGGACCAGGGCGAGATCGTCAAGCGCGCCCCGTGGGTGGACGTGGTGTTCGGCACGCACAACATCGGCTCGCTGCCGGTCCTGCTGGAGCGCGCCCGCCACAACCGCGAGGCCCAGGTCGAGATCCTCGACGCCCTGGAGACCTTCCCCTCGACGCTGCCCGCGCGCCGCGACTCGGCCTACTCGGGCTGGGTGTCGATCTCCGTCGGCTGCAACAACACCTGCACGTTCTGCATCGTCCCGTCGCTGCGCGGCAAGGAGCGCGACCGCCGCCCCGGCGACGTGCTGGCCGAGGTCCAGGCCCTGGTGGACGAGGGCGTGCTGGAGGTCACCCTCCTGGGCCAGAACGTCAACTCCTACGGCGTGGAGTTCGGCGACCGGTACGCGTTCGGCAAGCTGCTGCGCGCCACCGGCGCGGTCGACGGCCTGGAGCGCGTCCGGTTCACCTCGCCGCACCCGAAGGACTTCACCTCCGACGTCATCGCGGCGATGGCCGAGACGCCCGCGGTGTGCCACCAGCTGCACATGCCGCTCCAGTCGGGCTCGGACCGCGTGCTCAAGGCGATGCGCCGGTCGTACCGGACCGCGAAGTACCTGTCCATCCTGGACGAGGTGCGCGCGGCCATGCCGGACGCGGCCATCACCACCGACATCATCGTCGGCTTCCCCGGTGAGACCGAGGAGGACTTCCTGGGCACCCTGGACGTCGTCCGGCGGGCCCGCTTCTCCTCCGCGTTCACCTTCCAGTACTCCAAGCGCCCCGGCACGCCCGCCGCCGAGCTGCCGGACCAGCTGCCCAAGCAGGTCGTCCAGGAGCGCTACGACCGGCTGGTGGCGCTGGTCAACGAGATCGCCCACGAGGAGAACCTCCGCCAGGTCGGCCGCCGGGTCGAACTGCTGGTCGCGGCCGGCGAGGGCCGCAAGGACAGCGAGACCAACCGGATGACCGGCCGCGCCCGCGACGGCCGCCTGGTGCACTTCACCCCCGGTGCCGCGCGCGTGCGCTCCGGCGACGTGGTGGAGACCACGGTCACCTACGGCGCGCCGCACAACCTCATCGCGGACGGCCCGCTGCTGTCGCACCGGCGCACGAAGGCGGGTGACCGGTCCGAGGCGGGCGTGAAACCGAAGACCCCGGGCGTGACGCTGGGCCTGCCGTCGTTCGGCGAACCGGCCCCGCTGCCCGCGGCCGTCGGCGGGTGCGCGGTCCGATGAGCGACGAGCACGACGACCTCGCCGGCCTGCGCGAGGAGATCGACGGCGTGGGCCGCACGGCCGCCAAGCGCTTCGGCCCGGGCGCGGGCGCCCTCACCATCGCGATCGCGGCCCTGGCCGTCCTGATCTCCCTGGTCCTCCCCTGGACCGAGGGCCGCCAGGGCTTCTCGATCCTCTTCGGCGACGCCCAGGCCCTGCCGAAGTTCTTCTCCTGGGCGGCCGTGCTCACCGGCGTCCTGCTCCCGGCCGTCACCCTGGCGACCCGCCGCTGGACCCTGGCCTGGGTCTGCGCCCTGACCTCGTTCGCCACGAGCATCGCCGGCGTCCTGTCCATCTGGACCACCCAGACCACCACCAGCCACACCCCGGGCCCGGGTCCGGGCTTCGGCCTGGTGGTGGCCGCCACCGCCGCGGTAATCCTCCTGATCAAGTGGCTCCAGATAGCGGCCTCCCGCCCCCCACTCCCCTAACCCCCGCGCGAGTCGTACCTCCAGACCCCGCGAGTCGTACCTCCAGACCCCGCGAGTCGTACGTCCAGAACGCGCGAGTCGTACGTCCAGGACCACCGTGTCGTACGTTCAGGACCCCCGAATTCGTCATTCGCGCACCCCTCGGCCACGGCTCCGGGGTACCTGAACGCTGAACTCGGGGGTCCTGGACGTACGACACGCGAGGTCTGGACGTACGACTCGCGAAGAGGTTGAGGGGCGGGCCCTGGTGGGCCCGCCCCTCGTTCTAGCCAGGTGGTCAGCGGCTGGCCACGGCCTGTTCGGCGGCTGCCAGCCACTCGCGCCACTGCTGGGCCTGGGCCTCGGCCTGCTCGGCGCGGCGCTTGTCGCCGGACGAGCGCGCCTTCGCGGCCTGGGCCTCGAACTGCTCCACCCGCTCGCGGAACTGGGCCACGCGGGCCTCGGCCTCGGGGTCGGACCGGCGCCACTGGGCGTCGACCGCGCCGCGGACCCGCTCCTCGATCGTCCGCAGCTTGCCCTCCAGGTCGCGGACCCGCTCGCGCGGCACCTTGCCGATCGCGTCCCACCGCTCCTGGATGCGGTACAGCTGCTGCCGCGCCGTCTCCAGGTCCAGCGACGGGTCGATCCGCTCGGCCTCCGCCAGCAGCTCCTCCTTCAGCTTCGCGTTGGCCGAGAACTCGGCGTCACGCTCGTTGAACGCCTCGGAGCGGCGGGCGAAGAACGCGTCCTGCGCGGCCCGGAACCGCTGCCACAGCGCGTCGTCGGCCTCCTTGGGCGCACGCCCGGCGGCCTTCCACTCGACCATCAGGTCCTTGTACCGACCGGCCGTGGGACCCCAGTCGTCCGACTCGACGAGCTTCTCGGCCTCGTCGACCAGCTCCTGCTTGCGGTTCTTGGCCACGCCCCGCTGCCGGTCCAGGTCCGCGAAGTGCGAGCCCCGCCGCCGGTTGAACGCGTCCCGGGCCTTGGAGAACCGGCGCCACAGCTGCTCGTCGGTCTTGCGGTCCACGCCCCGGATGGTCTTCCACTCGTCCAGGATGGTCCGCAGCCGGTCACCGGCCGACTTCCACTGCGTGGACTCGTTGGCCAGCACCTCGGCCTCCTCGACCAGCGCCTGCTTGCGCGCGGCGGCCGCGGCCCGAGCCTCGTCCTTGGCGATCTTCGCCGCCTCCAGGCCCTGCTCGGCCAGCGCCAGCACGTACTCGACGCGCGTGGCCAGCGCCGCGAGGTCGCCGACCGCCGCCGCCTCGGGCAGGCTCTCCTGGACGTGCTTCGCGCTGGTCATCGCGTGCTTCGGGTCACCGGCACCGGAGGTCAGCCGGGTGACCAGCAGCTCCACCTCGGTGCGGATGTCGTCGAACCTGCGCGCGAAGTGCGCCAGCCCCTCGACGGGCTCGCCCGCCTGCCAGGACCCGACGACCCGCTCGCCGTCGGCCGTCTTGACGTAGACGGTGCCGTCCTCGTCCACGCGCCCCCAGCGGTCAGGGTGGTCCGACGCCACGGGGACCGTGGGTGGCGCCGCAACCGGCTTCGATGCCACCTGGGTCTCCTCGACCACCGCCCCCGCCCCACTGTCGCCAGTGGTCCCCGGTGTCGTCTCGTGCTCCGTCATCGCCGGCTTCCTCCTCGCCTGCCCACTTCGTGGTGCCCGTGCCGACCACGGGCGCCCCGCCGATGGCGGGGCCCAGCACCCGGGTGCCGCTCGACCCGTCTCAGGGTCGCCGGTACCTCGCGCGCATTCAAACAGGTCAAGGCTCGCATCGGTACCGGTGGTGGCCGATGAGTAGCGTGGGTTGCCATGTTCTCGCGACTAGCGGTCGTGCCGCACCCCCCGCTGCTGGTGCCCGAGTTGGTGTCGGGAGCGGTCCCGGACGCCGAGCAGGTGCGCGCCGAGTGCCTGGCCGCCGCCCGTGACCTGGCCGCGCACGCGCCCGACTGGGTGGCCGTCGGCGTGGACCCGTCCGGTCCGCGCACCCTCGACGGCGTGGCGGGCACCTTCGCCGGCTTCGGGGTGGACGTTCGGGTGGCCCTGGCCGAAGACACCGAAGACACCGGGAAGGCCGTGGACCCCGACCTGCCGCTGCCCGCCCTGGTCGCGGGCTGGCTGCGGCAGCGGGCGGGCGCGCGGCGGGTGCGCGTGCACCTCGTGCCGCCGGACCTGCCGCCCGCCGAGTGCCTCGCGCTGGGCGCCCGGCTGGCCGACGAGGCGCGGCCCGGCCAGGCGCTGCTCGTGCTGGGCGACGGCTCCCACCGGCACGGCGAGCTGGCCGTGGGCAGGCCGGACGAGCGGGCCGGCGCGTTCGACGAGGACGTGCGCCGGGCGCTGGCCGCCGCGGACGTGGACGCGCTGCGCGCGCTCGACCCCGACCTGGCCGCGGAGCTGGGCGCGGACGGGCGGGCCGCGTGGCAGGTCGCGGCGGGGGTGCCGGGCGCGTGGCGGTGCGCGCGGTCGGCGTTCCTGGCGCCCTTCGGCGTCGGCTACCACTGCGCCGTCTGGGAGGCTTGACCCCGTGAACACCCCCGTGGCCGTCGTCGGGCCCACCGCGACCGGCAAGTCCGACCTGGCCGTGCGGCTCGCCCTCGAACTGGGCGGCGAGGTGGTCAACGCCGACGCGATGCAGCTGTACCGGGGCATGGACATCGGCACCGCCAAGATGACCCCCGAGGAGCGGCGGGGCGTGCCGCACCACCTGCTCGACGTGCTGGACGTGACCGAGACCGCCTCCGTGGCCGCCTACCAGCGCGAGGCGCGCGCGGCCGTGGAGAAGGTGCTGGCCGACGGCCGCACGCCGGTCCTGGTCGGAGGCTCCGGCCTGTACGTGCAGGCCGTGCTGGACGACCTGCGCTTCCCCGGCACCGACGAGCGCGTCCGGACCCAGCTGGAGCAGGAGCTGGCGGTGTTCGGCGCGGAGACCCTCCACGGGCGGCTGGCGCAGCTCGACCCGGCCGCGGCGCTGGCGATCCTGCCCAGCAACGGCAGGCGGGTGGTGCGCGCGCTGGAGGTCATCGAACTGACCGGCGAGCCCTTCTCCGCGACCCTGCCCAGGCCCGGTCCGGCCCGCTACGGCACCGTGCTGGTCGGCCTGGACCGGGAGGTGTCCGAACTGGACGAGCGGGTCGACGCCCGGGTGGCGCGGATGTTCGCGGCGGGCCTGGTGGACGAGGTCCGCGAGCTGGCCGCGCACGGCCTGCGCGAGGGCCGCACGGCCTCGCGCGCGCTGGGCTACCAGCAGGTCCTGGCCGCCCTGGACGGCGAGCACCCGCTCGCGGACGCGGCGGCGCTGACCGCCCAGGGCACCCGGCGGTTCGTGCGCAGGCAGCGGTCCTGGTTCCGCCGCGACCGGCGGGTCACCTGGTTCGACGCGGGCTCGCCCACCCTGGCCGAGGATGTGCTCGACCTGGTCGCCACGTAGCCTGGTGGGCGTGGGGATCGAGTTCCTGAAGGGCCACGGCACCGAGAACGACTTCATCGTGCTGCCCGACCCGGACGCCGTGCTGGACCTGACCGAAGCGCGCGTGCGGGCGCTGTGCGACCGGCGGCGCGGCCTGGGCGCGGACGGCGTGCTGCGGGTCGTGCGCCCCGACCGGGGGCCCTGGTTCATGGACTACCGCAACGCCGACGGGTCGATCGCGGAGATGTGCGGCAACGGCGTGCGCGTGTTCGCCCGCTACCTGGTCGAGGCCGGCCTGGAGCACGAGGGCGGGTTCGTGATCGGCTCGCGGGCGGGCGAGCGCCCGGTCCTGGCCCACCCGGACGGCTCGGTCACCGTCGACATGGGCCCCGCGCTGGTCACCGGCACGGGCACGGCGACGCTGGGCAGTGGCGCGTTCGACGGGGTCGCGTTCGACGGGGTCGCGGTGGACGTGGGCAACCCCCACCTGGCGTGCGTGACCGACGTGCCGGTGGCCGAACTGGACCTGGGCTCCCCGCCCGGCCACGACCCGGCGCTGTTCCCCCACGGGGTGAACGTCGAGTTCGTCAACGTGCTGGGTGACGGCGCCCTGCGGATGCGCGTGCACGAGCGCGGCGTGGGCGAGACCCGCTCGTGCGGCACGGGCACGGTGGCGGCGGTGGCGGCGTGGCTGCACGGGACCGGCCAGCAGGCGGGCAAGGCCACCGTGGACGTCCTCGGCGGACAGGTGACCGTCGTGGTCGAGGAGGAGACGGCCACGCTGACCGGCCCGGCCGTGCTGCTCGCGCGCGGCGAGCTGGACCGGGACTGGTGGAACTCCCTCTAAACCCTAGAGGTCGAACACCTCCAGCTTCCCCAGCCTCGCGCCCGCCACCACCTCGGGCTGCGACGTGGGCGCGGTGCAGCAGACCAGCGTGCCGTCGACCACGGCCACGGCGAAGCACGCCTGGCTGGTTTCCACCTTCCGGGTGACGCGCCCGCCCTCCTCGACGTGGAACGCGAACGGCTGGAGCGCGGGGGCCACCCACAGACCGCCCCCGGGGTCCACCGCGATGCCGTCCGGGGCGATGAGGTGCTCGCGCAGCTCCGCCCACACCCGCCGGCCGGACAGCGCGCCGTCCTCGGCCACGTCGAAGCGGGTCAGCCGGAACGCCAGGGTCTCCGCGACGACCAGCCCGCCGTCGGCGAGCAGCACCGTCCCGTTGGGGAACTTCAGGTCCTCGGCCGCCGCGCCGACCGCGCCGTCCGGCCGGACCAGCGCCAGCGGGGTGCCGGGCGCGGTCCAGCCCGGCTCCAGCAGCGCGGCCTCGCCACCGGCCGCGAGCGCGGCGTGCAGGTCGAAGCCGAAGTTGCCGACGTAGGCGCGGCCGTGCGGGTCGACCAGCATGTCGTTGGCGTGGAAGGTGGCGATGCCGCCCAGGTCGGCGTGCTCGACGAGGCCGCCGTCCTCCAGCCGCAGCACCCGCCGGTCGGTCATCGACACCACGAGCAGCCGGCCGTCCGGCAGCCACCCCAGGCCGGAGGGCTGTCCGGGCACGGCGCACACCACCTCGTCCTCGCCCGTGGCGAGGTCGATCGCGTGCACCTCGCGGTCGTAGAAGTCGGAGTAGAACAGCCTGCCGTCCGGCGCCCGACGCGGTCCCTCGCCGAACCGGAGGCCGCCCCGCAGGACCCTGGTGTCAGCCACGACTGCCGACCGTAGTGCCCCCCGGCACGTCCCGCATCGCCCTGAGCGGTGACAGCAGCACCCACAGCACCGCCACCGCCTGGCCGCCCGCCGCCACCCACAGCGTCGGCGTGACGCCGATGCCCCCGCCCAGGGCGCCGCCGATCAGGCCGCCCAGCGGCAGCGCGCCCCACACCACGAACCGGATGCTCGCGTTCATCCGGCCGAGCAGCCGGTCCGGGCAGATCGACTGCCGGTAGCTGACCTGCGCGATGTTGTAGACGATCACGCCGTAGGAGGACCCCGCCTGGCCCAGGACCAGCAGCCCGATCCGCCAGTCCGCGCCGCCGAGCGGGACGAGCAGCCCGAACGGGAACGTGACCAGCGCGGACAGCCAGATCGTCCGGACCTGCCCGAACCGCCTGGTCCACCACCCCGTGGTGAGCGCGCCGAGCACGCCGCCGACGCCCGCGGCGCTGAACACCAGGCCCACCACGCCCTCGGACAGGCCCAGCTCGCGGACCAGGAACAGCACCGTGACGGCGGCGCCGATGCCGCCGAAGAAGTTGGCCGTGCCCGTGCAGCCGACGACGGCGCGCAGCGAGCGGTGCCCGAACACGAACCGCAGGCCCTCGGCGATCTCGCGCCGCAGACCGGGCTCCCCCGGGCGCTCCGGGCGCGGCTCCGGCGTGCGGACGCGCAGCAGGAACAGGGCCGAGACCAGGTAGCCCAGGCCGGTGGCCAGCACGCCGTTGGCCGCGCCGAGCCCCTGCGCCACGCCGCCCGCCACCGCCGGTCCCGACACCTGGGCGACGGCCCGGCCGGACTCCAGCTTCGCGTTGCCCTCGACCAACTGGTCCCGGCCGACCAGCGACGGCAGGTAGGACTGGTGGGCGACGTCGAACATGACCGTGGCCGCGCCGACCAGCAGCGCCACCACCACGAGCTGGACCAGCGTGAGCACGCCGAACCACCACGCCACGGGCACCGACAGCATCAGCGCGGCGCGGGCGAAGTCGGCCACGAGCATCACCGGGCGCCTGCTCAGCCGGTCCACCCACACCCCGGCGGGCAGGCCGATGAGCAGGAACGCGGCCGAGCCCGCCGCCGAGAGCACGCCCATCTCGAACGGCGTCGCGGCCAGCGCGCCCGCCGCGAGCAGGGGCAGGACGGTGCGGCCCACCGTCGCGCCGAACTGGCTGGTGGTGTTGCCCACCCAGAGCAGGCGGAAGTCGCGGTGGGACCACAGGGACATGCCCGGGAGTCTCGCGGGAGTGATTGGAAAGTGTCAATCACTTACTCTGCACGGGTGTCCCGACGCCTCGCCACCGCCCTGGAGGTCGCCGCGCTGTCCTCGGACGTGCGGCTGCGCATCATCCGGCTGACCCACGACACCCCGCTGACCAACAAGGAGATCGCCGAACGGCTCGGCAAGGACCCGGCCACCACCCTCCACCACGTGCGCAAACTCGTCGCCGCGGGCTTCCTGGAGGCCCAGCCGGCGCGCACCGGCAGGCGTGGCGCGCGCGAGCTCCCGTACCTGTCGACGGGCCTGTCCTGGCAGCTCACCGGGAAGGACCGGCCGCCGGCCGTCGAGGAGGCCGTGCTCCAGGCGTTCCTCGGCGAGGTCGCGGACGTGGGCGTGGGCGCGCTGCGGCAGACCAGGCTGGTGGTGCGCACCGATCCCGGGGAACTAAAACGGCGCCTCCAGGCGTTGTTCGATGAGCTGGCAGCGGAGCCGGCCGACCCCGACGACGAGCGGGTGGCGATCTACCTGGCGATGTACCCGGGGGATTAACCACTCGGTCCGGCCGGGGCCGCCGTGGGACGATGAAGGGCAAATGACGGAAAACACGTACCGAACCAACGACCGGCTCGACCAAGACGACGAGCTGTCCACCGGCGAACTGGCTCTTGAGGAGCGCGCGGCGCTGCGGCGCGTCGCCGGGCTGTCCACCGAACTCGAGGACGTCACCGAGGTCGAGTACCGCCGGCTGCGGCTGGAGCGGGTCGTGCTGGTCGGCGTGTGGACCGAGGGCACGGCGGCCGACTCCGACGCCTCCCTGGCCGAACTGGCGCTGCTCGCCGAGACCGCGGGCTCCGAGGTGCTCGAGGGTCTCGTCCAGCGGCGCGACCGGCCCGACCCGGCCACCTACATCGGCTCGGGCAAGGTCACCGAGCTGCGCGACATCGTGATCTCGACCGGCGCGGACACCGTGATCTGCGACGGCGAGCTGTCCCCCGGCCAGCTGCGGCAGCTGGAGGAGCGGCTCAAGGTCAAGGTCATCGACCGCACCGCGCTGATCCTGGACATCTTCGCCCAGCACGCCTCCACCAAGGAGGGCAAGGCGCAGGTCGAGATGGCCCAGCTCCAGTACCTGATGCCGCGCCTGCGCGGGTGGGGCGAGTCGCTGTCCCGGCAGGCCGGTGGTCGTGCCGGTGGCGGCAACGGCGGCGTGGGCCTGCGCGGTCCCGGTGAGACCAAGCTGGAGACCGACCGCAGGCGCATCCGCGCGCGCATCGCCAAGCTGCGCCGCGAGATCGCCGGGATGAGCGTCGTCCGGGAGACCAAGCGCCACCGCCGCGTCGCCAACGCGGTGCCGAACGTGGCCATCGCGGGGTACACGAACGCGGGCAAGTCCAGCCTGCTCAACGCGCTGACCGGCGCGGGCGTGCTGGTGCAGGACGCCCTGTTCGCGACCCTCGACCCGACCACGAGGCGCACCGAGACGCCCGAGGGCCTGCCCTACACGCTGACCGACACGGTCGGCTTCGTGCGGCACCTGCCGCACCAGCTGGTCGAGGCGTTCCGGTCGACGCTGGAGGAGGTCGCCGACGCGGACCTGCTGGTCCACGTGGTCGACGGGTCCGACGCGATGCCGGAGAAGCAGGTCAAGGCGGTGCGCGAGGTGATCGGCGAGATCACCGAGCGGCGCGACGAGCCCATGCCGCCCGAGCTGCTCGTGGTCAACAAGATCGACGCGGTGGGCGAGCTGGGCCTGGCCCGGCTGCGGCACCTGTTCCCCGGCGCGGTGTTCGTCTCCGCGCACTCCGGCGAGGGCATCCCCGAGCTGCGCGAGCGCATCGCGACCATGACGCCCCGATCTGAGGTCGTGGTGGACGCGATGGTGCCGTACGCGCGGGGCGAGCTGGTCGCGCGCGTGCACCGGGAGGGCGAGGTGCTCAAGGAGCGGCACACCGAGGAGGGCACGGAGCTGTCCGCCCGGGTGCGGCCCGACCTGGCCGGCGCGCTGGAGCAGTTCGCCGTGGACGGAAGCCGCGCCTGAGCCGGTGCGCGCCGTCCTGGTGGTGTTCGGCCTGCTGACGGGGGCCGGTTCCGCGATCGCGGAACCGGCCCCCGTCGCCGTGTGCTCGGTGACCGACGAGCGGCTGTCGGAGCTGTCCGGCCTCGCCGCGCGCGGGGACGAGCTGTTCGCGGTGAACGACAGCGACAACGGCCGGCTGGCCGTTCAGGTGATGGACCGGAATTGCGCGATCACCCGGACGATCACCACGTCGATCAACCCGTTCGACGTTGAAGATCTTTCCGTCGCTCCTGACGGAACCCTGTGGGCGGCGGACACCGGCGACAACGGCAAGACCCGCGAGACCGTGGCATTGCACGCGGTGTCCCCCGACGGCACGGCCCGTTTGTACCGCCTCACGTATCCTGACGGAAAGCACGACGCCGAGGCGTTGTTGTTGGACGGCTCGGGAATTCCGCACATCATCACCAAGGAAACGATCGGCTCGGCGTTGGTGTACCGGCCCGTTTCCGGGTTGATCGAGAACGCGCCGAGCCCGCTGGAGCAGGTGGCGCGGGTGTCGATCAGGGGCACGGAGACGCCCGGCGGGCCGTTGACCAACCCGGTGGTGACGCGGGTGGTGACGGGCGGGGCGATGAGCGCGGACGGCCGGGTGGCCGCGTTGCGCACCTACACCGACGCGTACCTGTTCCCGGTGCCGGACGGCGACCTGGCGAAGGCGCTGGAGGGCGACCCGGTGCAGGTGCCGCTGCCGGACGAGCCGCAGGGCGAGGCCATCGCGTTCGACGGGGACGGCGCGCTGCTGTCGGCCTCGGAGTTCGGCAACGGCGGGGTGTCCTCGCAGCTGCGCCGGGTGGAGGGCGCCGTCGCGGCGGCCGTGCCCCCGGAGCCGACCCCGACCGCCGCGCCCACCTCGGACGCGGACCCACCGGCCACCGCCACCCCGGCGGCACCGGAGCCGGGACCCGTTCCCGGGTCCCCGCGCCGTTCGCCTTCAGCAGGTTCGCGCCGGGTTCGTCCTCAGAGGCGGCGCAGCACCGCGACGACCTTGCCCAGGATCGACGCCTCGTCACCGAGGATCGGCTGGTAGGCCGGGTTGTGCGGCAACAGCCACACGTGGTCGTCCCGGCGCTTGAACGTCTTCACCGTGGCCTCGCCGTCGATCATGGCGGCCACCACGTCGCCGTTGTCGGCGGTCGGCTGCTGGCGGACCACCACCCAGTCACCGTCGGTGATGGCGGCGTCCACCATCGAGTCACCCACGACCTTGAGCAGGAACACCTCACCCTCGCCGACCAGGTCGCGCGGCAGCGGGAACACGTCCTCGATGGCCTCCTCCGCCAGGATCGGCCCGCCGGCGGCGATGCGGCCCAGCATGGGCACGTACGCGGGGGTGGGCCTGGAGGTGGGGGCCAGGCCGGTCACGATCTCGGTCGGCAGCACGCCCACCGCGCGGGGGCGGTTCGGGTCCCGTCGCAGGAAGCCCTTCTTCTCCAGCGCGCGCAGCTGGTGGGCGACCGAGGACGTGCTGGTCAGGCCGACCGCCTCACCGATCTCGCGCACGCTCGGGGGGTAGCCGAACCGGTCCAGCCAGTCGCGGATCACGTCGAGCACCTTGCGCTGGCGCAGGGTGAGCCCGGCGTTGCCCGCGATGTCCGTCGGCTCGGGCGTGGAGGGCACCTCCGCAACGATGCTCAGGTCGTCGTTGGTCTTGCGTGCCACGGCGCTTTCCCCTCCTCACCGGCTCCGATTCCCAGGCCGGTTCTGCGTCGATCTTCGGGTGTGGACGGTAGTCGGGTTGCGCGTCCAGATCAAACACCTGTTCGAAGTAAGTATCGGCGTGTCGTGGCGATTATGCGGCACTTAGTGGTAGACATTCGCACGGACGTTCGATCGAACACAGGTTCGATCGTGATCGGATGACCTGCGATGGAGGGCATCATGGCGGTGGTCATTGGCACCCGGAACAGCTTCGAACTGGTCGACGGGGCCGGGGTCGAGGACGTCGCCCTAGGCGCCGGGCTGCGACCGGGACCACGCGTGCTGCGCCGGTTCGACGTGCCGGACCGGGACCGCCGCCCGTCCACCCGCCGTGCCCCCGCCCCGGCCCGCGAGACCCCGCCCGACGCGGCCGCCTGCCGGGTGCGCCGGGAGCGGCACCCGGCCGTCCAGTTCGCGCTCTACGCGCTCGCCACCGCCGCCCTGGCCGCCGCCGTCACCTTCGGCTACCTCTACGCCTCGGGCGCCACCACCGTCCCCGAGCGCACCGCCGTGGTCCACGTCCAGGTCGGCGAAACCCTCCACGACTTGGCCAAGCGCAGCGCCCCCGCCAGCGACCCGGACGCCGTGGCGGCCCGCATCCGCACCCTGAACAACCTCACCACCGACGACCTGACCCCGGGCCAACCCCTGACCGTCCCCCGCTAACCCCCGCGCGCCACACCTCACACCCCCACGCGAGTCGTACGCCCAGCCCGCGCGAGTCGTACGTTCAGGACGCGCGAGTCGTACGCCCAGACCCCGCGAGTCGTACGTTCAAGTCGCGCGAGTCGTACGCCCAGACCCCGCGAGTCGTACGTTCAAGTCGCGCGAGTCGTACGTTCAGACCTCGCGAGTCGTACGTTCAGACCCACCGTGTCGAACACTCAGGACCCCCGAGTTCAACGTTCAGGTACCCAAGGCCGTGACCGAGGGGTGCGCGAACGTTGAACTCGGGGGTCCTGAACGTTGAACTCGGGGGTCCTGAACGTACGACTCGCGAGGTCTGGAGGTACGACTCGCGAGGTTCGGGGGTGGGGTGGACGGGGGTGGGGGTAGGGTGCAGGGCCGTTCGGGGGTGGGGGCGGATACAGCCGTACGGGTGACACGCCGAGGGCCTGTCCGAGTTGCGGCTCTGTAGGCCCAGGGCATAGGTTGACCCCTACATCTAGTGGTTGCACCGACGAAGTTAGTCCACAGGTTGGGGTATTCCCCCTCCCGGGGACTAACGCGATGGGTGCTGCGCTCAAGCAGGGGGAGACCAGCCGTGCGATGCCCGTTCTGCCGGAACTCGGACTCGCGCGTGGTCGACTCGCGTGAGGTCGACGAGGGTCAGGTGATCCGCCGCCGGCGGTCCTGCTCCAGCTGCGGCCGCCGGTTCACCACCGTCGAGGAGGCCGTGCTTGCGGTGGTCAAGCGCTCCGGCGTCACCGAGCCCTTCAGCCGTGACAAGGTCGTCAACGGCGTCCGCCGCGCCTGCCAGGGCCGCCCCGTCGACGAGGACGCCCTCCAGCACCTCGCGCACCGCGTGGAGGAGTCGATCCGCTCCGGCGGCGTCGCCGAGATCCCCAGCCACGAGGTGGGCCTGGCGATCCTCGGCCCGCTGCGCGAGCTGGACGAGGTCGCCTACCTCCGCTTCGCCAGCGTCTACCGCTCCTTCTCGTCCGTCGAGGACTTCGAGAAGGAGATCGCCGACCTCCGCGACGCCCAGCGCGACGACTAGCCCCGTCGCCGCGGCGCGGAACAGCGACAGCGGAACACCAGAACGTCACAAACACCAGAGCGACCGCCTCGGACGGGGAGCCCGGACGTGGTCGCGCCACCACACCACCTGATCGAGAGGGAAACCCGGATGACCGAGACCGTCGGTGGCTCAGGGAAGAAGACCGCCACCCGCAACGGCGCGGGCGCCAAGAACGCCAGGCTGAAGGTGGAGCGCGTCTACACCACCGAAGGCGTGCACCCGTACGACGAGGTCACCTGGGAGCACCGGGACGTCGTGATGACGAACTGGCGCGACGGCTCGGTGAACTTCGAGCAGCGCGGTGTGGAGTTCCCCGATTTCTGGTCGGTCAACGCGACCAACATCGTGACCAGCAAGTACTTCCGCGGCGCGGTGGGCACGCCGCAGCGCGAGCACAGCCTGCGCCAGCTCATCGACCGCGTGGTGCACGCCTACGTCAAGGCGGGCGTCGAGCACGGCTACTTCGGTGCCGACGGCGACGCCCTGGTGTTCGAGCACGAGCTGACCTGGATGCTGCTGCACCAGGTGTTCAGCTTCAACTCCCCGGTGTGGTTCAACGTCGGCACGACCTCCCCGCAGCAGGTCAGCGCCTGCTTCATCCTGTCGGTCGACGACACGATGGAGTCGATCCTGAACTGGTACCGCGAGGAGGGCCTGATCTTCAAGGGCGGTTCCGGCGCGGGCCTGAACCTCTCGCGCATCCGCTCGTCCAAGGAGCTGCTGTCCTCCGGCGGCACGGCGTCCGGCCCGGTGTCGTTCATGCGCGGCGCCGACGCGTCCGCGGGCACCATCAAGTCCGGTGGCGCGACCCGCCGCGCGGCGAAGATGGTCGTGCTGGACGTGGACCACCCCGACGTCGAGGAGTTCATCGAGACCAAGGCGCGCGAGGAGGACAAGGTCCGCGCGCTGCGCGACGCCGGGTTCGACATGGACCTGGGCGGCAGGGACATCGTGTCCGTGCAGTACCAGAACGCCAACAACTCGATCCGCGTGTCCGACGAGTTCATGCACGCCTACGAGACCGGCGGCCAGTTCGGCCTGCGCGCCCGGATGACCGGCGAGGTCATCGAGCACGTCGACGCGAAGTCCCTGTTCCGCAAGCTGGCGAAGGCCGCGTGGGAGTGCGCCGACCCGGGCATCCAGTACGACGGCACGATCAACGACTGGCACACCACGCCGGAGTCGGGCCGGATCACCGCGTCCAACCCGTGCTCGGAGTACATGCACCTGGACAACTCCAGCTGCAACCTGGCGTCGCTGAACCTGATGAAGTTCATGTCCGACGACGGCTCGTTCAACGCCGAGCTGTTCGCCAAGTCGGTGGAGATCATCATCACCGCGATGGACGTCTCCATCAGCTTCGCGGACTTCCCGACCCCCGCGATCGGCGAGACCACGCGCGACTTCCGCCAGCTGGGCATCGGCTACGCGAACCTGGGCGCGCTGCTCATGGCGACCGGCCACGCCTACGACTCCGAGGGCGGTCGCGCCCTGGCCGCCTCGATCACGTCGCTGATGCAGGCCGTGGCCTACCGGCGGTCCGCGGAGCTGGCGGGCGTCGTCGGCCCGTACGCGGGTTACGCCCGCAACGCCGAGGCGCACCAGCGGGTCGTCCGCAAGCACGCGGCGGCCAACGACACGATCCGCACCCTGCACGCCAACGACGCGGCGGTCCGCTCGCTGGCCACCAGGGAGTGGCAGCGGTGCCAGGAGGTCGGCAACCGCCACGGCTGGCGCAACGCGCAGGCCAGCGTGCTCGCCCCCACCGGCACCATCGGCCTGATGATGGACTGCGACACGACCGGCATCGAGCCGGACCTGGCGCTGGTGAAGTTCAAGAAGCTGGTCGGCGGCGGCTCCATGCAGATCGTCAACCAGACGGTGCCGCGCGCGCTGCGCGTCCTGGGCTACCAGGAGGAGCAGGTCGAGGCGATCGTCGAGTACATCGGCGAGCACGGCCACGTGGTGGACGCGCCGGGCCTGCGGCCCGAGCACTACGAGGTGTTCGACTGCGCGATGGGCGACCGCTCGATCGCGCCGATGGGCCACGTCCGGATGATGGCCGCGGTGCAGCCGTTCCTGTCGGGCGCGATCTCCAAGACGGTCAACATGCCGGAGACGGCGACCGTCGAGGAGGTCGAGGAGATCTACTACGAGGGCTGGAAGCTGGGCCTGAAGGCGCTGGCCATCTACCGCGACAACTGCAAGGTCGGCCAGCCGCTGTCGGCGGGCAAGTCGGCCAAGGCGACCGAGACCAAGGCCGTCGAGCCGGTCGTGGAGTACCGGCCGGTGCGCAAGAGGCTGCCGAAGAAGCGCCCGTCGCAGACGGTGTCGTTCACGGTCGGCGGCGCCGAGGGCTACCTGCACGCGGGCTCCTACCCGGACGACGGCCTCGGCGAGATCTTCGTCAAGCTCGGCAAGCAGGGTTCGACGCTGGCCGGCGTGATGGACGCGTTCTCCATGTCCATCTCGGTGGGCCTCCAGTACGGCATCCCGCTGGAGTTCTACGTCTCGAAGTTCCAGAACCTGCGCTTCGAGCCGGCGGGCATGACCGACGACCCGGACGTGCGGATCGCGACCAGCGTGCTGGACTACCTGTTCCGCCGGCTGGCGCTGGACTACCTGCCGCTGGAGAAGCGGGCCCAGCTGGGCATCTTCACCGCCGACGAGCGCACCGCGCAGGTGGCGTCGGACTACAACGGCGGTGACGTGGACCTGGAGGGGCTGCGCACCTCGGTGGGCTCGGCCGAGCAGGCGGCGCCCGCGAACGCGCCGTCGCCCGCGCCGGAGGCGAAGGCCAGGCCGCAGGACGTGAAGGTCGGCAGCTCCACGGAACTGCTCGAACTGCACCTGGGCAAGGCCGCCGACGCGCCGCTGTGCATGACGTGCGGCACGAAGATGCGCCCGGCCGGCTCCTGCTACCTGTGCGAGGGTTGCGGCTCGACCTCGGGTTGCAGCTGACGGACGAGCGGAACCGCGCTTGACGCGACCTCGGTCGCGTCAAGCGCGGCGCCGTAGGCGCTGGTGGGTGGTGGCGAGCAGCGCGTCTCGCCACCACCCGAGCCGTCAGCCCTGCCGGTTCCGCTTGGAGCCGGTCCGACGCGGTGGCGCGTTCACCGCGACACCCGAGGTCGAGTACGTCAGGTGCTGCGCGGAGGGGATCAGCGCGGCGAGTTGCGCGTGACGGTCAGGCCGAGCACGGTGTCGGCGCCGGCGCGGCGGGCCGCGTTGGCCACGCCCGCCAGGGTGTACCCGGTCCGGTGGGTGTCGTCGACCACCAGCACGGTCCGCCCGCTCAGGTCCTCGTCCACCCGGAACGCGGTGAGCAGGTCCTCCCGCTCCCGCGGCGTCATCTGCCTGGCCGGTTTCCGGACCCGCCGGTCGTCGGCGACCGGGGTGACGTCCAGCCCCAGCTCCTGCCCCAGCGCCAGACCCAGCAGCACGCTGGTCGCGGGGCGCCCGGGGTCGTGGCCGGGCACCGGCAGCAGGCGGGTGGACCGGACGAACCACTCGTGCCGGAGCACGACCTCCGCCAGCTCGGCGCACAGCCGCCGCCCGGCCCGGTCGATCTCGGCCCGCGTGCCGACACCGTGCTTGACCAGGTGCAGCAGGCCGCCGTGCTCGGTGCGCGCGAGTTCGGACGAGCCCTCGCGGACCGGCCGCGCGTGGTCGTCGAGCGCCACCGCGCCGTCCACGCCGCCCGGTGACCCGACGGGGATGACGACCACCTCGCCGAGCAGCCGCAGGAAGTCCTCCAGCCCGTCGGGCGGCGCGAAGTCCATCCGGACGCGGTGGGGCCACCGGTGGTCGGCGGTGGCGTCGGCCAGCGCCCTGGCCCGGGGCAGCGCGCCGACGACGTGGTCGGCGATGCCCCGCGCGCCGCGGAACCTCAGGAACCAGGACGACCCGGACGGTTCGAGCTTCCACTCCTCCAGCCGGTCGAACCGGCGGTGCGGTGTCGGCGCGGGCAAACGAGTACCCCCAGGCAGCAGGTGGAACAGGCAGCGTGGCACGGCGGAGGCCCGTCGCGCACGGCATTTTCCGCCGGGCCGTGCGGGGGTGGGTGCCCGCCCCGGCGAGGGGGCGGGCACCGCGCGGTCACCCGCGGCGGAACAGCTTGCTGCCCAACCACACGATCGGGTCATAACGCCGGTCCGCCACGCGCTCCTTCATCGGGATCAGCGCGTTGTCGGTGATCTTGATGTGCTCGGGGCACACCTCGGTGCAGCACTTGGTGATGTTGCACAGCCCGAGCCCGTGCTCCGACTGCGCCTGCCCCACCCGGTCCGCCGAGTCCAGCGGGTGCATCTCCAGCTCGGCCACCCGCATCAGGAACCTCGGCCCGGCGAACGCCTCCTTGTTCTCCTCGTGGTCGCGGATCACGTGGCAGGTGTTGTTGCACAGGAAGCACTCGATGCACTTGCGGAACTCCTGCGAGCGCTCCACGTCCACCTGCTGCATCCGGTACTCCCCCGGCGCGACCCCCTCGGGCGGCCGGAACGCCGGGACCTCCCTGGCCTTGCGGTAGTTGTACGACACGTCCGTGACCAGGTCCCGGATCACCGGGAACGTGCGCATCGGCGTCACGGTGACCGTCTCGTCCTCCGCGAACACCGACATCCGCGTCATGCACAGCAGCCTCGGCCTGCCGTTGATCTCGGCCGAGCACGAGCCGCACTTGCCCGCCTTGCAGTTCCACCGCACCGCGAGGTCCGGGGTCTGGGTGGCCTGCAACCGGTGGATCACGTCGAGGACGACCTCGCCCTCGTTGACCTCCACGGTGAAGTCCTCCAGGCCGCCGCCCTCGGCGGACCCGCGCCACACCCGGAAGTGTCCCTGGTAACCCACCGTCACGCCTCCAGTTCACCCGCGGTCAGGTACTTCTCCAGCTCGGTGCGCTCGAACAGCTCCAGCAGGTCGGCCCGGATCGGCACCTGCGGCTCCTCGACCACCTCGACGTCGTCGCCGGACACCCGGCACACCAGCAGCTTGCGGCGCCACTCGGGGTCCATGCCCGGGTGGTCGTCGCGGGTGTGCCCGCCGCGGCTCTCGGTGCGCAGCAGCGCAGCCCGCGCCACGCACTCGCTGACCAGCAGCATGTTGCGCAGGTCCAGCGCCAGGTGCCAGCCCGGGTTGAACTGCCGGTGCCCCTCGACGACCACGGCCGCCGCCCGACGCTTGAGCTCGTCGAGCCGCTCGACCGCCTGGCCCATCTCCTCGGCCCGCCGGATGATGCCCACCAGGTCGTTCATGGCCTGCTGGAGCTCCATGTGCAGGGTGTACGGGTTCTCGCCGCCCTCGCCGGCGAACGGGGCCACCGCCGTGCGCTCGGCCCCGGCCACCGCCTCGTCGGAGCACACCGGCCGCTCGCCCAGCCCGGCCACGTAGGACGCGGCGCCCGCGCCCGCCCGCTTGCCGAACACCAGCAGGTCCGACAGCGAGTTGCCGCCGAGCCGGTTGGAGCCGTGCATCCCGCCGGACACCTCGCCCGCGGCGAACAGGCCCGGCACCGAGGACGCGCCGGTGTCCGGCTCGACCCGCACGCCGCCCATGACGTAGTGGCAGGTCGGCCCGACCTCCATGGGCTGGGCGGTGATGTCGACGTCGGCCAGCTCCTTGAACTGGTGGTGCATCGACGGCAGCCGCCGGATGATCTCCTCGGCGGGCATCCGGGTGGACACGTCCAGGAACACGCCGCCGTGCTCGGACCCGCGACCGGCCTTGACCTCGGAGTTGATCGCCCGCGCCACCTCGTCGCGCGGCAGCAGCTCCGGCGGGCGCCGGTTGGTGTCCGGGTCGGTGTACCAGCGGTCGGCCTCGGCCTCGCTGTCGGCGTACTTGTCCTTGAACACCTCGGGGACGTAGTCGAACATGAACCGCTTGCCGTCGGAGTTGCGCAGCACGCCGCCGTCACCGCGGACCGACTCGGTGACCAGGATCCCCTTCACCGACGGCGGCCAGACCATCCCGGTCGGGTGGAACTGGACGAACTCCATGTTGATCAGCGACGCGCCGGCGCGCAGGGCCAGCGCGTGACCGTCGCCGGTGTACTCCCACGAGTTCGACGTGACCTTGAACGACTTGCCGATGCCGCCGGTCGCGAGCACCACGGCGGGCGCCTCGAACAGCACGAACCGGCCGGACTCGCGCCAGTAGCCGAACGCGCCGGCCACGCGGCCACCGTCGAGCACCAGGTCCGTGACGGTGAACTCCTGGAACACCCGCAGCCGGGAGTCGTGGTCGCCGGTCTCGGCGAAGTCCTCCTGCTGGAGGGACACGACCTTCTGCTGGAGGCTGCGGATCAGCTCCAGCCCGGTCCGGTCGCCCACGTGCGCGAGCCGCGGGTACTCGTGGCCGCCGAAGTTGCGCTGGCTGATCCGGCCGTCCTTGGTCCGGTCGAACAGCGCGCCGTAGGTCTCCAGCTCCCACACCCGGTCGGGGGCCTCCTTGGCGTGCAGCTCGGCCATCCGCCAGTTGTTGAGGAACTTCCCGCCGCGCATGGTGTCGCGGAAGTGCACCTGCCAGTTGTCGTTGGAGTTCACGTTGCCCATGGCCGCGGCGATGCCGCCCTCGGCCATGACGGTGTGGGCCTTGCCGAACAACGACTTGCACAGCACCGCCGTGCGCATCCCGTGTTCCCTGGCCTCGATCGCGGCGCGCAGCCCGGCGCCGCCGGCACCGATCACGAGCACGTCGAACGAATGCCGTTCCAGCTCGGGCAAAACCACTCCTCAGTTCACGAAGCGCAGGTCGGTGATCGTCCCGGAGGCGACCAGGGCGATGTAGAGGTCCGTGAGGCAGACGAAGATCAACGACGCCCACGCCAGCTGCATGTGGCGGGCGTTGAGCTTGGAGATCTGCGTCCACGTCCAGTACCGCACCGGGTGCTTGGAGAAGTGCTTGAGGCGTCCGCCCGCGATGTGCCGGCACGAGTGGCACGACAGCGTGTACGCGGCCAGCAGCCCCACGTTCACCAGCAGCACCAGGTTGCCCAGGCCCACGCCCGCGCTCAGCGCGTAGAAGGCGTCGTAGACGTTGATCAGCAGGAGCAGCGAGGCGGCGTAGAAGAAGTAGCGGTGCAGGTTCTGCGCGACCAGCGGGAACCTGGTCTCGCCGGTGTACTTGGCGTGCGGCTCGGCGACCGCGCACGCGGGCGGCGACAGCCACGCCGCCCGGTAGTACGCCTTGCGGTAGTAGTAGCAGGTCAGCCGGAAGCCCAGCAGGAACGGGATGATGATCACGGGTGGGGTCAGGAACCCCGGGAACTCGGGCAGCGGCCGGCCGAAGTGGGCCGCGCCGGGCACGCACTCCTGGCTCAGGCACGGCGAGTACATGGGCGTCAGGTAGCGGTACTCGTCCACCCAGTAGTGGTCGCCCATGAACGTGCGCACACCCGCGTAGATGGAGATTAAGAGCAGGCCACCGAACGTGACCAGCGGTGGGAGCCACCACCGGTCCGTCCGCAGTGTGCGCCGGGCGATCTGCGCCCTCATACCTCACCTCGTTCCACTTCGTTGTGGTGGGACAGTTCGGGATCGGTCCCGGAACCGGGGTGTTCCGGGGTGTTCCGGAAAACCGAACCGGCCCCCGCGTGGTGTTGGTTCACGCGGGGGCCGGTCGGGGGTCGGTCAGGTCCGGTGGCTGCGGTAGCCGCCGAGCCCTTCGTCGTCTGCGTCGTGCCAGAGCTGCGGGTCGTAGGGCGTGTCGGGCACGACCACGACCTCGCGCTCGACCCGGGGCGCTTCCCGCTGCCGGGGCGTGCGGTCCAGGTCGACCAGCTCGGTCGCGTCGATGTCCATGCGCTCGACGTCGTTGGCCAGCCTCTGCACCGCGGCCACGTCGCCGTACCGCGCGCGCAGGCCGCCGACGCACTGGCGCAGCTGCCCGAGCGCCCGGCGCAGCGCCACGATCTCGGAAGACGTCATGGTCAGCACCTCCTTGGGTCCGGTGCCGACTCTGCCAACTCAACGCCCTTGTGACAAGAACCACAGGCACCGACGGCGCGTCTCAGCAGCTGAATCGTTTTTGTAATGATCATGAGTCGTGACATAGTGTGCGGGTTGTCACGTCCTTCGTGCGACGCCAGCGCTGCCGTCCCACCGGGCCACACGGCCCGTGATCACCACCGGAGACAGCGAAACCATGAGCGTGCATCCCGTCGTCGCCCGAGTGACGACTCGAATCGCCGCCCGCAGCGCCGCCGGTCGGGCCGCCTACCTGGAGCGGATCGCCGAGGCCCACCGGGAGGGGCCCGCCCGCCGCGACATGGCGTGCAGCAACCTCGCGCACGGCTTCGCCGGCATCACCGGGGGCGACAAGGACCTCCTTCGGGCGATGCGTCGCCCGAACGTGGCAATCGTGTCCTCCTACAACGACATGCTGTCGGCGCACCAGCCCATGCAGGAGTACCCCGCGTGGATCAAGGACGCGGCGCGCGCGGTGGGCGGCGTGGCCCAGTTCGCGGGCGGCGTGCCCGCCATGTGCGACGGCATCACCCAGGGTCGCGCGGGCATGGAGCTGTCGCTGTTCAGCCGGGACGTGATCGCGATGTCGACCGCCATCGCGCTGTCCCACGAGATGTTCGACGCCGCGCTGCTGCTCGGCGTGTGCGACAAGATCGTGCCGGGCCTGCTGATCGGCGCGCTGTCGTTCGGGCACCTGCCCGCGGTCCTGGTGCCCGCGGGCCCCATGCACTCCGGCCTGCCGAACTCGGAGAAGTCGCGGGTGCGGCAGCTGTACGCGGAGGGCAGGGCGACCCGCGAGGACCTGCTGGAGGCCGAGTCCGCCTCCTACCACAGCCCCGGGACCTGCACCTTCTACGGCACCGCGAACTCCAACCAGCTGGTCGTGGAGGTCATGGGCCTGCACCTGCCGGGCGCGAGCTTCGTGCCGCCGGGCACCAGGCTGCGCCGGGCGCTGACCGAGAAGGCCGCGCGCCGGGCCGTGGAGATCAGCCGCGGCGCGGACTACACCCCGGTCGGGCACGTGGTGGACGAGAAGTCCGTGGTCAACGGCCTGGTCGCGCTGCTGGCCACCGGCGGCTCGACCAACCACACCATGCACCTGGTGGCCATCGCCTCGGCCGCGGGCATCGAGCTGAGCTGGGACGACTTCGCCGAGCTGTCCTCGGTGGCGCCGCTGCTGGCCCGCGTCTACCCCAACGGCTCGGCCGACATCAACCACTTCCAGGCGGCGGGCGGCGTGCAGTTCCTGGTGCACACGCTGCTGGAGGCCGGCCTGCTGCACGAGGACGTGCGGACCGTGGCCGGGCCCGGCCTGGCGCGCTACACCGAGGAGCCGGTGCTGGTCGAGGGCGTGCTGAGCTGGCGCCCCGGCGCGGGCCGCTCGCTGGACACCGACGTGCTGCGGCCCGCGTCCGAGCCGTTCGCGGCCGACGGCGGCCTGCGGATGCTGTCGGGCAACCTCGGCCGCGCGGTGATCAAGGTGTCGGCGGTCGAGGCGCGGCACCGCGTCGTGGAGGCGCCCGCGCGGGTGTTCACTACGCAGGAGGCGTTCAGCGCGGCGTTCAGGGCGGGCGAGCTGGAGCGCGACGTGGTGATCGTGGTCCGGCAGCAGGGCCCGCAGGCCAACGGGATGCCCGAGCTGCACAAGCTCGTCCCCGCCCTGGGCGTGCTCCAGGACCGCGGCTTCCGGGTCGCGCTGGTCACCGACGGCCGGATGTCCGGCGCGTCGGGCAAGATCCCGGCGGCGATCCAGCTCACCCCGGAGGCGGCCGTGGGCGGCCCCCTGGCGCGGGTGCGCGACGGCGACGTGCTGCGGCTGGACGCCGAGACGGGCACCCTGGAGGTGTTCGTGGACCCGGCGGAGCTGGACGCGCGCGAGCTGGTGGACTTCCCCCCGGACGCGCAGGCGTGGACCGGCACGGGCCGCGAGCTGTTCGCCGCGCTGCGGCGGGCGGTCGGGCCCGCCGACCGGGGCGCGAGCGTGTTCGGACCCATCGCGGCCTCGCACTTCGAAGGCCGGTTCAACCAGGAGGTGTCCCGGTGACCACCAGCTCTGACCTGCTGGAGCTGTCCCCCGTCATCCCGGTCGTCGTCGTGGACGACGCCGAGCACGCCGTGCCGCTGGCGCGGGCGCTGCTGCGCGGCGGTGTCCGGGTGATCGAGCTGACCCTGCGCACGCCGGCCGCCCTGGCGGCCATCGAGCGGGTCGCCGCGGAGGTGCCGGACATCGTCATCGGCGCGGGCACGGTCACCCGACCCGAGCACGCCGAGCAGGCCGCGAAGGCGGGGGCGGCGTTCCTGGTGACGCCCGGCTCCACCGACCGGGTGCTCGACGCCGCCGAGGACACCGGGCTGCCGTTCCTGCCGGGCGCGGCGACCGTGTCGGAGGCGATGCGGCTGGCCGAGCGCGGCTTGACCGCGCTCAAGTTCTTCCCCGCGGAAGCCGCGGGCGGTGTGGAGTACCTGAAGTCCATCGGCGGCCCGCTGCCCGGCCTGCGGTTCTGCCCGACCGGCGGCATCACGCCGGGGAGCGCGCCGAGCTACCTGGCGCTGCCCAACGTCGGCTGCGTCGGCGGGTCGTGGCTCGCGCCGAAGGACGCACTGGCCGCGGGTGACTTCGGCCGGGTCGAGGCGCTCGCCCGCGCGGCGGCCGCGCTGGGGTAGGACGGGCGGGCTGGCGGGGGCTGGGCCAGCCAGGGCTGGGCTGGCCAGGGCTGGACTGGCCTGGGCTGGCCTGGGCCGGGCTGGCCTGGGCCGGGCTGGCCGGACGCGGTTCGCCGGTGGCCGGCCCCCGCCGGGTCTTGGCACTCTTCCCGCCCGCGCGGCTGCGGGGCGCTGCCGGTGTCGGCCGGCGGCGCGGGCCCGCGTCACGCCAGGTGGGCCAGGGCCTCCGGGATGGAGTCCGCGACCGGCACGCCCGCCCGCTCCAGGACCCGGCGCGAGCTGACGCCCGTGGCGACCAGCACCACCCGGGCCCCCACGTGGCGGGCGGCGTCGGCGTCGTCCACCACGTCGCCGATGACCACGACCTGCTCGGGCCGCAGCCGCTGGGCGTCGAGGTGCGCGGCCAGGTGCTCGGCCTTCGAACCGCCGCCCACCTCCGCGCGCAGGCCGTCGACGCGGGTGAACAGGTCGGCCAGGCCGAGTTCGGTGATCGTCGGGACCAGTTCGTCGTGGAACCACATGGACAGCAGCGACTGGGTCCGGGGCAGGGACCGGAGGAGGTCAGGCACGCCGTCGGCCAGGCCGCACCCGTGCAGCGCGGCGCGGTACTCCTCGTGGAAGACGAGGTCGATGCGGGCCCAGTCGACCGCGGTGAGGGTGCGCGCGAGCAGCCGCTCGTAGCAGTCCTTGAGGGGGCGGCTGTAGGTGTCGCGCCAGTGGTCGAGGGTGACGGCGTCGCGGCCGAAGTCGCGGCAGATCCGGTTGACCGCGGCCAGCACCGCGTGGTTGTCGGCGAGCAGGGTGCCGTTCCAGTCCCAGACGACGTGCTCGGCCCTGATGCTCACGCGCGCAGCGTACGGCGATAGGTTGGGCGCTCACTTCGGGGGAGGTAAGAGGGGGATGGACGCACGGCGGAGCACGGTGGTGGCCGAGCCTCGTTCGCAGGTGGCCCTGGTGTCGGTCGGGTTCCCGGTGCTGGGCGCGGCGGTGCTGTTCGGGCTGAAGTCGATCGCAGGGTGGGTGGCCGGCCTGTCGTGGGCGCCGATGCAGGGGCCGTTCCGGCTGGTGGCCTCGGTGCCGGAGCCGTGGGCGACGGTCGGGTCGCTGGGGATCGGCGCGCTGGGCGGCCTGGTGCTCGTCGGGATGGCGGCCCACGAGCGGCTGGCGGTGGAGGTCTTCAACGAGGGCGTGGAGTTCACCCGCGGCGGGAAGTCGCGGAACTTCGACCGGACCCTGGTGTCGGGCGTCTTCGTAGACGGCAAGAAGGTCGTGCTGCTCGGGGTGGACACCGGCGAGCTGGCCAGGGAGAGCAGCGACCTGAGGACCGAGGACCTGGCCGAGGCTTTCCAGACGCACGGCTACCAGTGGCTGGAGAAGGACCCGTACGAGGACCGGTACCGGCGGTGGGCGGCGGGGACGCCCGACCTGCCGCCCGGGGCTGACGCGCTGTTGAAGGTGCGGGCGGAGGCGCTGCGCAAGGGCGACCACGAGGACGCCGCGCAGCTGCGCGAGGAGCTGAGCCGGCTCGGGGTCGTGGTGCGGGAGGACAGGAAGCGCCAGTTCTGGCGCCTCGCCCGCGCCGCGTCCTGACGCTCGTCCGCACTCGGGCCGGGAACCCACGGCGGTTCACCCCGGTCCTCGGTAGACCGATCACCCCGGTCCTCGGTGGACCGACCGGAACCCCTGCGCGCCAGGGCTTTTCCCACGGACGCCGAGAGGACCACGCGGCACCGACCGGGGGCCGCTCAGTCCCGGGTCAGCTCGTCCAGCGCGTCGGTCTCCTCGCCCGCGCGGCGCAGCTCGTCGCGGACCACCCGGTAGGCCAACCCCTCCGGGTAACCCTTGCGCGCGAGCGCGGCGACCACGCGGCGGATCTTGGTCGTGTCGTCCAGGCCCCCCGTGGTGCGCAGCTTCTTGCGCACCAGCTCCCGGGCCCGCTCCTCCTCCGCCTCGTCGTCGACCGCCGCGACGGCCTCGGTCACCACCTCGTCCGCCACGCCCTTGCGCCGCAGCTCCACGGCCAGGGCACGCCGACCCAGGCCCTGGTGGGCGTGGCGGGAGCGGACCCAGACCTCGGCGAACGCCGTGTCGTCGATCAGCCCCGCCCGGTCGAACTTGCCGAGCACCAGTTCGGCCGTCTCCTCGCGGATGCCCTTGCGCAGCAGGGCATCGCGGAGTTCGACCCTGGTCCTCGCCCTGGCGGCGAGCAGCGCGTAGCACAGGTCGGTCGCCTTGCGCTGCTCCTTCACCGGGTCGACCGGGCGCGGCTCCTCGACGTCGGAACCCTGGTCCGGGCCGAAGCCGGAGTCGTCGGCCGAGCGGTCGCGGGGCGCCCCGCGACCACGACCGCCTCGTCCTGCCACGTCCGCTTAGAACTCGACCGGCGCGGCCGCGGTCTCCTCGGTGTCGAGGGTGGCCCCGATGCCGAGCTTCTCCTTGATCCGCTTCTCGATCTCGTTCGCCACGTCCGGGTTCTCGCGCAGGAACTTCCGCGCGTTCTCCTTGCCCTGGCCCAGCTGGTCGCCCTCGTACGTGTACCAGGCGCCGGACTTGCGCAGGATGCCCTGGTCGACGCCCATGTCGATGAGCGAGCCCTCGCGGCTGATGCCGTGGCCGTAGAGGATGTCGAACTCGGCCTGCTTGAACGGCGGGGCCACCTTGTTCTTCACGACCTTGACGCGGGTGCGGTTGCCGACCGGCTCGCCACCGTCCTTCAGGGTCTCGATCCGCCGCACGTCGAGGCGCACGGAGGCGTAGAACTTCAGCGCCTTGCCACCGGTCGTGGTCTCGGGCGAGCCGAACATCACGCCGATCTTCTCGCGCAGCTGGTTGATGAAGATCGCCGTGGTGCCGGACGAGCTGAGCGCACCGGTGATCTTCCGCAGCGCCTGGCTCATCAGGCGGGCCTGGAGACCCACGTGGTTGTCGCCCATCTCGCCCTCGATCTCGGCGCGCGGCACGAGCGCCGCCACCGAGTCGATGACGAGGATGTCGAGCGCGCCGGAGCGGACCAGCATGTCCGCGATCTCCAGCGCCTGCTCGCCGGTGTCCGGCTGCGAGACCAGCAGCGCGTCGGTGTCGACGCCCAGCTTGCGCGCGTACTCGGGGTCGAGCGCGTGCTCGGCGTCGATGAACGCGGCGATGCCGCCGTTGCGCTGGGCGTTGGCCACGGCGTGGAGCGCCACCGTCGTCTTACCGGACGACTCCGGGCCGTAGATCTCCACCACCCGGCCGCGGGGCAGGCCACCGATGCCGAGCGCGACGTCGAGCGCGATCGCGCCGGTCGGGATCACCTCGATCGGGGCGCGGCCCTCCTCGCCGAGCCGCATGACCGAGCCCTTGCCGAACTGCTTGTCGATCTGGGCCAGGGCCAGTTCGAGGGCCTTGTCCCGGTCGGGAGCCTGGGGTGCCATCTTGAGGTCCACCTCGGTTGTCTTGGGTCGCTGTGCGATGTCGGGGCCGACGTTACGGGTGGGGTCCGACATTTTTCGGCGGGGACCAGGTCACCAGGGGGAGGGGGTCACCCGGTCGTGTCGGGCAGTGTAGCCGAACAGGTGTTCGACCAGCCGGTCGCCACGCCGGGTCACCGGCGTTGTGCCGGCACGTCGAACGCGTCGCAGACGGCGAGCCAGACCTCCTTGGCCGGGAACCCCGCCTCCAACGCCTCGTCCGCGGTCCGGCCGCCGAGGCCGGACATCACGTGGTCGCGGGCGATCATCTCCCCGCGGACCTGGCCGAACTCGTTCGCCATCAACTTGCGGAACACCGTGTTGCGCATCGCGCCCAGGCTAGCGCGCCCCGCCGGACGCCCTCAGCCCACCGGCGGCCGGGCGGCGGCACGTCCTCCGCGACACCGGTCGGCCGCCGCCGGACCCGGGGACCGGCCGCCCCGTCGAGCGACCGGTGCGGCGAGGCGGGCGCGGGTCCACCGCCGCCGCGCTAACCTCAAGGGGTGCTGCTGTTGCAGGAGGACCCCACGGGCCTGTCGTCACCGATCGGGACCGTCGTGGTGATCGCCGGGCTGGTCGCGGCGATCGTCGTGGGGCTGCGCGCGTTCTGGCACAACCGCAAGCGCTGACCCTCAGCGCACCCGCGGCAGCGCCGCGAACAGGCACGCCACCAGCAGCGGCAGCGCGGTGAACCCGACGAGCAGCCCCAGCGCGGCGTAGGACCACGTGCTCACCACCACGCCCGCCACGACGCCGCCGACCGCGCCGCCGGCGTTCATGCACAGGTCCGACAGGCCCTGCGCGGCCGGCCGGTCCGCCGCCGGCACCGACTCGGTGAGCAGCGCCGACCCCGCCACCAGGCCCGCCGACCAGCCGAAGCCCAGCAGCGCCAGCCCGGCGGCCAGCTGCGGCGCGTCGTGCGCGGGCGCCATGCCCGCGATGCCCGACGCGGCCACCACCAGCGCCGCGCCGATCGCCAGCACGGGCACCCGGCCCAGCCTGTCCGCCATCCACCCGAACAGCGGGCTGGCCACGTACATCGCGGCCACGTGCAGGCTGATCACCAGGCCCACCACGCGCAGCGACGAGCCGGCGTGGTCCATGTGCACCGGGGTCATCGACATCAGCCCGACCATCGCGGTCTGGCACAGCGCCACGCCGCTCAGCGCGAGCCTGGCGGCGGGCGTCAGCGACCGCCACAGCGCCGCCGCGCCGCGCGTGTCCGCCACCCCGCCCGAGCAGCAGGCCGCGGGCTCGACGGCGGCGCGGGCGACGACCAGCGGGTCGGGTCGGAGGAACCGCAGCACGACCAGCGCGGCCAGCCCGAACAGCACCGCCGACAGCAGGTAGGGGCCCGTGCCCGCGGGCAGGCCCAGCAGCGCGACCACGCGCCCGGCCGGGTCGGCCAGGTTCGGCCCCAGCACCGCGCCCGCGGTCGCCGCCCACACCACCAGCGCCACCGAGCGCGCCCGGCGGTGCGGGTGGGCCAGGTCCGCGCCCGCGTACCGGGCGGAGAGGTTCGCGCTGGACGCCGCGCCGAACAGCACCAGGGCGCCCAGCAGCAGGTGCCACGAGCCGAGCACCACCGCGCACGCCGCCACCGCCGCGCCCACCGCGCCGACGCCGTAGCCGAGCACCAGCGCCGGTCGGCGTCCGCTGCGGGTCGCCAGGCGCGCCGCGGGCAGTGCGAACGCGGCCGCGCCGAGCACCGCGGCGGTCTGCGCCAGGCCGCCCACCACGTCGGCGTCCGCGAGCGCGGCCGCGATCAGCGTGCTCACCGCCAGACCGATGGTGACGCCCGCCGCGCCCAGCACCTGCGTGGTCGCCAGCACCCGCAACACCCTGCGCTGCACGACGTCCACGACGGTCATGATCTTGATCGTGCCAAAGGGCCGCTGGTCCGAACAGCCGCCGACCGGGTCAGGTGGTGGGCCGACCAGGTACGGGGCCGACCGGGTACGGGGCCCGACCAGGTCCCTGGTCGCTCAGGTGCCCGGCTGGACGGAGCGCTCGAAGAAGTCCGCGACCGCGTCCGCGGTCAGGTCCTCGCCGCCGCTGCTCCTGGTCACGATGCCCAGCAGCGGCAGCCCGTCGGCGGTGAACACGAGCAGCCCCAGCCCGCCGTCCGCGGCGGCCCGATACTCGCCGGCCAGGCCGTTGCCCTCCCACCGCGCCTCGACGACGTCGCTCTTGATCGACCGCACCACGGCCTCCGCGCCCTGGTCGGCGCCGGTGACCGTCTCGGTGAGCACGTACTGGACCGAGTAGTCGTCCTGGACGGAGCAGCTGACCGCGGTGCCCTTGATGCCGCTGACGCCGCCCACCCCCGGCGCGCCGCCCGACCTGCAGGTACCGGTGTCCGGGACCGCGCCCGCGAGCAGGCGCAGGCAGCCGGTGAAGCCCTTGTCGTCCAGTTCGACGTCGGTCTTGCACTCCTGCGCGTCGGGCGTGCCCGGCGTGTTGAGCGCGAAGATCCCGCCGATCGCCGCCAGCACGAGCACCACGGCCGCGCCCGCGGCGATCAGCACCCTCTTGGCGGGCCGCCGCTTCGCGGGCCGCTGCGGGGCGACGCTGGGGAAGTTGAACTGCTGCGGTCCGGTCTGCGGGTAGCCGACCTGGTAGGGCCCGCTGGTCGTCGGGTTGACCTGGTAGGACCCGCTCGTGCTCGGGTTGACGGGGTGCGCGCCGCCGAGGACCGGGTTCGGCCCGCTCATCGGCGCGCTGACCTGGTGGGGGCCGCTGACCACGGGGTTCACCGGCCGGGTGACCACGGTGTCGGGCTCCCGACCGGGCAGCGTCAGGTCCTGGGAGCGCGGGGTGATGCCGTCCTTGGGCACGTGGTGCGCGCCCAGGGCGACGGCGGTCTCCGGCTGGTCCAGGCTCGTCGGCACCACCCGCACGTGCTCGGCGATCATGTTCGCCACCAGCGGGATGCGGCTCGCGCCGCCCACCAGGTAGATGCCCGCGAGCTGGTTGGGCGCCAGGCCGGTGGAGCGGATCGTCGAGGCCAGCAGCTCCACGCTGCGCAGCATGCTGGGCCGGACCAGCGCCTCCAGGTCGGACCGGTTGACCAGCACGTCCTCGAACGGCTCGGGCATCGGCACCTCGGTGTGCGCGTGCCGCGACAGGGACTCCTTGGCGGCCCGCACGTCCTCCTGGAGCGCGCGCCGGGCCCGCCGGTCGGCCGTGGACTCCGGGCGCAGCAGCCGCTGCCAGGAGGCCGGGTCGCGGTGCGAGACCTGCCGTCCGACGTGCTCCAGCAGGGCCTGGTCGACGTCCAGTCCGCCCAGGTCGGGCAGGCCGTCCTCGGCGAGCACGGTGAAGCCGCTCTGGGTGGCGGCGACCACGGCCACGTCGAACGTGCCCGCGCCCAGGTCGTACACGGCCAGCGCCTGGCCCACGGACAGCGAGGCGTAGTGGGACGCGGCGGCGACCGGTTCGGGGACCAGGACGACCTCGCCGGGCGCGCCCGCCAGCCGGGCGGCGGACAGCAGCACGTTGCGGCGCGTGGGTCCCCACTGGGCGGGGTGGGTGAGGCGGATCTCGTCCAGCGCCTCGCCGCCGAGCTGGCGGGCGGTCTCCTCGAACACGCGGCGCAGGACGGCGGCCAGCGCGTCGGTGACCGGGACGACGTTGTCGCCGAGCAGCAGCACGCCGTCGTCCACGCGGCGCTTGGGGTTGGGCTCGAAGCGGGCCGGGTCGAGGCGGGCGCGGCGCTCGGCGTCGCGGCCCACGACCAGGGTGCCGTCCTCCTCGCAGTAGACCGCCGACGGCATGGTGGCGGAGCCGTCCACCTCGACGACCCGGGGCGGCCTGCCGTGCGCGGCGAGCACCGCCACGGTGTTGGAAGTGCCCAGGTCAACGGACAGCACGCGCACGTTTCACCCCTTCGGTTGGACGGGGTGATCGTGCCACAACCAAAAATTGTCGGACCCGTGGTTCAGCATGGTGGGCATGACCGTCCTGGACCGCTTCTCCCCCGCCACCCGGCAGTGGTTCGCCGGGGCCTTCGCCGCGCCCACGGCGGCGCAGGCGGGCGCGTGGGAGGCGGCGGCCGCGGGCGAGCACGCGCTGGTCATCGCGCCCACCGGCTCGGGCAAGACGCTGGCCGCGTTCCTGTGGGCGCTGGACCGGCTGGCCTCCGCCACCCCGCCGGAGGACCCGAAGCGGCGGTGCCGGGTGCTCTACGTCTCCCCCCTCAAGGCCCTGGCGGTGGACGTGGAGCGGAACCTGCGCGCGCCGCTGGCGGGCATCCGGCAGGCCGCGCACCGGCTGTCGCTGCCCGAACCTGGCACCACGGTCGGCATGCGCACCGGCGACACCCCGGCGGACGAGCGGCGGGCGTTCGCGCGCACCCCGCCGGACGTGCTGGTCACCACCCCCGAGTCGCTGTTCCTGGTGCTCACCTCGGCGGCGCGGGAGTCGTTGCGCGGTGTGGAGACCGTGATCGTCGACGAGGTGCACGCGGTGGCCGGCACGAAGCGCGGCGCGCACCTGGCGCTGTCCCTGGAGCGGCTGGACGCGCTGCTGGAGCGGCCCGCCCAGCGGATCGGGCTGTCCGCGACGGTGCGCCCGGTCGAGGAGGTCGGCGCGTTCCTGGCGGGCGGGCGGCCCGTGACGGTCGTGCAGCCCGGGACGGCCAAGACCATCGAGGTGGGGGTCGAGGTCCCGGTCGAGGACATGTCGGTGCTCGGCCAACCGACCGGGGAGGTCTCCGGCTCGGCGGCGGGCGCGGAGCAGCGGGCGTCGATCTGGCCCTCGGTGGAGCGGCGGGTGCTGGAGCTGGTGCGGCAGCACCGGTCGACGATCGTGTTCGCCAACTCCCGGCGGCTGGCCGAGCGGCTGACCGCGCGGCTCAACGAGCTGGCCGAGGAGGAGGCCCGGGGGCTCCCGGACGCGGACGCCGCGGACCCCGCCGGCCCCGACCGGTTCCCGGCCGAGGCGCCCGGCCAGTCCGGGACCACCACGCAGCGCACGGCCGCCGTCGCCCGCGCCCACCACGGCTCGATGTCGCGGGAGCAGCGCGTCACCGTGGAGGAGGAGCTCAAGTCCGGGCGGCTGCCGTGCGTGGTGGCCACCTCGTCGCTGGAGCTGGGCATCGACATGGGCGCGGTCGACCTGGTGGTGCAGGTGGAGGCGCCGCCGACGGTCGCGTCCGGGCTCCAGCGGGTCGGCCGCGCCGGGCACCAGGTGGGCGCGGTGTCGCGCGGGGTGGTGTTCCCGAAGTTCCGGGGTGACCTGGTGTCGTGCGCGGTGGTCGCGGAGCGGATGCGGGACGGCGCGATCGAGGCCGTGCGGTACCCGCGCAACCCGCTGGACGTGCTGGCGCAGCACGTGGTGGCCATGGTGGCGATGGAGACGTGGACGGTCGAGGCGCTGGCCGGGCTGGTGCGGCGGGCGGCGCCGTTCGCGGCGCTGCCGGAGTCGGCGCTCCAGGCCGTGCTGGACATGCTGGCGGGCCGGTACCCGAGCGAGGAGTTCGGCGAGCTGCGGCCGCGCATCACCTGGGACCGGATCAGCGGCGAGCTGCGCGGCCGGCCGGGCTCGCAGCGGCTGGCGGTGACCTCGGGCGGCACCATCCCCGACCGGGGCATGTTCGCGGTGATGACGCCGGCCTCCGAGGACCGGCCCGGCTCGCGGGTGGGCGAGCTGGACGAGGAGATGGTCTACGAGTCGCGGGTGGGCGACACGTTCCTGCTCGGCACCTCGTCGTGGCGGGTTCAGGACATCACCCACGACCGGGTGATCGTGGTGCCCGCGCCGGGGCAGCCCGCGCGGATGCCGTTCTGGAAGGGCGACGCGCCGGGCCGGCCGCTGGAGCTGGGGCGGGCGCTGGGCAGGTTCCTGCGCGAGGTGTCCACGGCGGACCCGGCCGAGGCCCGCGGGCGCACCGCGGCGGCCGGGCTGGACGAGTGGGCGACCTCGAACCTGCTGGCCTACCTGGACGAGCAGCGCGAGGCGACGCGGCACGTGCCCAACGACCGGGTCGTGCTGGTCGAGCGGTTCCGGGACGAGCTGGGCGACTGGCGGATGGTGGTGCACTCGCCGTTCGGCGCGCAGGTCAACGCGCCGTGGGCGCTGGCGGTCGCGGCGCGGCTGCGGGAGCGGCGCGGGATCGAGGTGCAGGCGGCGCACTCCGACGACGGGATCGTGGTGCGGCTGCCCGACGCCGTGGACGCCGACGGCGCGCCGGTGGTGGTCGGCGCGGAGGACGTGCTGCTCGACCCCGAGGAGGTCGAGCAGGTCGTGGTGACCGAGGTGGGCGGGTCGGCGCTGTTCGCGGCCCGGTTCCGGGAGTGCGCGGCGCGCTCCCTGCTGCTGCCCCGGCGCGACCCGCGGCGGCGGTCGCCGCTGTGGCAGCAGCGGCAGCGGGCGGCGCAGCTGCTGTCGGTGGCGGCGAAGTACGAGAGCTTCCCGGTGGTGCTGGAGGCGATGCGGGAGTGCCTCCAGGACGTCTACGACGTGCCCGGCCTGCGCGAGCTGATGACCGACGTGCGGGCGCGGCGCGTGCGGGTGGTGGAGGTGGAGACGCCGTCGCCGTCGCCGTTCGCGCGGAGCCTGCTGTTCGGGTACGTCGGCATGTTCCTGTACGAGGCGGACGCGCCGCTGGCCGAGCGGCGCGCGGCGGCGCTGTCGCTGGACTCGGCGCTGCTGGCCGAGCTGCTCGGCTCCGAGGCGATCCGCGAGCTGCTCGACCCCGAGGTCGTGGAGGAGGTCGAGCGCACCCTCCAGCGGCTCGCGCCGGACCGGCACGCGCGCGACGTCGAGGGCGCGGCCGACCTGCTGCGGTTCCTGGGAGACCTGTCCGAGGCCGAGGCCGCCGAGCGGGGTGTGCGGCCGGAGTGGTTGACCGAGCTGGTGTCGCAGCGGCGGGCGATCCGGGTGCGCATCGCGGGCGCGGACCGGGTGATCGGCATCGAGGACGCGGGCCGGGTGCGGGACGCGCTGGGCGTGGCGCTGCCGGTCGGCGTGCCCGAGGTGTTCACCGAGCCGGTGGCCGACCCGCTGGGCGACCTGCTGTCCCGGTACGCGCGCACCCGCGGGCCGTTCCCCGCGGCGCAGGCGGCGGAGCGGTTCGGCCTGGGCGTCGCGGTGGTGACGGGGGTGCTGGAGCGGATGGCGGGCGCGGGGCGGCTGGTGCGCGGCGAGCTGCGGCCGCTGGCGTTGCAGCCGGCGCCACCGGCGCCGTCGCAACCGGGTGCGGGCGGCACGCACACCGAGTTCTGCGACGCCGAGGTGCTGCGCCGGCTGCGGCGGGCGTCGCTGGCCCGGCTGCGCGCCGAGGTCGAGCCGGTGGAGCCCGCGGCCCTGGGCCGCTTCCTGCCCGGCTGGCACGGCGTCGGCAGGCGGCTGCGCTCCGCGCCGACCGCGGACGACGTGTACGCGGTGGTCGAGCAGCTGGCCGGCGCGCCGCTGCCCGCGAGCGCGGTGGAATCGCTGCTGCTGCCCGCGCGGCTGCCCGGCTACAGCCCGGCGCTGCTGGACGAGCTGACCGCGGCCGGCGAGGTGACCTGGACCGGCTGCGGCTCGCTGGCCGGCGGCGACGGTTGGATCGCCCTGGCCCCGACCGACGTGGCCGACCTGCTGCTGCCGGACCTGGTGCCGGAGGCCGCGCCGGACTCGCCGCTGCACCGGGCCGTGGTGGAGTCGCTGGCGGGTGGCGCGCTGTTCTTCCGCCAGGTCGTCGACCGGGTCTCGCTCCAGGGGCCCACGACGGACGGCGAGGTGGTCGGCGCGCTGTGGGACCTGGTGTGGGCGGGTGTGGTCACCAACGACACGCTGGCGCCGCTGCGGGCGCTGGTCGCGGGCGGCGGCACCGCGCACAAGCCGCGCCGGTCCGCGCCGCGCGGCCGCTACGCCCGGATGCGCGCGGGTCGCCCCGAGGCGCCCAGCCGCGGCGGGCCGCCGACGGTCGCGGGCCGCTGGTCCCTGGCCGTCGTGCCCGCGCCCGACGCGACGCGCCGGGCGCACGCGCGGGCCGAGGCGTTCCTGGAGCGGCACGGCGTGCTGACCAGGGGCGCGCTGGACACCGAGCGCGTGACCGGCGGTTTCAGCGGCGTGTACCGGGTGCTGCGGGCGATGGAGGAGTCCGGGCAGGTCGTGCGCGGGTACGTGGTGGAGGGCCTGGGCGCGGCGCAGTTCGCCGCCCGGGGCGCGGTGGACCGGCTGCGCGCCCTGTCCCGGCCGGTGGGCCAGGACCACGCGGGGGCGCCGCAGGCGGTGGTGCTGGCGGCCGCGGACCCGGCCCAGCCCCACGGCGCGGCCCTGGACTGGCCGGAGCCGCTGGGCGAGGGCAGGCACCGGCCGGGCCGCAAGGCCGGCGCGCTGGTGGTGCTGGTGGACGGGGTGGTCGTGCTGTACGTGGAGCGGGGTGGGCGGTCGCTGCTGTCGTTCACCGAGGAGGAGGTCCCGCTGCGGGCCGCCGCGCAGGCGCTGGGTCGGGCGGTGCGCGACGGGTGGCTGGGGCAGCTGGCGGTGCAGCGGGCGGACGGGGAGGTGGCACTGGGTTCACGGCTCGCGGGCGTCCTCCAGGACGCGGGGTTCCGCGCGACGCCGAAGGGCTTGCGGCTGCGGGCCTGAGCCCCGCCGGGTGGTGGGGGGCCGGTGGTGGCCTGGGCTCCCTCCGGTGCCGGGAGCCGGCGGCAGCGGCTCGGGCTCCGCGCGGCGCTGGAGGACAGGCGGCGGCTCGGGCTCCGCCCGGTGCTGGAGGGCCGGCGGCGGCTTGGACCCCGCTCAGCGCCGGAGGGCTCACGGCAGCGGCTCGGGCTCCGCTCGGTGCCGGGGAGCCGGCACCGGGCGGAACTCAGCGGAACAGCGCGCTGTAGGCGTTGAGGGCCGGCTGACCGCCCAGGTGTGCGTAGAGGACGGTGGAGTCGCGCGGGATCTCGCCGTTCGACACCAGTTCCACCAGGCCCGCCAGGGACTTGCCCTCGTAGACCGGGTCGGTGATCATGCCCTCCAGCCGGGCGCCGAGCTTCATCGCCTCGATCGTGGACTCCCCCGGCAGGCCGTAGACGCCCTCGTGGAAGCGGTCGTCCAGCTCCACGTCCGCGTCGGTCACCTCGACCCCGAGGTGCTCGGCGGTCCGCCGCGCGATCCGGAGCACCTGGGCGCGGGTCTCGTCCGGCTTGGCCGAGGCGTCGATGCCGAGCACCCTCCGCCCGCTGCCCGCGAAGCCCGCGACCATCCCGGCCTGCGTGCTGCCGGTCACCGAGCACACCACGACCGTGTCGAACCGGACACCCAGCTCGGTCTCCTGCCGCTCGACCTCGGCCGCCCAGCCCGCGAAACCCAGGCCGCCCAGGGGGTGGTCCGACCCGCCCGCCGGGATGGCGTACGGCTTGCCGCCCGCCGCGCGGACGTCCTCGACGGCCTGCTCCCACGCGGGCTTCACGCCGATGCCGAAGCCCGCCTCCACCAACCGCACCTCGGCGCCCATCAGCCGGCTCAGCAGGATGTTGCCCACCCGGTCGTACACCGCGTCCGGCCAGTCCACCCAGCTCTCCTGCACCAGCACGCAACCCAACCCGGCCCGCGCGGCGGCGGCCGCCACCTGGCGGGTGTGGTTGGACTGCACGCCACCGATGGAGACCAGGGTGTCGCAGCCCTGCGCCACGGCGTCGGCCACCAGGTACTCCAGCTTGCGGGTCTTGTTGCCGCCGTAGGCCAGTCCGGAGTTGCAGTCCTCCCGCTTGGCCCACACCCGGGCGCCGCCGAGGTGCGCGCTCAGGCGCTCCAGCGGGTGCACCGGTGACGGCCCGAACAGCAGCGGGAACCGGGGGAAGTCGGTCAGTGCCACGTCAGTTCTCCTCCAGCAGGTCGGCCAGGGTCGCCCAGTTGCGCTCGACGAGCCGGGCCGCCAGGTCGGCGTCGGCCGCCGCGCAGGCGGCGATGATCTCCTCGTGCATCGCCACCGAGTGGCGTCCCACCGGCGCGGCGAAGCGCAGGCGCTCCAGGCGGCGGACCAGCGGCGTGTAGCGCTCGATCGTGGCGATCACGGCGAAGTTCGCGCCGCGCCGCACCGCCACCGCGTGGAACGCGTCGTCGGCGGCCAGCGCGGCGGGCACGTCCCCGCCGGCCAGCGCCTGCGCGAAGGCCGCGTTCGCCTCGCGCATGGCCTCCAGGTCCGCGGGCACCAGGTCCGGCACGGCCAGCCGCGCGGCTAGGGCGTGCACGGTCTGGACCAGGACGTGCGCGTCGCGCACCGCGGCGGTGTCGAGCGGCGTGACGCGGGTGTAGCTGTGCGGCTTGGTCTCGACCAAGCCCTCCTCGGTGAGCCGGGCCAACGCCTCGCGCACCGGGGTGCGCGACAGCCCCAGCCGCTCGGCCAGCTCGACGTCCTTGATCGGCTCGCCGGGCGCGAGGTCACCGCCCAGGATCGCCTCGCGGATCGCGGTCAGCGCCTGGTCGCGGAACAGCGCCCGACTGATATATTGCATATCGGCACTGTAGACGACGAGGTGCCGAAGCCACCAGGGCGCTCGTGACTGCCACCCCCCGAGCGTGCTCGACCGGAACGCGCCGGACGACGCCTCGGGCCGGAGCCCGGACCTGGGCGACTACGCGTATTACGCGGGTCCCCGGGGTGTCACCGGCACGGACAACCGCTGCGTGGCCGCTGTCGGCTACATCGATTGGAACGGCAACCGCCACCTGATCAGCAGCGGCAGGCAGGACTGCTGATCGTGCCGACCGCCGCCGAGCAAGGGTGACGGTGCGCTCCTGGCGCGCGGCGGCGGGTGTGCCGCCGGCCTCACCGAAACCGGTGCACCGGGTGGAGCGGGTGCACCGGGGCCACCGCCTGGCCTACCCGTCCGAGGCGCCGGTGAGTGGACCGGGTGGAGCGGGCGCACCGGGTGGAGCGGCTGCCCCCTCACGCGGCTGCCCCCTCACCGAGGCGTCACCACGCAGAACTCGTTGCCCTCCGGGTCCGCCAGCACCACCCACGTCACCCCGCGCTGCCCGACGTCCGCCCGCACCGCGCCGCACGCCTCCAACCGCGCCACCTCGGTCGGCAGGTCACCGTCCGCGGGCGGCGCGACGTCCAGGTGCAGGCGGTTCTTGCCCCGCTTCGGCCCGGCCACCCGGACGAACTCCACCGCCGGTCCCGCCTCCTGCCTCAGCGACGCGTACCCGGGGTGCTCACGCGCCACCGGCAACCCGGTCGCCGCCGCCCAGAACGCCACCTGCGCGACCGGGTCCGCCGCGTCCACCACCACCGCCGCCACCGGACCGGTGCGCGCGTACTCGTCGCGCCGCTCCAGCACGCAGAACTCGTTGCCCTCGGGATCCGCCAGCACCACCCACGGCACGTCCCCCTGCCCGATGTCGACCCGCCGCGCGCCCAGCTCCTCCGCGCGGGCCACCAGCGCCGCCTGGTGCTCCGCCGAGGTCGAGGCCAGGTCCAGGTGCAGGCGGTTCTTGCCGGTCCTGGGCTCGTCCACCGACACGAACGTCAGGTCCAAGCCCTCGACGAGCGTGACGCAGACCTCGTCCGCGTGCTCCTCGGCGATCCCCGTCCCCAGCAGGGCCGACCAGAAACGGGCCAGCTCAGCGGGGTCGGCGGCGTCCAAGACCACGTCGTACAACCTGGTTGCCATGGCACGAAGGTAACGTCTGCGCCATGGCGGAGCTGGTCCTTGGTCCTGTGCTGAGACATGTCGACTCCACCTCGGCCACGGTGTGGGTCGAGACGGACGCGGCGTGCGAGGTGACCGTCGCGGGGCACGCGGCACGAACGTTCCAGGTGGGCGAGCAGCACTTCGCCCTGGTGGTCGTCGAGGGGCTGGAGCCCGGCACGACCACGCCCTACGACGTGCGGCTGGACGACGAGGTGGTGTGGCCGCAGCCGGGCTCGACGTTCCCGCCCTCGCTGATCCGCACCACGCCCGTGCGGCGGCTGGTGTTCGGGTCGTGCCGGGCGGCGAAGGAGGTCGGCGACCCGCTCAAGCCCGACAAGCTCGGCGTGGACGCGCTGGACTCCTACGCGCTGCGGATGAAGGACGAGCCGCCGGAGCAGTGGCCCGACGCGCTGGTGCTGCTGGGCGACCAGGTCTACGCCGACGAGCCGACCAAGCGGATCACCCGGTGGCTGGCGGAACGGCGGCCGGAGCCCAAGGGCGAGGTCGTGTCGTTCCGGGAGTACGCCGAGCTGTACCACGAGTCGTGGGCCGACCCGGAGATCCGCTGGCTGATGTCGGTGGTGCCGACCTCGATGATCTTCGACGACCACGACATCCGCGACGACTGGAACACCTCGCGGACGTGGCGCGAGCAGATGTCGCGCAAGCGGTGGTGGCCCGAGCGCATCCGGGCGGGCCTGGCCTCGTACTGGGTGTACCAGCACCTGGGCAACCTCAGCCCGGCCGACCTGGCGCACGACCCGCTGTACGAGAAGGTCCGGTCGGCGGGCGGCGACGTGCAGCCGCTGCTGGAGGACTTCGCCGAGCAGGCGGACCAGGAGGTCGACGGCGGCAAGTCGACCCGGTGGAGCTACCTGCGCGACTTCGGCCGCATCCGGCTGATGGTGATCGACACGCGCAGCGGCCGCATCCTGTCCGGCCCGGAGCGGCTGATGGTGGGCGAGGGCGAGTTCCGGTGGATCGAGGAGAACTCGGTCGGTGACTTCGACCACCTGCTGATCGGCTCGTCGCTGCCGTGGCTGATGCCGCACGCGTTGAGCCACCTCCAGTCGCTCAACGAGCGGATGGCCGGCCTGCCCGGCTGGCGCGGCCGGGTCGGCGAGAAGGTGCGGCAGGTGGCTGACCTGGAGCACTGGCCCGCGTTCCGGGCATCGTACGAGCGGTTGGCGCGGCTGGTCGAGCGCGTCATGAAGGACGAGCAGGCGCCGGGGACGGTGTGCGTGCTGTCCGGGGACGTGCACCACAGCTACGCGGCGCGGGCGTCGTTCGCCACGCGGGTGGAGGCCAAGATCTACCAGCTGGTGTGCTCCCCGGTGCACAACGACCCGCCGTGGGTGTTCCGGCCCGCGTTCCGGGCTTCGTGGTCGCGGCCGGTGGCGCGGTTCCTGCGGTGGTGGGCCGACCGGCGGGGCATCTCGCCGGACCCGGTGGCGTGGCACAAGCTCAGCGGACCGCACTTCGGCAACTCGGTCGGGGTGCTGGAGTTCGAGGGCCGCGAGGTCCGCTTCCGCCTGGAGACGGCGGGGAAGGACGGGCTGCGCGAGGTCACCTCGATCCCCCTGTGAGGGTGCGCCCGCCGCCGGGTGGGGTCCGGGGAGCCGGCGGCGGGCGCACGTCTACCTGGTGGCCAGCCGCAGCAGCGCCCACAGTTGGGCGATGGCGTCGTGGTCACCGGTGGTGGGCGGCAGGTCCCGGTCCGGGATGCGGCCCCACAGCCAGCGGTACAGCTGCATGGGGGTGCCGCGCACCTCGGCGTCCGCCGCGGGGCTCTCGTCGGGCAGCAGCAGGTGCGCGGTGGCCGGTTCGGGCCCCGTGGTGGCGATCCAGGTGCGGCCCGGCGTGCGGACGGCCACCGTCCCCGCCCGGGTGCCGCGCACGCCCAGGAGGTCCAGCCGGTGCCCGAGCCAGAGCGTCAGGACCTCGTCGACGCCGTCCTCGGCCACGTCGTCGTCCACCGGGTCGACCGGCAGCCCGGCCGCGGCCTGGACGTCCATGCGGTGCACGGTCGACTCGTGCGCCAGCCGCCGCGCCCAGAAGTTGTGGTCGCGCTCGGCGGGCCACCAGGTCTCGCACGGGTCGTCCGGCTCGCGCGCCCGCAGCGCGCGCACGAGGTCCCGCACCCCGCCGCGCACGTACTCCGGCAGTTCCTGCCCCTCCACCGGGTCCTGCTGCCACACCAGGGGTTGGCTGCCCTCCGCCAGCCAGGTCGACACCATCCGGTAAGTGCTGCCCACGTGCCTCGCGGCCTCCCCGAGGTTGAGCCCGGGGCAGGCGGGCACCTGCCGCTCGGGTCGCTGCCCCTCCGCGGCCGCGGCCAGGCGTTCGGCTTCCAGCTCCACAACGTCGATCAGGCGGTCGTAGGCGACCAGTCCCCTGCTCACAGTCCGTCCTCGTACGTGATCTCGTCGAGCGAATGGGTGAACCGCGCCACGGGGCGCGCCGGGTCGTCCGCCGCGGGGGAGGTGGTCCGGCCGCCGGAGCCCGCCCACGACGGGGGACGGTGGGCGGGCGGACCGCCGACGCCGGCGCGGGGGTGAGGGGGAAGGTCGATGTCACTCTCGCGGCCTCCTCGCGGCGTCTCCAACGGCGACGACCGCCGCGGGGAGACGGCGGCGCTTGGCGGTGGGGCGCTTCCCCCGCCCCACCGCCAAGGCATTGCTCGAACAAACGTTCGAGCACCGCAAGCCTATCCTGCGAGCCCGGCAGTCCTCAACCCGACGGCGCGTGGTCTCATGAACGGGTGAGCGCACTCGACCACCCCGGCATCCGCAAGGTGGCCGCCACCCTGGCCGAAGCGGGCCACCACGAGGCGGCGGACGGGATCCGCGTGCTGGCCGACGCCGTCCGCACCGCCGCCGAGGCGGCCGCGGCGATGGGCGTGCCGGTGGGCGCGATCGCCAACAGCCTCGTGTTCCAGGCGGTCCGCGACGACGTCGCCGCACCCCTGCTCGTGCTCACCTCCGGCGCGCACCGCGCGGACCAGGACCGGTTGGCCGTGCTGGCGGGCGCGGACCGCGTCGAGCGGGCCGCACCGGCGTTCGTGCGCGAGCACACCGGCCAGGTGATCGGCGGCGTCTCGCCGGTCGGGCACCCGGCGCCCGTCCGGACCTTCGTCGACACCGCGCTGGCGGGGTACGAGGTGGTGTGGGCCGCCGCCGGCCACCCGCACGCCCTGTTCCCCACCACCTTCGCGGGCCTGGTCGAGCTGACCGGGGGCACGCCGGCGGAGGTCGCCCGGTGACCGCCGCGCCGGCGAGGCGAGTGGTCGAGCTGTCCGCCCGCGAGCTGAACGCCCGGCTCGGCGAGGCGCTGGCGCTCTACGTCAGCGCGATGGACTACCCGCCCGGCACGGCCGAGCAGCGGGCACCCATGTGGCTGGCGCACATGCTGCGCGACGGCTGGCGGTGCGTGGTGGCGCTCGGCGAGGAGGACGAGCTGATCGGCATCGGCTACGGCTACCGCGGCGCGGTGGGCCAGTGGTGGCACGAGCAGGTGCGGCACGGGCTGACCATGGTGGCCGGGCCCGGCGCGGTCGAGCAGTGGATGCGCGACTACTTCGAGCTGACCGAGCTGCACGTGCTGCCCGGCGCGCAGGGCCGCGGCATCGGGGAGCAGCTGCTGCGCACCCTGCTGGCGGGCGTGCCGAACTCGCGGGTGCTGCTGTCCACCCCGGAGGGGCCGAGCAAGGCGTGGCGGCTGTACCGGCGGGTGGGGTTCGCGGACGTGCTGCGGCACTACCAGTTCACCGGCGACCCGCGGCCGTTCGCGGTGCTCGGCCGCGCCCTGCCCCTCGGCTGAACCGGACGGGCGCGGGTGGCGCCCCGAGGGGTGCCACCCGCGCCGGACGCCTAGAAGGGCGAGACGAAGCCCGACGCCTTCAGGTACCTGCCCGCGTTGAGGCCCTCGATCGGGCGCAGCTTGGAGTACACGACCCGCTCGCCGAAGTTGCCCTCGACCGTGCGGACGTGCGTGGCCCTGCGGCCGGTCCGGTCGTACTTCACCTCGACCACGAGGCCGACGTGCGCGTGCATGTCGGGGTAGTTGCCGTAGACCACGGCGTCACCGGGCTCCACGTCCCGCTCGGCGATGTCCTTCCAGCGGCCGTTGGACCGGCCCCACTTCTGCCAGTACGTCGCCCAGTGCCCCTGGTCGAGCACCGACCCGCCGGGCGCCGGGCGCATCGACGGCCGGTCCGGCACGCCGGCGGTGGTCCAGGCCCAGTTGACGAACACGCCGCACCACTCGGCCGGGCGCAGCACGCCCTGGCCGACCTGCTGGTACTTCTCCGGGTAGTAGTTGCCCCGGCCCTCGCGCTGGCCGACTTCGCGCAGCGCGTGGTCCACGATGTCCTGCCGGACCCGCCACTGCTCCCGGTCCGAGACCGCGCCCGGCTGCGCGTACGCCGGGGACGCGCCGAACAGCAGCGCGCCGGCCAGTACGACGCCGAGCGCCGACCGCACGGGACGTCTGCTCATCCCTCCCCCTCTCCTCCGCCCGCACATCCAACACCGGATCGGGTGACCTCGACGTGAGGTCGGTCCCACCGCCCCACCCGTCCGGGTCAGAGCTCCGCGAGCCGCTCCCGAAGAGTGTCCAGCCCCATGGCCCCCATCTCCAAGGCACGGGAGTGAAAGGTCTTGAGGTCGAAGGTGCCGGCGTGGCGCTCCCTGGCCTCGTCGCGGGCGGCGAGCCAGAGCCGCTCCCCCAGCTTGTACGACGGGGCCTGGCCGGGCCAGCCCAGGTAGCGGTCGATCTCGTCGCGCACGTGCGCCGCGTCGGTGATGGTGCGGGTCAGCATGAACTCCAGGCCCAGGTCCGGGGTCCAGCGCTCGCCCTCGTGGAAGCCGGTGCCGCGCGGGATCTCCAGTTCCAGGTGCATCCCGATGTCGACGATCACGCGCGCGGCCCGGAACAGGTGCGCGTCGAGCATCCCCAGCAGGTCGCCGTCGTCCTCCAGGTAGCCCAGCTCGCGCATCAGCCGCTCCGCGTACAGCGCCCAGCCCTCGCCGTGGCCCGACACCCAGCACATCAGGCGCTGGAACTCGTTGAGCCGTTCGGACTGGTGGACGGCCGTGGCGACCTGGAGGTGGTGGCCCGGGACGCCCTCGTGGTAGACGGTGGAGACCTCGCGCCAGGTGGAGAACTCCTGCTTGCCGTCCGGCACGGACCACCACATGCGGCCCGGCCGGGAGAAGTCCGGGGTGGGGCCGGTGTAGTAGGCGCCGACGCCGCCGCCGGGGGGCGCGATGCGGCACTCCAGCCTCATCAGTTCGTCGGGCAGCTCGAAATGCACGTCGCGCATCTCTTCGAGGGCCCTGTCCGACAGCTGCTGCATCCACGTCCGGAGCCCGTCCTTGCCCCGCACCAGGTAGCGCGGGTCGGCGTCGAGCGCGGCGGCGGCCTCGGCGAGCGTGGCGCCGGCCTTGATCCGGTTCGCGACCTGCTTCATCTCGGTCTCGACGCGGGTGAACTCCGCCCAGCCCCACTCGTACGCCTCGGCCAGGTCGAGGCGGGAGCCGGTGAAGTAGCGCGACTGGAGGCGGTAGACGTCCTCGCCGACCGCGTCCTTGGTCGGGGCCTTCGGCGCGAGGTCGGCGCGCAGGAACTCGGCGAAGTCGCCGTACGCCTCGGCGGCGGCCTTGGCGCCCGTCTCCAGGTCGGTGCGCAGCGCGCCGCCCGCGCCCGCGCCGGCGATCATCTTCGCGAAGAACGACGCGTCCCCGGAGCGGCCCGCCCAGGTGTCGCACTGCGCGGCGACCTTGGTGACCTGCCGCAGCGCCGCCACGTGGCCGGAGTCGGCGGCGTGGGCGAGACCGGCGCGCAGGTCGGCCAGCGCGTCGGGCACCGCGGCCAGCCGGCGGGCGATCACGGCCCAGTCGTCGGCGGTCCCGGTCGGCATCATGTCGAACACCTCGCGCATCGACTGCACGGGGCTCGCGATGACGTTGAGGTTGCTCTCGGTCAGGCCCGCCTCGTGCAGCTCGACCTCCAGGCCGATCCGCTCCAGGAACACCGCCTTCGCGTCGGCCTCGGACTTGTCCGCGGGCTCGGCGGCGGCGACCGCGGCGAGCGCCTTCTTCGAGAGCTCGTGGCGGGCGGCGTGTCCCTCCGGCGAGAAGTCGGTGAGCCGGTCGTCGTGGCCGGGCTTGCCGATGAAGGTCGCGGTCAACGGGTCCGCCGCCGCGTAGTCGGCGACGAACTGGTTGCTGATGCCGTGCACGCCGGCCGGGGAGGTTGCCATGCGCCGCACGTTACCTGCGGGTCAGGTCACCCCGACAGATATTTAGCGAAGCGTACGATCGTGTCCCGGCGGTCAACTTTTGACGAATGCCGGCAGGATGGCCGCGTGCCAAGGGCCTCCGCGCTCCTCCTGCCCGTGCTCCTCCTCGCGGCCTTCGCGCTGACGGGGTGCGTCCGGCTGCACGCCGCGATGGCGGTGTCGCAGGACGACCGCGTGTCCGGCGAGATCACCGCCGCGACCCCGCCCAGCCGGGACAACGACCCCGGCCCGCAGCTGAAGGTGCCGGAGGAGCTGGCCACCCGGGTCACCACCAAGCCCTACCAGGTGGACGACTACGTGGGGACGCAGCTGTTCTTCAGCGGGCTCACCTTCGACGAGGTCAGGGTGCTGGCCACGGCCACCAGCGCGTCGTCCAGCCGGTACCAGCTGACCTTCCGGCGCTCGGGCGACCTGGTGACGCTGTCCGGCTCGGTCGACCTGACCCAGGTGCCGCCGGAGCGCGCGGACGTCCAGGTGAAGATCGCTTTCCCGGGTGAGATCATCGACACGAACGGGCGGGAGGAGGACGAGGCCACGATCGCCTGGGCGCCGAAACCGGGCCAGGCGTCGATGCTCACCGCGACCGTCCGGTACGCCGGGGCCAACTCGGTGTCCTACTTCGGGTGGACCATGCTGGTGGCCGGGCTCACCGGCGGGGCGGCGCTGATCGTGCTGGTCCTGGCCCTGGTCTCGCACCGGCGGAGCCTCGTCGCCTGATCGGCTGTCACACCCGGCCCGGCGGCGCCGTCCTGGTGGCATGAGGATGAACTTCGCCGCCGTGGCGCCCGAGGCGTACCGGCTGATGATCGAGCTGAACTCCTACGCCACCCGGCACGTCGACCACACCCTGCTGGAGCTGGTGAAGCTGCGGGCGTCGGTGCTCAACGGGTGCGCGTTCTGCGTGGACATGCACACCTCCGACGCGGTGCGGGCGGGCGAGAACCCGCAGCGGCTGTTCGCGGTGTCGGTGTGGCGGGAGTCGGGGTTCTTCAGCGAGACCGAGCGGGTGGCCCTGGAGCTGACCGACGCGGTGACCCGGCTCGGCGAGCACGGCGTGCCGGCGGAGCTGTGGGAGCGGGCGGCCGGGGCCTTCACCGAGAAGGAGCTGGCCGACCTGCTGGCGCTGATCATCGGCATCAACGGCCTCAACCGGCTGGCCGTGGCGCTGGAGTCGGCCACCGAGCGCGAGCTCAGGCCCTGAGAAGAGCCCGGCCCGCGACCGGCCGGCGGTTCCCGCTTCCGGCGGGAACCGCTAGCCGGCCACCCGGTCCGGCACCAGGCCCAGCCTGCCCACCACCTCGCGCGTCGCCCTGGACCGGTTGAACGTGTAGAAGTGCAGCGCGGGCACGCCCTCGGCCAGCAGCCGCGCCCCCATCTCGGTGACCAGGTCCACGCCCGCCGCGCGGAACGCCGCCGGGTCGCCCGCCAGCGGCTCCAGCCGGCGCGCCACCGCGGGCGGCACCGGGGCGCCGGACAGCTCCACCGACTTGGCCAGCGTCCGGGGCGTGGTCAGCGGCATCAGGCCGGGCAGCAGCACCGTCTCGCAGCCGGCCGCCGCGACCCGGTCGCGCAGCCGCAGGAAGTCCTCGACGTCCAGGAACAGCTGGGCGATCGCGAAGTCCGCGCCCGCCCGCAGCTTGCGCACCAGGTACTCGGTGTCCTCGTCGAGGTCCCGCGAGCGCGGGTGGCCGTAGGGGAACGCCGCGACGCCCACGCAGAAGTCGCCCAGCTCACGGCACAGCCGGACCAGCTCCTCGGCGTAGGCCAGGCCCTCGGGGTGGCGCACCCACTCGCCGTGGGGGTCGCCGGGCGGGTCGCCCCGGACCGCGAGGATGTTGCGCACCCCGACGGCCGCGTACCAGCCGATCACGTTGCGCAGCTCGGCCACCGAGTGGTCGACCGCGGTCAGGTGCGCCATCGGCACCAGCGTCGTCTCCTGCACCACGCGGCCGGTGGTGCGGATGGTCCGGTCGCGCGTGGAGCCGCCCGCGCCGTAGGTGATGGACACGAACGCCGGGTCGAGGGCCTCCAGCTCGCGGATCGCCCGCCACAGCACCGCCTCGTCCGCCGGGTCGCGCGGCGGGAAGAACTCGACGGAGAACACGGGGTTCCCCCCGCTGAGGCGTTCGATGACGGACGTCATGCCGACCAGCGTAGAGGCACGCTCGCAGCGTGGGACATCCCTTCCACCTGCTGGACCACCCCCCGGTTGGGCGGCCGGGCGGCGCAGAGGTGACGATAGAGCGGTGCCGCCCCACCCGTTGGACCTCGAACTGCCCAAGCACGTCGACGCCGCCCTGGCGGGCTACCTCGCCGACCGCCGGTCCCTGGGTCAGCGCATGGAGGAGAACTTCACCGAGGCGGTGGACGCGCTGGCGGACTTCGTCCTCGGCGGCGGCAAGCGGATCCGGCCCACCTTCGCCTGGTGGGGCTGGCGCGCGGCGGGCGGCGACCCCGACGACGAGCTCGCGGGCGCCGTGCTCACCGCGGTCAGCTCGCTGGAGCTGATCCAGGCGTGCGCCCTGGTGCACGACGACCTGATGGACGCCTCCGAGACCCGCCGCGGGATGCCGACCGTCCACGTCCGGTTCGCCGGTCGCCACCGCGAGGCGGGCTGGCTGGGCGCGCCCGAGCGGTTCGGCCTGGCGGCGGCCGTGCTGATCGGCGACGTGGCGCTGGCCTGGGCGGACGACATGCTGTTCGCGGCCGGGCTGCCCACCGACGCGCTCCAGCGGCTGAGCCTGCCGTGGCGGGACATGCGCACCGAGATGCTGGCCGGCCAGTACCTGGACGTGCTGACCCAGGCGCGCGGCGACGCCTCCCCGGACGCGGCGCTGCGCATCGACCGGCTCAAGACCGCCGCCTACACCGTGGAGCGGCCGCTGCACATGGGCGCGGCCATCGGCGGCGGCTCGCCGGAGCTGGTGGCCGGGCTGCGCTCGTTCGGCGCCGACATCGGGGTGGCGTTCCAGCTGCGCGACGACCTGCTGGGCGTGTTCGGCGACCCGGCGGTGACCGGCAAGCCCGCGGGCGACGACCTGCGCGAGGGCAAGCGGACGCTGCTGGTCGCGCTGGGGATGCAGCGCGGCGCGGACGTGCTGCACGACGCGCTGGGTCGTCCCGACCTGGACGCGGGCACGGTGGCCGCGGCGCGGGCGCAACTGGAGGAGGTGGGCGCGGTGGCCGCCGTCGAGGAGCGGATCGCCGCGCTGACCGCCTCGGCGCTGCGGGCCCTCGACCGCGCCCCGGTGGCCGAACCGGCGGCGGAGCGGCTGGCCGAGCTGGCGGTCAGCGCCACGAAGCGGGCCTACTGACCATGTGGGGCTCTGCCGGGCGAGGGGTCTCGGGCCGCACCGACCACGTCGTCGTGGTCGGCGCCGGGCTGTCCGGGCTGTCCGCGGCGCTGCACCTGCTCGGCGCGGGCAGGCGGGTCACCGTGGTCGAGCGGGACGACGTGCCCGGCGGCCGGGCCGGGCGGCTGGACCTGGGCGGCTACCGGTTCGACACCGGCCCGACCGTGCTGACCATGCCGGAGCTGGTGGACGAGGCGCTGAACGCGGTCGGCGAGTCGCTGGCCGACCGGCTGGACCTGCTGCCCGTCGAACCCGCCTACCGGGCCCGGTTCGCCGACGGCGACACCCTGGACGTGCACGCCGACGCCGAGGCGATGGAGGCCGAGGTGCGCCGGTTCGCCGGTCCCCGCGAGGCCGCCGGGTACCGGGCGCTGCGCCGCTGGCTGACCGAGCTGTACCGGGTGGAGCGGGACGAGTTCATCGGCGCGAACTTCGACTCGCCGCTGGACCTGCTCACGCCGCGGCTGGCGCGGCTGACCGCGCTGCGCGGGTTCGCCCGGCTCGAACCGTCGGTGGCGCGGTTCATCTCCGACGAGCGGCTGCGCCGGGTGTTCACCTTCCAGTCCCTGTACGCCGGGGTGCCGCCGCGCCGCGCCCTGGCCGCGTACGCGGTGATCGCCTACATGGACACGGTCGCGGGCGTGCACCACCCGCGCGGCGGGATGCGGGCGCTGCCGGACGCGCTGGCCGCCGCCGCCCAGGGCGCCGGGGCCGAGTTCCGCTACGGGACCCGGGTGGCGTGGCTGGAGCGGATCGGCGGCCGGGTCACCGCCGTGCGCACCGCCCACGGCGAGCGCATCCCGTGCGACGCGGTGGTGCTCACCCCGGACCTGCCGACCTCCTACCGCCTGCTGGGCCACCGCCCGCGCCGCCCGCTGCCGATGACCTGGTCGCCGTCGGCCGTGGTGCTGCACGCGGGGGTCACGCGCACCTGGCCGGAACTGGCGCACCACACCCTGTTCTTCGGCGCCGCGTGGGAGCGGACCTTCACCGAGCTGACCCGCCGCGGCACCCTCATGAGCGACCCGTCGCTGCTGGTCACCGCCCCGCCGGAGCAGGGCATGTTCGTGCTGGCGCCCGCGCCGAACCTGCGGCGGTCGGCGATCGACTGGGAGCGCGTCGGCCCCGCCTACCGCGACGAGCTGGTGCGCACGCTGGAGGCGCGCGGCCTGACCGGGTTCGGGGACTCGATCGAGGTGGAGCGCCTGGTCACGCCGCGCGACTGGGCCGCCATGGGGCTGGCCGCGGGCACCCCGTTCTCCGCCGCGCACACGGTCGCGCAGACCGGCCCGTTCCGGCCGCGCAACCTGGTGCTGGACAACGCGGTGCTGGCGGGCTGCGGCACCACGCCGGGCGTGGGCGTGCCGCCGGTGCTGATCTCCGGCCGGCTGGCCGCCCAGCGGATCACCGGCGCGGCCACCCGGCGACGGGCGGTCGTGCGCACGTGACGGCCCCCGCCGCCGTCCGCCACCCGCTCCCGCGACCCGGCCCCGGCAGCACGACGTCCGGGCAGCCCGTGCGGGCTGCCCGGACGCGGGGCCGGTCGTTCTCGGGTGGTGCGGTGTCAGAAACCCATCGACTGCGCGCGCCGCTTGATCTCGCGGCCTCGGTCGCCGCGCAGCGCCTCGATCGGCGTGCCCGGCAGGGTGTCGTCTTCGGTGAACAGCCACCGCAGGATCTCGTCGGTCGAGAAGCCGGAATCGCGCAGCACCGTGATGGTGCCGGGCAGTCCCTTGACCACGCCTCCGGCGGCGAGGAACTGGGAGGGGACGACGAGCACACCGTCGCGGCGCTCGGCGAGCAGTTGACCGTCGCGCAGCAGCTGGTGGACTCGGGTGATGGGCAGGCCGAGGCGCTCGGCGACCTCCGGCAGGTTCAGGACCTCCAGGTCGGGAGCCAGCACGTCGGCAGCGGCAGGAATCGCACTCACGTGCGTCACGATGCCACAACGACGAGAACCATGCCCTGCGCCAACCGGGTGGTGGCCGGACACCGTCGGGTTGCCTGCTCGACACCCCCTGTTCCGTGCGACTTTGACGCGGAACCCACACGCGCGCGTGGGACCATCCGGCGCACGGGATTCGGTCGGCACCACCCACCGTACGATCCACGGCTGTGGAAAGGTCGGCGACGAACGTGATCGGCGGGCTGCTCGAACAACGCTACCGGGTAGGCGCCCTGGTGGCGCGGGGCGGCATGTCCGCCGTCTACCGGGGCGTGGACACGCGCCTGGAGCGGGACGTGGCCATCAAGGTCATGGACCCCAGGTTCTCCGCGGACCCGCAGTTCGTCGCGCGGTTCGAGCGCGAGGCGCGCGCCGCGGCGAAGCTGCACCACCCCGGCGTGGTGCAGGTGCACGACCAGGGCGTGGACGAGGACCGCGTGTTCCTGGTCATGGAGCTGGTCGAGGGCGGCACGCTGCGCGACCTGATGGTCGACCGCGGCCGGCTCGACGTGCCGCTGGCCCTGACCGTGCTGGAGAAGGTGCTCGCGCCGCTGGCCGCGGCCCACCGGGCGGACCTGGTGCACCGGGACGTGAAGCCGGAGAACGTGCTGATCGGGCGCGGCGGCGCGGTCAAGGTCGCCGACTTCGGCCTGGTCCGGGCGATGTCCGCGGCGGGTGTCACCAGCGACTCGGTGATCCTGGGCACGGTCGCCTACCTGTCACCCGAGCAGGTGACCACGGGCAACACGGACGCGCGCAGCGACGTGTACTCCGCCGGCGTGCTGCTGTACGAGATGCTGACCGGCGCGCCGCCCTACGTGGGCGACAACGCGATCTCGGTCGCCTACCGGCACGTGAACGACGAGGTGCCGCCGGTGCCGGACGTGCCGGCCGAGGTGGCGGAGCTGGTGCGCCGGGCCACCCGCAAGGAGCCGTTCCTGCGGCCCGCCGACGCCGACTCGTTCCTGTCCGAGGTGGAGGCGGTCCGGGCCAGGCTCGGCCTGATGAGCGCGGACGTGCCCACCCCCGTCGCCGCGCCGGTCCGGCAGCCGACCGGCACGCCGCCGGGCGGGACACCGCTGCCGGGGTCTCCGCTGCCGGGTGCGCCCCTGGGCGGAGTACCCCTGCCCGGTGCGCCCCTGCCCGGAACCCCGCTGCCCGGTGCGCCCCTGGGCGGTCCACCTCTGGGCGGTCCACCCCTGCCCGGGACTCCCCTGAGCGGAGTGCCGCTGGGCGGGATGCCCCCGGGCGGGATGCCCCCGGGCGGGGTGCCGCTGGGCGGCGTGCCTCCGGGCGGGGTGCCCCTCGGCGTGCCGGCCCTCGGCGTGCCGCCCCTGGGCGAACCGGCCACCCAGCACCTCGCCGTCGGGGAGCCGCTGACCCAGCGCGTCGTCCTCGGGGACCCGGCCACCCGCCAGGTGCCCGCGCCGAGCGCGGCCGAGCAGACCGTGCGCGTCGCCCCCGTGGGGGTGGGCGTCGCCGCGCCCACCGCGTTCGCCGAACCGACCGTGCCGGTGCACCGCCCGCACCCGCTCGCGGCCCCCGCCGCGGGCCCGCAGGGCACCCGGGCGATCCCCCGCGCCGCCCTCGTGCCGCCGGCCGAGGCCCCGCTCACCGCGCCCCGACCCCGCCCCCGGCGCCCACCGCGCAAGAAGAAGACGCCCGAGCAGCTCCAGCAGGAGCTGCGGGCGCGCGGCAAGCGGCAGTTCGTCACCTGGCTCAGCGTCGTGGTCGTGGCGGCGGTGCTGATCGGCATCACCACCTGGTGGTTCTCCATCGGCCGGGTCACCAGGGTGCCCGAGCTGATCGGCAAGGACGAGGCCACGGCCGTCGCGCTGATCGAGGGCGCCTCGCTCAAGCACACGCCGGCCATCGAGAAGAGCGACACGGTCCCGGCGGGCCAGGTGATCAGCGTCGACCCGCCGGCCGGCACCGAGGCCAACCGCGGCGACCTGGTGCGGATCGTGGTGTCCGGCGGCAAGCCGGTGGTGCCCCAGGTCCAGCCGGGCGTGGACGTCGCCGCGGCGGAGCGCGAGATCGCCTCGGTGGGGCTGAAGTCGCAGGTCAACCCCGCTCAGGACCAGTTCAGCGACCGCGTGCCCAAGGGCAAGGTGCTCACCCTGGACCCCGCGCCCGGCACGCCCGTGCCCATCGGCTCGACGGTGACGGTCGTGCTGAGCAAGGGCGTGGAGCCCAAGCCGGTGCCCAGCGTGACCGGCAAGTCGAAGGACGAGGCGTTCGCCGAGCTGACCGCGGCCGGGTTCGAGCCGGTCGAGGGGCCCGAGGAGTTCTCCGAGTCCGTGGACAAGGGCAAGGTGGTGCGCACCGATCCGGCGGCGGGCTCGAACGTCTCCTCCGCCGACCGGCGCGTGACCGTGTTCACGTCCAACGCGGTGACCGTGCCGCAGGTCGAGGGCAAGCGGGTCGACGAGGCCAAGCGCGAGCTGGAGGGCGCCGGGCTGAGGGTGGACGTGCAGTTCAACGAGCGGGGCCGGGCGCGGGTGGTCAACCAGTCCGTGCGCGCCGGGCAGCGCGTGCCCAAGGACACCCAGGTCGTGCTGATCGCGCTCTGACCGGCCCACCAGCGGGAACGGCCCCCGACCTCGTCGCGAGGTCGGGGGCCGTTCCACTTCGTGGTCGCGCTCAGCCGCGGAGCATCTCCGCGACGAGGAAGGCCAGCTCCAGCGACTGCTGGGTGTTCAGGCGCGGGTCGCAGGCGGTCTCGTAGCGGCCGGCCAGGTCGGTGTCCGAGATCTCCTGGGCGCCGCCCAGGCACTCGGTGACGTCCTCGCCGGTCAGCTCGATGTGGATGCCGCCCGGGTGCGTGCCGAGCCGGCGGTGCACCTCGAAGAAGCCCTGCACCTCGTCCACGATCCGGTCGAAGTGCCGGGTCTTGTAGCCGGTGGACGACTCGTGCGTGTTGCCGTGCATCGGGTCGCACTGCCAGATGACCTGGTGGCCGGAGGCGGTGACCTTCTCCACGATCGGCGGCAGCACGTCGCGGACCTTGCCGTTGCCCATGCGGCTGATCAGGGTCAGCCGGCCGGGCTGGTTGTGCGGGTCCAGGCGCTCGACGTACTCGACCGCCATCTCCGGCGTGGTCGACGGGCCGATCTTCAGGCCGATCGGGTTGGACAGCAGCTCGGCGAACGCGATGTGCGCGCCGTCCAGCTGGCGGGTCCGGTCGCCGATCCACAGGAAGTGCGAGGACAGGTCGTACAGCTTCGGCTGGTCGCTGTTGGTGTCCAGGCGCAGCAGGGCCCGCTCGTAGTCCAGCAGCAGGGCCTCGTGCGAGGCGAAGATCTCCGTGGTGTGCAGCGAGACGTCGTTCACGCCGCACGCCGACATGAACCGCAGGCCGCGGTCGATCTCGCCGGCCAGCGCCTCGTACCGCTCGCCGGCGGGCGAGGTGCGCACGAAGTCCTTGTTCCAGTCGTGCAGGCGGTGCAGGTCGGCCATGCCGGCCGAGGTCATCGCGCGCAGCAGGTTCATCGCCGCGCCCGCGTTGGCGTAGGCGCGGATCAGCCGGGAGGCGTCCGGCACGCGCGCCTCGGGCGTCGGCACCAGGGAGTTGACGATGTCGCCCCGGTAGGACGGCAGGCCGAGCGCGTCGATGCCCGACGAGCGCGGCTTCGCGTACTGCCCGGCGATGCGGCCGATCTTGACCACCGGCAGGCTCGCGCCGTAGGTGAGCACGACGGCCATCTGGAGCAGGGTCCGGATGTTGGCGCGGATGTGCGGCTCCGTGTTGTCCGCGAACGTCTCCGCGCAGTCACCGCCCTGGAGCAGGAACGCCTCGCCCCGCGCCACCTCGGCCAGGTGCTCGCGCAGGCGGTCGACCTCGGCGGGCACGGTGATGGGTGGCACGCTCTCCAGCACCGCGCGCACGCGGCGCACCTGCTCGGCGTCGGGCCACTCCGGTTGCTGGGCGGCGGGGCGGGCGAGCGCGTCGTCCAGCCGTGCGCGCATCTCGGGTGGGAGGGGCGGAAGCTCGGGAAGCGTGTCCACGGGCACGTCCACGGTCCAGTTCACACGTTAAAGATAGCCGTCCACACTCCAGGACGGACTCGGGTCCACCTGGGCATGATGTGGCTCATGCCTGACACCCGGTTGGATGATGGGACGGCCGCGCGGTTGCTGTCGGTGGCGGTGGAGAACCTGCGGCGCGACCACCCCGCGCACTGGTCGCACGTCATCGCGGACGACGACGAGCTGGTGCCGCAGCGGGTGCTGCACCCGATCTTCGCCGGGTCGTTCGACTGGCACTCGTGCGTGCACCAGACCTGGTTGGCGGTGCGCCTGCTGCGGCTGCGGCCGGACCTGCCGGGCGCGGACGAGGCGCGGCGCACGCTGGACTCGCTGGTCACGGCCGAGCACGCGCGGGTCGAGGCGGCGTTCTTCGACGGGCCGAACGGCGGGTTCTGGGAGCGGCCCTACGGGTGGGCGTGGCTGCTGGTGCTCGACGCGGAGCTGCGCACGTGGGGCTCGCCGTGGGCGGGGGAGCTGCGGCCGTTGAGCGCGGTGCTGCGGGACCGGTACCTGGTCAAGGTGGCCGGGTCGCGGCTGCCGGTCCGCACCGGGACGCACGGCAACACGGCCTTCGCCACCGGTCTCGTGCTCGACGCGGCGCGGGCCGTGGGCGATGAGGAGCTGGCGGCGGCGTGCGCGGCGGCGGCGCTGCGCTGGCACCGGGAGGACGCCGGGTACGGCGGGTTCGAGCCGAGCGCGGGCGATTTCCTCTCCCCCGGCCTGACCGAGGCCGACCTGGTGCGCCGGGTGCTGCCCCCGGCCGACTTCGCCGCCTGGTTCGAGGCGTTCCTGCCGGACCTGGAGGAGGCCCGCTGGAAGTCGCTTCGCGAGCCCGTGCCGGTCGACGAGCCCGGCGACCCGTACGGCTCCCACCTGGTCGGGCTGGCCCTGTCCCGGGCCTGGCAGTGGCACGCGATCGCCGACGCCCTGCCCCCGTCACACCGCTGGACCGACCTGGCCCGCACGGCGGCCGAGGCGCACCGCGAGGCGGGCCTGAGGCACGTCTTCGGCCACGGCTACTACGCCGAGCACTGGCTGGGCACCTTCGCCGCCTACCTGGACCTGAAAGCCTTCTAACCCGCGCGAGTCGTACGTCCAGGTCGCGCGTGTCGTACGTCCAGGACCCCCGAATTCAGCGTTCAGGTACCCCTGAACGGGTGCCAACCCCGTCGCGAACGTAGAACTCGGGGGTCCTGGACGTACGACACGGTGGTCCTGAACGTACGACTCGCGGGGTCTGGACGTACGACTCGCGGGGTTGCTTGTGCAACGGCACCCCGGGGTGAGCCGGGGTGCCGTAAGTGGGGGCGGGGGTTAGCCGAAGAAGACTTCGGCTTCCTGGTAGCGCTCCAGCGGCACGGTCTTGAGCTCCGCGGTCGCCTCGGCCAGCTTCACGCGGACGATGTCGGTGCCCTTCAGGGCCACCATGACGCCGAAGTCGCCCTCGGCGACCGCGTCCACGGCGTGCAGGCCGAAGCGGGTGGCGAGCACGCGGTCGTAGGCGGTCGGGATGCCGCCGCGCTGCACGTGGCCCAGCACGACCGCGCGCGACTCCTTGCCGGTCCGCTCGGCGATCTCCTCGGCCAGCCAGGTGCCGACACCGCCCAGGCGCACGTGGCCGAACGCGTCCTTCTCACCGGAGTGCAGCACCTCGGCGCCACCCTGCGGGACCGCGCCCTCGGCGACGACGATGATCGGGGCGTACTGGCGCTCGAAGCGGCGCTCCACCCACTCGACGACCTGCTCGACGTTGAACTCGCGCTCGGGCACGAGGATCACGTTCGCACCGCCCGCGAGGCCCGAGTGCAGCGCGATCCAGCCCGCGTGCCGCCCCATGACCTCGACGACCAGGGCCCGGTGGTGCGACTCGGCGGTGGTGCGCAGCCGGTCGATCGCCTCGGTGGCGATGTGCACGGCGGTGTCGAAGCCGAACGTGTAGTCGGTGGCGCCCAGGTCGTTGTCGATGGTCTTCGGCACGCCCACGACGCCGATGCCGTCGTCGGTGAGCCGCTTCGCGACGCCCAGGGTGTCCTCGCCGCCGATGGCGATCAGCGCGTCGACGCCGTTCTCCTTGAGCACCTGGCGGATCTTGTCGACACCGCCCTCGACCTTGTACGGGTTGGTGCGCGACGAACCGAGGATGGTGCCGCCCCGGGTCAGGATGTCCTCGACGTCGGCGAGCCCGATCGGCCTGGTCAGGTTCTCGATCGGTCCCTGCCACCCGTTGCGGAACCCGAGGACCTCCCAGCCGTGGGCCTCGACACCCTTGCGGACCACGCCGCGGATGACGGCGTTGAGGCCGGGGCAGTCGCCACCGCCGGTGAGCACACCAATGCGCATTTGCTTAGCCAATCTCTTCTCGTGGCGTGGGTCACCCAAGACTGACACGTGCTGGATCGGTGCAGCAAGCGAGGGTCCACCAACCGGACGGAGAACACACCGCGAACGCACCGCGACGTCCCCGGCACGGCAGCCGGACGCACCCGGACGCACCCGGTCAGCGCGAGGAGAAGCCGCGCTTGCGCCGTTCGGCCTCGATCACCTTCCACCGCTCCAGGTTGTGCCGGGCGTCGGCCAGCGCGTCGTGCGCGTCGGCGGGCGGCTGCGGCAGGCGGGGCTTGCCCACGTCCTCCCAGCGCTGCCGCAGGTCCCGGGTGAACCGGGGCAGGCAGCGCGGCAGCGCGGGCATCGGGCCCCACAGCTGCGCCAGCGCCACGTGGTCGTAGGCCGCGAACCACGCCCACAGCTCGATGTCGTCCCGGTTGGCCTTGCGCCCGCCGAGGAACTCCAGCAGGTCGGCCTTGATCCGGTCCCGACCGCGCCACGCCCGGTCGGCGGGCGGCGGCAGCTGGTTGAGCACGTTGGCCCGCACCCACGGGCCGGCCTTGGCCGGGTCGAACTCCGTGGAGACGGCGTAGAACTCGCGGCCCTCCTCGTCGACCACCCCGATGGAGACGAGGTCGATGGTGACCCCGTCCTCGATGAACTCACAGTCGTAGAAGAACCGCACCGCACCACCCTAGGCGGCGATCAACCGGCCTTCGCCTCGGGCAGGCGGTCGGGGCGCTCCGGGGTGGTCGCGTCGCCCTGCACCTCCTTGGCCTTGGCCGCGTAGACGTCCACGTACTCCTGCCCGGACAGCTCCATCAGGGCGTACATGATCTCGTCGGTGATCGAGCGCAGCACGAACCGGTCACCGGACAGACCCGCGTACCGGGAGAAGTCCAGCGGCTTGCCGATCTTGATCCGGATGGGGTGCGGCTTCCACATCCGCGAGCCGATGGGGTTGGCCTTGTCGGTGCCGAACATCGCCACCGGGATGACCGGCGCCCCGGACTCCAGGGCGATCCACGCGACGCCGACCTTGCCCTTGTAGAGGCGGCCGTCGGGGCTGCGGGTGCCCTCGGGGTAGATGCCGAGCAGCTTGCCCTCGCGCACGATCCGCACGCCCGTGTCCAGCGCGCTCTGGGCCGCCGACGCGCTGGACCGGTCGATCGGCACCTGGCCGACGCCGAAGAAGAACCAGCGCTTGAACGCCCCCTTGAACCCCGTGCCGGTGAAGTACTCGATCTTGGCCGGGAAGGTGACCCGGCGCGAGAGCTTCAGCGGGAGGAAGAACGAGTCGGAGACCGCGAGGTGGTTGCTCGCCAGGATCGCGCCACCGCCCTCGGGGATGTTCTCGGCACCCTCGATGATCCTGGGCCGGAAGAACAGGTTCAGGAGCGGCCCGAGAAAGATGTGTTTCATCAACCAGTAGAGCACCGCTGGGAGCGCCTCCTCGACGTGCTTGATCCCCGCTGTCAGCCTACGGAGCCGACGGCCCAAACCACAACGAAGGCCGGCGCGCACGGGGTACGGTCGTAGTCGTCGTCCGGCTGTCGTACCGCGACATCGCGGGTACGTGGGACGATGGAACTCCTGGACCCGCCTGTCACGGCTTCGGAGGGTGGAGCACGCCGATGAACTCCCGACGCGACTCTACCGACGGCCCCGAGGACGTCGACGCCACCTTCGCCGAGATCGTGGCGGGGCTGGAGCGGGAGGGCGTGGGCAAGCGGGCCTGGTTCGACGAGGCTGACGAGTCGGACGAGGCTGACGAGCAGGCCGAGCCCGCCCGCCCGGTGCGGCCCGAGGGCCAGCCGGCCGTGGCCACGGTCGAGGAGGACCCCGCCGACGCCGACGACGACCCGGACGACCCCGACAACCACTACGTGCCGCCCGACCCGCCGCCGCTGCCCGCGCTGCGGCCCGGCACGATCGCCGCGCTGCTGGTGATCCTGCTCGGCGTGGTGGTGCTGCTGTTCCCCGGCCTGTTCGGGCTGAGCGGCGCGATCGGGACGCCGCTGGCGCTGATCGTCCTGTGCTCCGGCGCCGGGTGGCTGGTGCTGCGGATGCGCAGCGGCCCGCCGCCGGACTCCGGGTGGGACGACGGGGCCGTCCTCTAGGAGCGGTGCCCCGGGCGGGCGCAGAGGGCCCCGGAGCGATGCGCGGGGGCCGACGGGTTCCGGGACCGACACCCGGGGACCGACGACCGGCGGCCGACACCCGGGACCGGTCACCACCGGCACGACCAGCCGCCAACGCGGTCGGCCACCGGCCCGGTCAGCCACCGGCCCGGTCAGCCACCGACGGCCAGCCGGATGGTGAAGCCGTTCTCGTCCCGGCCCAGGGACACCTCGCGGCAGGTCCGGTGGGTCAGCCACAGGCCCAGGCCGGCGGTCGTGGTCCGCTCGGTCGGCACCAGGCCCGCCGCCGGCGAGGTCGGCCCCTCGCCCCGGTCGGAGACGGCCACCACGACACGCGCGCCGTCCGCCCACACGCGCAGCCGCGCCGGCGGTTTGCCGTGGGTGAGGGCGTTGGTCACGGCCTCGCTCGCGGCGTAGACGATGTCGTCCAGCTCGTCCCTGGTCAGCCGGGTCGCCACGCAGGCGGCCGACACCGCGTGCCGCGCCTCGGCCGGGCTCGGGTCCAGCAGGTCCACCAGCGGGTGCCCGGTCTCCAGCGGGTCCGGGCAGGCCCGGGGCCAGGTCCAGGTCTCCCGGTAGTCGGGGTTGACGAGGTGGCCGCCCGCGCCCGCCACCCTCGGGTGGGCGCGCAGGACGTCGGCCAGCACGTCGGCGGACGTGGTCCGCAGGTCGTACGGGCACAGCCCCCACAGGGGGAACTCGGCGAAGAGGTCGTTGACCGCGGCCTCGTAGCGGGACCACCAGTCCCACGGGGCGCCCGTGCCGGGGTGCGGCACGTCGCCCACCACGCGGATCTGCGCGACCCCGGCGTACTCGGCGAACAGCTTCCGGTACTCCAGGACCGTCTCGGTGGGGCGGGCGTACTGGTCGGCGCCCGGCAGGAAGCGCACGCCCGAGGGGTCGGCCACCCGGTCGCGGACGAGGCGCTCGTTGACCGCGCCGCACGCGACGAGGACCGGCTCGCCCGCCGACACGCCCTCGTCGAGGAACGGCACCACCAGGTCCTGGAAGTCGGCGTCGCCGCCGTAGAACGCGGTCTCGTGGTAGTAGCCCTCGTGCCCCCGGGCCGCTCCCGTCCTCATTCGGTCTCCACCCTCAGGCCGGGGACCCCGACCAGCTCGGCCAGCCGCGCCGGCGCCGAGCGCCGGGTGCGCAGCACCACGTCACCGCCGCCGGCGCGGGCCAGGGCGAACAGCGCGTGGTGGTCGACGAAGTCCAGCGACGACCCGTCGACCACGACCTGGCCGCCGTCGGCGCGCAGGTCGGCGCGCTCCAGGGCGCGGGCGAAGTTCTCGCGGCTGTCCAGGTCCAGCTCGCCGTCCAGGGCGACCCGGGCGCCGGGGACCGCGTAGAGCCGGAACGGCGAGGCGCCCGCGCCGCCGGCCGGGTGCAGGCACGCCAGCTGGCCGATGGCCGACCCGGGCAGCCGGGTCCGGTCGTAGGCGCACATCGCCGCGAACGGCCGGCCCGCCATGTACCGGTCGACCAGGTGCTCGTACCGGCAGAACGCGTCCAGCGCCTCGTCGCCGAGGACCATCGAGGTGGCCTCGGCGGCGACCCGCAGGCCCGAGTACCCGGCCGCCAGGGCGGCCTCGGTGGCGGCGGCGTAGGTGGCGACCTGCTGGGCCGGGGTCACCGCGCCGCCCCCGCCGTAGGTGTCGTCGATCGACACCACGCGCAGCGCGCCGGACGACAGGGCCTCGCCCAGCCCGGCGACGTGGGAGAGCAGCTCGTCGGTCGACCCCTCGGAGACGTACCAGCACTGCTGGCCGAGGACCAGTCCGTCGGCCAGGAACTCGACGACGCGTCGGCGGAACTCCGCGGGGTCGTCGTAGGGCCAGCAGACGTGGTCGTGCAGCCCGAGTCCCCCGGTGGCGTGGATGACGCCAGAGGTGCGCATCCCGCGATGCTACGCCCGGGGCTCGGGTCGGCGGACCCGTCCGTTGCGCGAGGTCCGCGGCGCCACCTCGCGCGCGAGGGTGGCCACGCCGACGATGCCCGCGTCGTCGCCGAGCTGCGCGGTGCGGATGCGGGCCAGCGGGCGGTGGCCCGCGCCGGTCACCACCTCCGCGTAGCGCTCGCGGGCGTCGTCGAGGAACAGCGGCGCGGACTCCGACACGCCGCCGCCGATGACCACCACCTCGGGGTCGTACACGTCCGCGACCAGGGCCAACCCCTCGCCCAGCCACCGGGCCAGCTCGGCCACGGCGCGCTGGGCCAGCGGGTCGCCGTCGCGGGCCGCGCCCGCCACCCGGCGGCCGGTCACCGAGCGCGGGTCGTCCAGGGACTCCCGGGCCAGCACGGTGGACACGCCGGGGTTGCCGGCCAGCAGCTCCACGGCCGTGGTGCCCAGGGCGGTGCCGCTGCAGTACCGCTCCCAGCAGCCCTGCTTGCCGCACGGGCAGGGCCTGCCGTCCGGCACGAGCCGCAGGTGGCCGAGTTCGGGCGCGACGCCGTGCGCGCCGCGGAAGACCTCGCCGTCGACCAGCAGCGCTCCCCCGATGCCGGTGCCCAGGGCCACCAGGGCGGCGACCCGCGCGCCGCGGGCGGCGCCGAAGCGGTGCTCGGCCAGGGCGGCGGCGTTGGCGTCGTGCTCCAGGACCACGGGCACGCCCACGCGCCGGGCGATCCGCTCCGCCACGGGGGCCCGCCGCCAGGCCAGGTGCGGCGCGAACAGCACGGTGCGCCGGTCGGGCGCGACGAAGCCCGCGACGGCCAGGCCGACCGCGGCCACGGGGTGCCGGGACGCCAGTTCGGCCACCGCCGCGCCGATCGCCTCCTCCAGCGCCTCCTCGCCGGCGGGCGTGCCCGCGCGCGCCGTGTCGAGCACCGAGCCGTCGCCGTCCACGACGCCCGCGCGCACGCTGGTCCCGCCGACGTCGACGCCGACGGTGAGCACCGGTCCGCCCGGCCCCGACCCGCCTAGCACCGGTTCCGCCGCACGACGGGGATGTGCTGGACGCGTGGTGGGGCGGGGTGCCCGGGTTCGGGCTCACCGGCCTCCCGCGCGGGGGCCGCCGGTTCGGACAGCGCGGCCCGCAGCACGGCGATCAGGCCGGCCACGTGCTCGGCGGCCTTGGCGGCCAGCTCCGAGCGGTCGCCGCGCACCAGCGCCACCGCGTTGCACAGCGGGCACCAGCCGCAGCCCCCGGCGTCGTGCCCGCCCTGCTCGGCCACCCGGTGCAGCCACGGCTGCGCCCGTTCGGCGGCGGCGTCGAGCAGCAGGCGCAGCTCCTCGGCCAGCCTCGGGTCGGTGGGCTCCCGGTCCACGTGCCTCACCGCATCCACAGCTCGGGGTCGGGTGCGAAGCGCACCGCCAACCCGGTGTCGTCCAGTTCCGCGCCGGTCACCGCGCAGCGCTTGAGCAGCGACGGCAGCGCGACCAGCTTGCGCCTGCCGTCCACGGTGACGGCCAGTTCGTCGCCCACGCGGGCCAGGTCCAGGTCCGAGTCGCCCACGCGCAGCGCCAGGCGCAGCGTGTACTCCAGGTCGCCGGTGCGCTCGACCGCCAGCAGGGGGCCGCCCGGGGCGGTGCCCTCCAGGGGGTCGCGGCCCCGGTAGAGCCCCTCGGCGACGTCCAGCAGGGCGGCGGGGCCGACCGGTTCGGCCGCCCGGTGCTCGACCGCGCGCACCTCGCCCAGGTCGGCGAGCTCGGCCAGCACGGCGTCCTGCTCGGCGCGGCGGGTGCGCAGCCAGTCCGCGGCCGGGCCGGCGCCCGCGCCGGGGTGCGGCACGACCCGGTTGGCGACCACGCCGTCGACCCGGATGCCCTGGAGGGCGAGCGCGGTGACGGTGCGGCGGGTCTCCGCGGCGACCACCCGCTCGGGGGTCAGCACGAGCCGGACCCCGGTGTCCGGGGAGGCCAGCAGCGCGCGCAGCTGGTCCAGGTTCTCCGCGAGCCTGCCGAGCGCGTCGGCGGTGGCGTCCCAGCGCTCCACCGAGCCGCTGCCCGCGACACCCGCGAGCAGGCCGCGCACCACGCGCCGGTGGGTGGGGAACAGCCGCTCCAGGTAGGAGGCGAACGCCTCGGGCAGGGCGAGCAGGCGCAGGGTCTCGGCGGTGGGCCCGCAGTCGACGACCACCACGTCCCACGTGCCGGCGCGGACCAGGCGCTGCACCTCGGTCAGCGCGAGCAGCTCCTCGACGCCGGGCAGGACGGTCAGCTCCTCGGCGTCCAGCTCGTCCACGCCCGCGCCCGCGAGCACGGTCCGCAGGTGGCCGCGCAGGTCGCGCCACGCCTCGTCGACGAGGGCGCGGGGGTCGACCTGGGCGGCGTGCAGGCTCCCGAACAGGTCGGCCCCGTCGACCTCGGCGGCCTGCCCGGACAGCGGCACGCCGAGCGCGTCGCCCAGCGAGTGGGCCGGGTCGGTGGACACGACCAGGGTCTTGCGGCCGCCGGCGGCGAGCGCGGCGGCGGTGGCGGCGGCCAGGGTGGTCTTGCCGACCCCGCCCTTGCCGGTGAACAGCAGCAGACGAGCGCTCACCGCGCGTTTTCCACCCGCCGCTTGAGCTCCTTGAGCGCCGTGTCCATGATCATCTTCTCGGCTTTGCGGCGGAACAGGCCGATCATCGGCACCACCAGCTGCACCGACAGGGTGTAGGTGACCTCGGTGGAGCCCCCCTGGGAGGTCAGCACGTAGGCGCCCTCCTGGGACTTCTGCATCTGGCCCTTGACCAGGTGCCACGAGATGCGGCCCGGCGACCACTCGTCGTAGGCGAGCACGTACTCGTCCTTGATGGGGCCCTGGTCGATGTTGAACTTCACCTGGGCCGCGCGGCCGTCCGACCCGGTCTCCAGCACCTCGGTGCGCTTCACGCCGTTGGCCCACTCCGGGTAGGCGTCGAAGTCGGCGATGACCGCCACGATCTCCTCGGGCGTCGCGTCGATGACGATGGACTGGGTGGACTCGTCGGCCATGCGGGGAGGTTACCCGGTGGTCGGGCTCACCAACGCAGCACGTGGGGCGTGCCGGTGCGCTGGAAGTGGCCGACGTTGACGCACTCCGTCCAGCCCAGCCGCACCCGCCTGGCCAGCGGCTGGTGGACGTGCCCGAACAGCGACCACCGGGGCCGCGCGCGGCCGATCAGCTCCACCAGCGAGGTGGAACCGCGCTCGGGCCTGCGGGCGACCACGTCGTAGGTCAGCTCGGGCACCGCCGGCGGCACGTGGGTGCACAGCACGTCCACCTCGCCCAGGTTCGCCAGCGCCGCGCCGAACTCCTCCTCGGTGCGCAGGTAGGGCCGCCACGGACCGCGCCGGTTCGGCACGAACCCCCGGTCGAGCAGGGCGCCGCCCGCGAAGCCGAACCGCAGGCCGCCGATCTCGACCGCCTCCCCGTCGAGCACGCGCACGCCGTCGCGGGCGAACAGCGGCCACAGGGTCGGGTCGTCGACGTTGCCGGGCGTGGCGTAGGTGGGCGCGCTCATCGCCGCGAACAGCTCGGTGTACTGCTCCACCACCGCTTCCCGGACCACCTCGGCGGCGTTGTCCAGGCCCTCCCACAGCGACCGCATGTAGCGGACGGTCTCCGCGCCGACGTGCCCGCGCCGCAGCCGGGCGAACACCTCGACCTTCTCCCGGCCGAAGACCCGGCCCAGGATGCCCCGGCCGTGGTCGTGGTAGTCGACGAAGTCGACCAGGTCACCCAGCACGACCAGGGCGTCGGCGCCGTCACCCGCGCGGGCGAGGGCCTCCGCGTTGCCGTGGACATCGGAGACGACGTGAACCCGCACGGGTGAGGAATCTACGGCAGGGCCGGCGCGACGCCCGGCGGCCGACCGGCCTCCAGGGTCGTCTTCAGGCCCAGCGAGACCTCCTTGGCGGCCAACTGGCGCCGCCGGACCTCCCGCCGCACGCGCCGGGCCGGCGGGTCGCCCGGCAGGTCCGCGCGCAGGAAGTAGTGCAGCAGGGTGCCGTCCAGCACCGGCTCCAGCCACACCTCCATCGTGCCGACCAGCGCGCCGTCGACCGTCCAGCGCAACCCCTGCGCGCCCCGGTCGGCGTAGACGTCGAGGGAGAGGTCCGGCCAGAACGCGCGCCACGCCGCCGGCTCCGCGAAGGCGGCGGCGATCACGGTGGGGGGCACCGCCAGGAAGGTCTCGTCCACGACGTCAACGCTGGGCACGGGGAGGAAGAGTGCCACGACACGGTCACGGAACCACCGCCCGGCCTGGTGTATCGCCGGAATCACAGGCTAGGTTTCCCCACCGGTAACAACCAACGTCCGGAGGTTGACGTGCGTGAGTTCAGCGTCCCCGCCACAGCCACTGTGGCTGCCGAGGAGAACCTCACCGACATGGTGTGGGCGAACGCGGAGCGCTTCGGCAACGCCGTCAGCTTCCGCCGCCGGGTCGACGGCACGTGGGTGGACCTCACCGCCCGCGACTTCGCCGCCCAGGTCCTCGCCGTGGCCAAGGGGCTCATCGCGGCGGGGCTCCAACCCGGTGACCGGGTCGGCCTGATGTCGAAGACCCGCTACGAGTGGACCCTCCTCGACCTGGCCATCTGGCACGCGGGCGCCGTCGTGGTGCCCATCTACGAGACCTCCTCGGCCGAGCAGGTCGAGTGGATCCTGTCCGACTCCTCGGCCAAGGCCGTGGTCGTGGAGGGCCCGGCGCACCGCGCGCTGGTGGAGGCCGCCTCCGGGAACCTGCCCGAGCTCGACCACGTGTGGCAGGTCGAGGGCCCGACCGGTGACGCGGGCGGCGCGGTCGACGAGCTGACCGCGCTGGGCGCGTCGATGACCGACGAGGACGTGCACACCCGCCGCAAGGGCGTCGGCGCGGACGACACCGCGACCATCGTCTACACCTCCGGCACCACCGGCCGGCCCAAGGGCTGCGAGCTGACCCACCGCAACCTGCTGTCGGAGATCCGCGCGGACATCACCGCGTTCCCGCGGCTGATGCAGGCGGGCAACTCGCTGCTGCTGTTCCTGCCCCTGGCCCACATCCTGGCCCGCGCCATCGCGCTGACCAGCGTCTACGCCCGGGTCACGCTGGGGCACACGCCGGACGTGACGAACCTGGTGGCGGACCTCCAGTCGTTCCGGCCCACGTTCGTGGTGGCCGTGCCGCGCGTGTTCGAGAAGGTCTACAACGGCGCGAAGCAGAAGGCGCACGCCGGCGGCAAGGGCAAGATCTTCGACGCCGCCGAGGCGACCGCGGTGGCCTACAGCCAGGCGCAGGACGGCGGCGGCGCGGGCCTGGGCCTGAAGGTCAAGCACGCGGTGTTCTCGAAGCTGGTCTACAGCAAGCTCCAGGCGGCGCTGGGCGGGCGGTGCCTGGCGGCGGTGTCCGGCGGCGCGCCGCTGGGCGAGCGGCTGGCGCACTTCTTCCGCGGCGTCGGCGTGCCGGTGCTGGAGGGCTACGGCCTGACCGAGACCAGCGCGGCGGCGTGCGTCAACACCGAGGCGGCGTTCCGGGTGGGCACGGTCGGCCGCCCGGTGGGGGGCACCTCGGTGCGCATCGCCGAGGACGGCGAGATCCTGATCAAGGGCGAGGTCGTGTTCCGCAGCTACTGGAACAACGCGAGCGCGACGGCCGAGGCCCTGGAGGACGGCTGGTTCCACAGCGGTGACCTGGGCAAGCTCGACGACGACGGGTTCCTGCGGATCACCGGCCGCAAGAAGGAGATCATCGTCACCGCCGGCGGCAAGAACGTCTCCCCCGCCGTGCTGGAGGACCGGCTCCGGGCGCACCCGCTGATCAGCCAGTGCATGGTCGTCGGGGACGCGCAGCCGTTCATCGGGGCGCTGATCACCATCGACCCCGAGTTCTTCCCGACGTGGAAGGAGCAGAACGGCAAGCCGGCGTCGGCCACCGTGGCGGACCTGCTGGACGACGCGACGCTCAGGGGCCAGGTCCAGGCGGCCGTCGACGAGGCCAACGCGGCGGTGTCCAAGGCGGAGGCGATCAAGAAGTTCCGCATCCTGCCGGTGGACTTCACCGAGGCCGGCGGCGAGATGACGCCGAGCCTGAAGCTGCGCCGCTCCGTGGTCGCCACCACCTACAAGCAGGACATCGAGGCGATCTACACGCCCTGACCCGCCCCACCCGAGCCGCACACCGGTCCCACGCCACTCCCTCACGCAGGGTCCCACCCCCCACGCGAGGCCGCGTCGGCCGCTCGCGCCTGGTTTTCCGGTGATCACGCCCTTCGATCGCCGGAAAACCAGGCGCGAGCGGCCGACTTCCAGGCGGCCGAGCCGCCGCCTGCGAAGCAGCGGCCAAAAATACAGACGGGTGGGGAG
>NZ_JBHSQO010000012.1:0-60842 GCF_042658445.1 Saccharothrix lopnurensis | reverse complement strand
TGGCCCGCACCTTCCGGTGCGGGCCACCCGACCCCCAGTGATCGCGTATCCGCTGACGCGGACCCGATGAGTTGAACGTCCCGGTCCCCCAACCGGGACGTTCAAAAGATTGCCGTAGCGCGCTGTCGTATCGCTGACGCGGCGATGACTCGTGCCGTCAGCGCTCGCCCTAGGCTGTACCCGGCGAGGTACGACGAGGGGACGCGAGCGGATGGGGTCTGGGCCGTGGTTCGGTCTTCTCGGCCCGCTTGAAGTGCGCATACAGGGTGAGCCGGTGCCCGTGCGGGCCGGGAAGCACCGCGCGCTGCTGGGTGCGCTGGCCCTCCGCGCGGGCCGCGTCGTCTCAATTGGCGAACTGGTGGCGTTCCTCTGGGGCGAGGACCCGCCGGCGCGCACGCGCGGCACCCTCCAGACCTACGTCATGCGGCTGCGGCAGCTGCTCGGCGACCCCTCGCTGATCCGGACCACCTCCGACGGCTACCGGTTGGTCGTGCCGCCCGAGCGGGTGGACGTGCACCGGTTCACCGCCACCGCGAGCCGGGCGCGGCAGGCCGCGCGGTCCGGGCGGCTGACCGAGGCGGCCGACCTCTACGCCGAGGCGCTGGGCCTGTGGCGCGGTCCGGCGCTGGTGGACGTGCCCTCCGACGCGCTGCGCGACGACGAGGTGCCCCGGCTGGCCGAGCGGCTGCTGGTGGCGCAGGAGGAGCGCATCGACGTCGAGCTGGCGCTGGGCAACCACGAGCGCGTGGTCCCGGTGCTGCGGGCGCTGACCGCGGACCACCCGCTGTGCGAGCGGTTCTGGGCGCAGCTGATGATCGCGCTGTACCGGGGCAGCAGGCAGGCCGAGGCGCTGGAGGCGTTCCGGCTGGTCGACCGGGTCCTCGACGAGCAGCTGGGCGTCGAGCCGGGCACGGCGCTGCGCGAGCTGCACCAGGCGATCCTGGTGGGCGACCCGAGCCTGGCCGCCCCCGCCGGGCGGGTGGCGCCGGACGTGCCGGACCAGCTGCCGCCCGAGGTGCCCGGGTTCGTGGGGCGCGCCGAGCCGGTGGAGCGGATCTCCCGGCTGGTCGCGCCGGACGGGGCGCGCACCGCCGTGCCGATCGTGGTGGTCTCCGGGGTGGCGGGCGTGGGCAAGACGGCGCTGGCGGTGCACGTGGCGCACCGGCTGCGGGACCGGTTCCCGGACGGGCGGCTGTACGTGGACCTGCGCGGGTACGCGGCGGGGCCGCCGACGCCGGTGGTCGAGGTGCTGACCCGGTTCCTGCGGGCGCTGGGCGTGCCTCCGGAGCAGATCCCGGTCGACCCCGACGAGCAGAGCACGCTGTTCCGGTCGCTGCTGGCCGGGCGGCGGATGCTGCTGGTGCTGGACAACGCGGCCGCGCCGGACCAGGTCCGGCCGCTGCTGCCGGGGGCGGCGAGCTGCCCGGTGCTGGTGACCAGCCGGGACGACCTGCGCGGCCTGATCGCCGTCGACGGCGCCCGCCGGGTCGGGCTGGACGTGCTGGAGCCCGCCGAGTCGCTGGCCGTGCTGGGGCGGTCCGGGCCGGCGGCGGAGGAGCTGGCGCGGCGGTGCGGGCACCTGCCGCTGGCGCTGGCCGTGGCGGCGGCGTCGGTCGGCGGCGGGTCGGTGGCGCGCTACCTGGAGCGGTTGGCCGACCGGGACCCCCTGCACCTGGCCCACGACGCCCTGCCGCCGGCGGCGCGGCGGCTGTTCGGGCTGCTGGGCGTGGTGCCGGGACCGGACTTCACGCCGGAGGCGGCGGCGAGCGTCGCGGACGTGCCGGTCGACGTGGCGGCCTCGCTGCTCGACCGGCTGGCCGAGGCGCGGCTGGTGCGGTCGGTGGGCGGCCGGTACTCGTTCCACGACTCGCCGGCCCGGTTCGCCGCCTCGGTCGAGGGGGACGTGGCGGCCGCGCGCCTGCGGCTGCTGGAGTTCTACGTGCGGGCGGTGGACCACTGCGCCGACCTGCTGTACCCGGACCTGATGCGGCTGCCGTCGGCGGGGGTGGACCCGACCGGGGTGAACCCCACTGGCGCGCCGCCGACGGGAGTGGACCCGGTTGGGGTGGACACGGCGGCGCGGGCACGGGCGTGGCTGGACGCGGAGCGGGCGAACCTGGCCGCGGCGATCCGGTCGGCGGCCGAGCACGGGCCGGCGGCGGTGTCGTGGCGGCTGGCCGACGGGCTGCGCGGGTACCTGTGGATCGGCAAGCACGTGACCGAATGGCTGCTGACCGCGCAGTACGGGATGGACGCCGCGCACGAGCAGCGGGACGTGGCGGCCGAGGCGGCGATGCACCAGAACCTGGGCACGCTGCACTGGCGGGTGGGCGACTTCGCCAAGTCGATCGCGCACTACACGCGGGCCGTGGAGCTGCACCGGGTGACCGGCGACCTGGCCTCGGAGGCGGGGGTGCGCGGGAACCTCGGCCTGGTGCGGCTGGAGTCGGGCGACCTGGCGGCGGCGCGCAACGACCTGGAGACGTGCCTGGCGCTCAAGCGCGAGGCGGGCGGGCCGCGCTCCGGCGAGACGGGGGTGCTCACCGGGTTGGGGGTGCTGGCCGTCGAGACCGGCGAGCTGGCCGAGGCCGTGGACCTGCTGGGCGAGGCGCTGGCGGTCAGCGTGGAGCACGGGTTGCGCGGCAGCGAGATCACGGCGCTGACGCTGCTGGGCGTGGCGGCGCAGTCGATGGGTGAACCGCAGCGCGCGCTGTCGCGCCTGGCCGACGCGGTGCGGTTGGCGACCGAGGCCGGGTTCCGGGAGGCGGCGGCCAGGGCGCTGGAGGTCACCGCCTCGGTCCGGCTGGACCTGGGCGAGCACGCGGAGGCGCTGGACCTGGCGGACCGGGCGCTGGGCGAGCTGCGCGAGGGCGGTGACCAGCGGATCACCACGAACGTGCTGGTGGTGATGGCGTCGGCGAACCGGGGCCTGGGTTCGCTGCGCGCGGCGGACGGGCAGTTCCAGCAGGCGCTGACCAAGGCACGCCGGATCGGCTACCCGCCGGGCGAGGCGCGGGCGCTGGTGGGCCTGGCCGGCGTGCGGCGGCTGCTCGGCGAACCGGCGGAGGCGCGGGCGCCGGCCGAGCAGGCCGTGACCCTCACCGCCCGCCTGGGCTTCCGCCTGCTGGAACGGGCGGCGCGCACCGAGCTGGCCGCCGTGCACCGGGCGCTGGGCGACGACCTGGCCGCCGCCGCCGAGACCGACCACGCCGCCCACCTACCCCCCTGACCGCGCGAGTCGAACACCCGGGACCACCGTGTCGAACGCTCAGGACCCCCGAGTTCCACGTTCGCGTCGTCTCGCGGGGTGCGTGAACGTGGAACTCGGGGGTCACGAGCGTTCGACACGGTCGTCCTGAACGTTCGACTCGCGGGGTCAGGAGTTGTTCGGGTCCGCGGGGTCCTCGGTCAGGGGAACGGCGCGGAGCTGGTCGGCCACGTCCGCCGGGTCGGCTTCCAGGACGTCGGCGGGGGTGGCGTCGTGACCGACGGCGGCCTCCTCGTCCAGGTCGGCGTCCTCCGCTTCGGGCACGGCGGGGCGGAGCTGGTCGGCCGCGTCGTTCGACGGCGTCTCCGGGCTCATCGGTGGTCCTCCCAGGGTGCGCGGGGATGGGTTGCTGCCAACGTAGGCGGCGGTGGGTGCGCCCGCACCTCGTGGTGCGGCCGCGGCCCACTCCGGGGGAGGCAGGCGACCCGGCTCAGCCGTTGATCAGGCCGGCCAGCCGGTCCGCCAGGGCGTCCCACCGCCAGTTCCGGGTGACCCACTCGCGGCCGGCCTCGCCCATCTTCGCCGCGGTACCGGGGTCGGCCAGCAGGTCGGCCACCGCCCCGGCCACCTCCGCCACCCCGCGACCGTCCACCACGCGCCCGGTCACGCCGTCCAGCACCGTCTCCGGCGCGCCGCCCGACCGGCCCGCCACCACGGGCAGCCCGCTCGCCGACGCCTCCAGGTACACGATGCCCAGCCCCTCGACGTCCAGGCCGCGGCCCCGCGTCCGGCACGGCATGGCGAACACGTCACCCGCGTTGTAGTGCGCGGGCAGCTCCTCCCACGGCACCGAGCCGGTCAGCACGACGTGCTCCGCGACCCCCTCCGACACCGCCAGCCGCTCCAGCCTCGCCCGGTACGGCCCGCCGCCGACCACCAGCAGCGCCGCGCCCGGCACCCGGCGGCGGATCTCCGGCAGCGCCCGGACCAGCACGTCCTGCCCCTTGCGCGGCACCAGCCGGGACACGCACACCACCACCGGCCGGTCACCGAGGCCGTGGCGGGCGCGGATCTCGGCCCCCGCCGCCGGGTCCGGCCGGTAGACCGAGGTGTCCACACCGGACGGCAGGTGCTCCAGCGCCGCCATCGGCCCGAACGCCGCGGCGAACCGGGAGCGCGTGTACCGGCTCACGAACGTGACCACGTCCACACCGGACCCGATCCGGCCCAGCGCCTGCCGCGCGCCCGGCAGCATCGACCAGCCCACCTCGTGCCCGTGCGTGGACGCCACCACCCGCTCCGCGCCCGCCGACCGCAGCCACGGCGCCGTCAGCGCCAGGGGCGCCGCCGCCCCGAACCACACGGCGTCGCAGCGCTCGCCGCGCAGGACGTCCGCCGCCCGCCGCACCACGTCGGGCGTGGGCAGCATCAGCGTCCCGGGGTGCCGCACCACCGGGAACGGCTGCGCCGCGTCGAACTCCGGGTGCGAGCCGGCGGGCGAGCTCCACGACGGCGCGTACACCACCAGGTCCGGCAGCCGCACCGCCAGGGCGTGCAGGTAGGACTGGATGCCACCGGGCCGGGGCGGGAAGTCATTGGTCACCAGGAGGGTCCGACGCACGCGCACACGTTACGGGAACGTCGCCGCCAGGTACCCGCGCCAGCCCTCGACCAGCTCCGCGACGCCCCAGCCGGTCAGCTCCGGCAGCAGGTCGTCCACCTCGGACGCCCGCGCCCGCGCCAGCCGCCGGTACAGCTCCACCAGGCCCGGCTCGCCCAGCACCGACGCCAGGTACGCGGTGAGCGACCACGCCTGCTGGTAGGCCAGCTCCAGGTCGGGCCCGCGGAAGTCCTCGTCCCGGGGCAGCCCGGTCGGCGGCGCCTCCCGCACCGCGGCGGCCAGCAGCGGCGCGGCCCGCTTCGGTGGCACGTCGCTGTTCCGGTAGCCCACGTAGTCCGCGAACCCCTCCAGCAGCCACATCGGCGCGCCGTCCACGGTCTCGCCGCGCACCGCGACGTGGGTGATCTCGTGCCGCAGCAGCACCCGCAGCGCGATCGGCGACAGCGCGCCCGCGCTGTCCGGGTTGAGCACGACCCGCTGGCCGCGCGCGGTGCGCGTGGCGGGGTCCACCCGGTCGGCCACCGCGACGCCCGCGATCGCCCCGGTGGCGAACCCGGGTCCGACCAGCGCGCGCATCTCCTCGACGCCGGAGGGCACCAGCACGGCCACCTGCCGCGCCCACGCCTGCCCCCACACCTCGGTGACCGCGCGCACCGCGCCGTCCAGCTCGGCCAGCGCCCGCCGCGCCAGCACCTCGCCGCCGGGATGGCTGAGCACGAACCCGCCCGGCCCGCGGTGCACCACGCAGGGCCCGAAGTCCCACGGCCCGCGCCAGGTGCGCCTGCCCAGCGGTTCCAGCGCGGTGTCGGAGTTGAGGTACCAGCGGTCGCCGCGGCGGGTGAACAGGTAGGCCATGCCCTGGTCGCTGGGCTCGACGTCCACGCCGCGCAGCCGGTAGGACAGCCGCACGCCCGGCGCCCACGCCTCGTCGGCGGGCGGGGTCGGTTCGGCGGGCGGGGTCGGTTCGGCGGGCGGGGTCGGCGAGGACAGGTCCGTGCCGTCGTCCCCCAGCCGGTACCCCCACTCGGCCAGCGGCACGGCGGCGAGGTTGTGGAACAGGTCGCGCTGCCGCTGCCGGAACCCGGCGTCGGCCAGGGGGTCGAGGTCGGCGGTGAACGCCGCCTCGTCGCGGGCCAGCAGCGCCGCGGCCCGCCGGTCGAGCAGCGACCGGACCTCCGCCGCGCGCGCGGGCGCGGTCTCGGGCTCGTCCGGCACCGCGGCCGCGGTCAGCCCGCCCAGGAAGGTCAGGACGACGAGCAGGGCCAGCGGCGTCCGGTAGCGGCTCATGGGCCGGGAGGAGGTGTCGGCGGGACCATCGACGTCCAGGATGGCCCCGCCGGACCCGTCTGTCAGCCCGCGATGCGGCGCATCGCGTAGATCTGGCCGGGGTTGTTCAGCGGCACGACCTTCACCGGCACGCCGTCGGTGGAGGCGTGCACGACGTTGGCGTTGTCCACCGCCATGCCGACGTGCATGCCGCCGTTGTAGATGATCAGGTCGCCGGCGCGGACCTCGGCGCGGCTGACCGCGCGGCCCGCGCCCGCCTGGCCCTGGCTCGTGCGCGGGATGCTGACGCCCGCCGCAGCGTAGGACTTCATGGTCAGGCCGGAGCAGTCCCACACGCTGGGGCCGGTCGCGCCGTACTGGTACATGTCGCCGATTTGCTGGAGGGCGAACTGGAGGGCGGCGCCCGCCGAGCCCGCGGGCACGGTCACGTTCGGCACGCTGCCCACCGACTGGAGCGTGGTGCGCTCCTGCGCGGTCAGCCGGTCGAGCTGGACCTTGACCTCGGACTTCTGCTTGTCCAGGTCGTTCTTGCGCGCCTTGATCTCGTCGGCGATGCGGATCGCCTCGTCGGTCGCGGCCTGCGCGTCGGTCTGGGCCTGGGAGGCTTCCTCGCGGGCGTTCTCGGCGGCGTCGACGGCGCCGGAGAGCCTGCTGAGCGCCTCCTCGTTGTCGGAGGCCAGCACGCCCAGCGCGGACATGCGGTTGAGGAAGTCCTGCTGGGACTCCGCGACCAGCAGCGCCGACAGCTGGCTGAACCGCGCGCCCTCGAAGGACGCCTCGGTCAGCTTGTCGACCTGGCCGCGGAACTCCTCCTCCGCGGCCTTGGCCCGCGCACCCTCGTCGGTGGCCTGGGCCAGGTCCTGGTTGGCCTGGTCGAGCTTGCCCTGGTTGAGGTCGCGCTGCTCCTCGGCGCGCAACAGCTCCTCGTTGAGCTTCGTGGCCTGCTCGGCCAGCTCGTTGTACTTCTTCAGCGCCTCGGAGGCGTTCGCTGGGGTGTTCGGCTGAGCTCCGGCCGGTACGGGCAGAGCGCCCACCGCCGCAGCGGCCACCGCCGTGGCCGCCATCGCCCCGCGCAGTCCGCGCTTGAGTCGTTGCGACGCCACAGTCGCGTGTGTCTCCTTCGTGATGAACCGCCTACCGGTCCGGGCACGTGCGCGTGCCCGACAGCTCAGCTCCACGTTTCCGGCACGGCTCCCCGACAGGCCGATGCGGCGGTGAACTCGCGCCACCGTCCAGGATGGTCGGCGGTCTGCCACGAGGTCTCGGCTAGGTTACGAAAAGTGAGTCCAGTCGTCCACTAGCGGGGGGTGTAAAACGGCAAGAGTTCACGTCCGGTCGCAAATTGCCGCCCTCTGACCTCTTAGTGTGACCCCCGGTGGTGTTAAAAACACGATCTGTGTCATACCCGGACCAGACGCGCCAGGAGCACCGCGGAGGGCACCGGGTGGGCGCCCCGCCGCCGGACGGAGTCCGCGACGGCCCGGTCGGAGGTGACCACGACCACCGGACGGCCCTCCGGCTCGGCGGTCACCAGCGCCCGGATCACGTCGTCGGCCAGCACACCGGGATCGCTGAACAGCACCCGCACCCCGCGCGGCGCGGCCGCCGGCACGGCCACCACGCCCGCGCCGTCGAACACCAGCGTCACCTCCGCGCCGGTGCGCGCCCCCAGCACGGCCAGCTGGTGCACCAGGCGGTCGCGCTGGTCGGACAGCGACAGCTCCGGGTAGCCCGTCTTGGTCACGTTGTAGCCGTCGACGATGAGGTGGACCGCGGGCAGCGCGAGCAGCCGGTCCAGCGCCGCCGGGTCCTCCACCCGGCCGACCACGCCCTGCGCCGCGCTGGCGCCCCGGACGAGGTCCGCCGGGCGCGGTCCCGCACCGCCCAGGGCCAGTTCGCGGCGCAGGCCGTTCACCGCGCCGTCCAGGGTGTCCACCAGCAGCGCCAGGCGCACCTCGTCGGCCTGGCGCGCCTCCTTGGCGGACTGGCGCGCCACCTCGGCGTCGGCCACGGCCCGCTGCGCCTTGGCGCGCTCGGTCTCGGCGCGCTCGCGCTCCCGGTCGCGCTCGGCGGACAGCCTGCGCACCTCGGCCCCGGCCTCCGCGCGCACCCGCTCCACCTCGACCGCCGCCGACTCGGCCCGGTCCTTGGCCTCGCGCAGCCGCACGCCCTGTTCCCGCAAGCGCTTGCGCAACCGCTCCAGCTCGACGTCGGCGCCCTGGCGGACCTGGTCCACCGCGCCGTCCAGCTCGGCCCGCTCGGTCCGCAGCCGCTCCAGCTCGTGCTCCAGGCGCTCGACGCGCTGCGCGGCGGCGTCCCGCTCGGCCCGCAGCGCCGCGTCCGCCCCGCGCCGGGCGACCAGCTCGACGAAGTGGTGCGCGACCTCCTCGCCCTGGAGCACCGCCGCCGCGCCCGCCGCCACCGGGTCCGGCGAGGTGACCTCCAGCGAGGCCGGCCGGTTGCGCTGGAGCCACTCCACCACGGCCGCGCGGAAGTTCGCCGACGACCGCAGCCCGGCGATGAGCGCCCCGCTGCCGAGCCGGGCGCGCTTGGTGGGCGCGAACCGCGCCACCGCCCGCAGCGACTGCGGGACGTCGACCTTCGCCAGCCCGCCCAGGGCGTCGGCGCTCAGCTCCGACAGCCGCGCGCGCAGCGGTTCGGGCAGCGCACTCCAGTCCACAGTGGACTCGACGGGCTCGGCCGGGTCACCGGTCTCCGGCTCGTCCAGGGGCGCGGTCGGGTCTTGCACCCGTACAGGCTACGGCCCACCCCACCCATTCACCGATCCGGTAACACGAGGGATCACCCTTGACTCCCAGTACCGATCCACCGCCGGTCGGCTCCCACGATCGGGGAGTCCCCGACACCGGCCGCCCCCGCACGCCACCACCCGTGATTCCCCCTCCTCCCCCGCCCCGTTCCCCCGGTTGTCGGTGGTGGCGGCTACCGTGCCGAGCTGATGACCAGTCAACTCACGTTCGACGAACTGGGCACCCCGCTCCGCGAGATCACGTTCGTCGTGTTCGACCTGGAGACCACGGGTGGTCGGGCGGGCGAGGACGCGATCACCGAGATCGGCGCGGTCAAGGTGCGCGGCGGGCGGGTGATCGGGGAGTTCGCCACCCTGGTCGACCCCGAGCGGGGCATCCCGCCGCAGGTCAGCGCCCTGACCGGGATCACGCAGCTGATGGTCACCGGTGCGCCGCGGCTGACCACCGTGCTGCCCGCGTTCCTGGAGTTCGCCGCCGGCGCGGTGCTGGTCGCCCACAACTCGGGCTTCGACGTGGGCTTCATGAAGGCCGCCTGCGAGCGCCACGGCTACGCCTGGCCCAAGGCCACCGTGGTCTGCACGGTGCGCCTGGCCCGCCGCGTGCTGACCCGCGACGAGGCGCCCAGCTGCCGGCTGTCGGCGCTGGCCGCGCTGTTCGGCGTGGCCGAGCAGCCGAACCACCGGGCGCTCACCGACGCCCGCGCCACCGTCGAGGTGCTGCACCGCCTGCTGGAGCGGGTGGGCTCGGTGGGCGTCCACTCGCTGGAGGAGCTGCTCGCCTACCTGCCCGAGGTGACCGCGGCGCAGCGGCGCAAGCGCACCCTGGCCACGGACCTGCCCTCGACCCCGGGCGTGTACCTGTTCCGGGGCCCGTCGGAGGAGGTGCTGTACATCGGCACGGCCTCCGACCTGCGAAGACGCGTTCGGCAGTACTTCACCGCCAGTGAGGGCCGCAAGCGGCTGCGGGAGATGGTCGCGCTGGCCACGCGGGTGGACACGGTCGAGTGCGCCCACCCGCTGGAGGCCGAGGTGCGGGAGCTGCGGCTCATCACCGCGCACAAGCCCGCCTACAACCGGCGCTCCAAGAACTCCAAGGGCGTGTGGTGGCTCGTGCTGACCGACGAGGCGTTCCCGCGCCTGTCCGCGGTCCGCGCGCCGCGCGACGGCGCGTTCGGCCCGTTCCGGTCGCGTCGACTGGCCGAGGCGACCGCGGAGGTCCTGCTGGAGGCCGTGCCGCTGCGGGCGTGCGCCCAGCGCATCCCGGCGCGCAACCCGTCGGGCACGCCGTGCGCGCTCTACGAGCTGGGCCGCTGCAAGGCGCCGTGCGCGGGCCGGCAGTCGGTGACCGGGTACGGCCCGGCCGCCGACGCGTTCCGCCGGCTCGTCGCGGGCGTCGACACGGAGCCCCTGGCCGTCCTGGCGGCCCAGCTGGACGCCCTGGCCGAGGCGCACCGCTTCGAGGACGCCGCCCAGCGCCGCGACCGGGTGTCGTCCCTGGTGCGGGCGCTGGACCGGGCGCAGCGCCTGGCCGGCCTCGCCGCCCTGCCCGAGCTGGTGGCCGCCCGGCCCGACGGCTCGGGCGGCTGGGAGTTCGCCGTCGTCCGGCACGGGCGGCTGGCCTCGGCCGGGGTGGCGCGGCGCGGCGTGCGGCCGATGCCGGTGGTGGACGCCCTGGTGGCCGGGGCGGAGACCGTGGTGCCGGGCGCCGGGCCCCTGCTCGGGGCGCCGGCCGAGGAGGTGGGCGTGGTGCTGCGCTGGCTGGACCGCCCCGGCACGCGCCTGGTGCGCTGCGACACCCCGTGGGCCTCGCCGGCGGGCGCCGCCGGCTCGTGGCGCGGCTGGGTCACCCTCGCCGACGCCGGTCGCGACCAGTACCGGGACGCGGGCCACTAGCATGTGGACGGTCGAGACCCCCGACCGAGGAGGACCGCTGTGATCACCGCGATCGTGCTGATCCAGGCCGCCGCCGACACCATCCCGGACGCGGCGCAGGCGATCGCCGACATCGAGGGCGTCACCGAGGTCTACTCGTGCGCGGGTGACGTCGACCTGATCGCCCTGGTCAAGGTGGCCCGGCACGAGGACCTGGCCGACCTGGTGCCCGGCCGCATCTCCAAGGTGCCCGGCGTGCTGAACACGGACACCCACATCTCGTTCCGCTCGTACTCGCGCCGCGACACCGACGCCGCCTTCTCCATCGGCCTGGAAGACGCCTGACCAATCGCGAGTCGTACGCCCAGACCCCGCGTGTCGTACGTCCAGACCCCCCGAGTTACACGTTCAGCCCGCGCGAGTCGTACGCCCAGACCGCGCGAGTCGTACGTTCACGACCACCGTGTCGAACACTCAGGACCCCCGAGTTCAACATTCAGACCCGCGCCGCGGTTACCGGCGAGTAACCGCTGACCAGGCACGGAGCGACCTGAATGTTGAACTCGGGGGTCCTGAACGTACGACACGGTGGGCCTGGGCGTACGACTCGCGGTGGGTTGACCTAGGGCCCGGCGGCCCCCTGGGTGAGGGGGGCGCCGGGCCCTCGGTGGTGCGTGGTCAGTCCTCGGGCTGGGCCGGCTTGCCGGCCAGTTCGCCCGCGGCCTTGTTCTCGCCGCTCAGCGCGTCGTTCGAGGAGACGCCCCGCTCGGCCCGCGCACGGGCCAGCGCCGCGGTCTCCTCCGGCGCGTCCGGGGTCAGGAAGCTGCCCGGCACCGGGTGCCCGGCCGACCCCAGCTTGTTCATCTTCTTCGGCACCGGCGCGGCCTGGTACTCCAGCGGCAGCGGGTGGCCGTGGCCGTCCACCGGGCCCAGCGGCTGGTGGACCTCGATGAACTCACCGTGCGGCAGGCGCTTGATGATGCCGGTCTCCACGCCGTGCTCCAGCACCTCGCGGTCGGCCCGCTGGAGACCGATGCAGAGCCGGTAGGTGAGGAAGTACGCCAGCGGCGGCAGGAGCAGCAGCCCGATGCGGCCCATCCACGTCGTCGCGTTCAACGAGACGTCGAACTTGTACGCGAAGATGTCGTTCGCGCCCATGACCAGCAGCACCATGAAGTACGTGATCGCCATGGCGCCGAGCGAGGTCCGGACCGGCACGTCGCGCGGGCGCTGGAGCAGGTTGTGGTGCGCGTAGTCCTTGGTCAGCTTCCGCTCGATCCACGGGTAGGCCGCCGCGATGCCGGTCAGCAGCGGCAGGCCCAGCATGAACGGCAGGAACGGCTCCGGCACCGTGTAGTTGCCCAGGTAGAGCTCCCACGCGGGCCAGATGCGGACCAGGCCGTCGGTCCAGCCCATGTACCAGTCGGGCTGCGAACCGGCCGAGATCTGCGCGGCGTTGTACGGACCGAGGTTCCAGATCGGGTTGATCTGGAACACGCCGCCCATGATCGCCGTGACGCCCACGACGATGGCGAAGAAGCCACCGCCCTTGGCCGCGAACACCGGCATGATGCGCACGCCGACGACGTTGGTCTCCTTGCGGCCCACGCCCGGGAACTGCGTGTGCTTCTGGTACCAGACCAGCGCCAGGTGCGCCGCCACCAGCGCCAGGATGATGGCCGGGATGACCAGGATGTGCAGCGTGTAGAACCGCGGGATGATCTCGGTGCCCGGGAACTCGCCGCCGAAGGCCAGCCAGTTCAGCCAGGTGCCGATGACCGGGATCGACAGCAGCAGCGCCGCCATCACCCGCAGGCCGGTGCCGGACAGCAGGTCGTCGGGCAGCGAGTAGCCGAGGAAGCCCTCGATCGCGCCGAGCATGAACAGCACGATGCCGATGACCCAGTTGATCTCGCGCGGGCGGCGGAACGCGCCCGTGAAGAAGATCCGGAACATGTGGACGACGATCGCGCCCATGAACAGCAGCGCCGCCCAGTGGTGGACCTGCCGCACGAACAGGCCGCCGCGCACGTCGAACGAGATCTCCAGCGTCGACTCGTACGCGCGGGACATCGGGATGCCCTGGAGGTTCTGGAACGTCCCGTCGTAGATGATCTCCTCCATGGAGGGATCGAAGAACAACGCCAGGTACGTGCCGGACAGCAGCAGGATGATGAAGCTGTAGAGGGCGATCTCGCCCAGCAGGAACGACCAGTGGGTCGGGAAGACCTTGTTCAGCTGCTTCCGCATGCCCGAGGCCATGTGGAACCGGTCGTCGGCCCACTTCGCGGCACCGCCCGCGACCCGGCCGGCCGCCCCTTGCCGCTTGGTCGGCGTGGTGATGCCGCTCATGACTTACGCTCCCAGAACGCCGGACCCACAGCCTCGATGAAATCGCTGCGGGCAATCAAGTATCCATCCTCGTCCACCGTGATCGGAAGCTGAGGAAGGGCGCGGGTCGCCGGGCCGAAGCGCGGCTTGCCGTAGTGGAAGACGTCGAACTGCGACTGGTGGCACGGGCACAGCAGCAGACCGGTCTGCTGCTCGTACAGCGACGCCGGGCAGCCCAGGTGCGTGCAGATCTTCGAGAAGGCGTACAGGTCGCCGTAGTTGAAGTCCTCCTGGCCGGCCCGCTTGACGATCGCCTGACCGGGGCGGAAGCGCAGCAGCAGGACCGGGTTGTCCACCCGCTTGGTCGCGATGATGAGGGCGTGCTCGTCCTCGCGCTCGCTCTCCCGGAACGGGAAGACGGTCATGTAGCCGCCCGCGTCCAGGTCCTCGGGGCGGACCAGCTGCACCTCGTGCGGGTCACCCGTGTAGTTGCGCAGGTAGACCTTCTCGCCGTTCTCCGACTTCCAGCCGGTGTGCCACAGCGAGTCCTTGTTGTCGCTGTCCTTCCACGGGTCGCGGATCAGGCTGCCCAGGGGCAGCGCCGCCACGCCGATGCCGAACACGCCCGCGCCCAGGCCCGCGGTGCGCTTGATGAGCGACCGGCGGGCGATGGTGCTGCGGTCGCCCGCGTCGGCCAGCTCGGCCAGCACGGTCGCCTTGTCCACCTCGGTGGAGCCGCCGTCGTGGCGCTGCTGGACGGACAGCTCCTCGGGGATGAACTTCTTCGTGTAGAGCAGCGCGCCCACGCCCAGCGCCGTGACCGCCAGGCCCAGGGTGAGGCCGATGATCGGCGTGTACAGGCTGTACAGGAAGTGCGCGTCCGTGCGCGGGGTCTCGTACTTCCACGGCCACCAGATGAAGGCGACCAGGAAGGCGATGCCGGCGAGCGCGGAGATCAGGAACCAGAGGGCGACCAGGCGCTCGGCGCGCTTCTCGGCGCGCGTGCCCTTGACCGGCCACCGCTCCTCGTAGTGGACGATCTCCACGCCGTCCATGGTGGTGCCGAGCTTGACCAGCTCGTCCCTGCTCATCGCGGCCAGCTCGGCCTCGCTGGGCAGGTTGGTCGGCTTCTCGCCGCTCATGCCTTGGCTCCGATCCAGAGGGTCACGCCGATCAGGGCGGCGATACCCACGATGAACGCGATCAGACCCTCCGATACCGGCCCGAGGCCGCCGAGGGGGGCGCCGCCGGGGTTGTTGTTCCCGTCGGACACCGACTTGATGTAAGCGATGACGTCCTGCTTCTCCTCCGGCGTGAGCTGCCGGTCGGAGAACTTCGGCATGTTCTGCGGACCCGAGAGCATCGCGGTGTAGATCTGCTCCTCGGTGACGCCCTCCAGCTCGGGTGCGAACTTGCCGGACGACAGCGCCCCGCCGCGACCGGTGAAGTTGTGGCACGCCGCGCAGTTCAGCCGGAACAGCTCGCCACCGCGGGCCGGGTCCTCGCCGCGCAGGTCGGCGCCGGTCTCCTCGGGGGACACCGGGCCGCCGCCGCGGGACTGGATGAACGCGCCGAGCGCGTCGACCTGCTCGGGGGTGAACTTGGCGGGCTTGCGCAGGCCCTGGGCCTCCTGCCGCGCGAGCGGCATCCGGCCGGAGGAGACCTGGAAGTACACCGACGCCTCGCCCACGCCGATCAGGCTCGGGCCGCGGCCCTCGACGCCGTCGAGGTTCTTGCCGTGGCAGCTGATGCAGGTGTTGTTGTAGAGCTGCTCGCCCAGCCGCACCTGCGCCGGGTCGTCCTGCGCCTGCGCGGTCTGCGGCTGCGGCGCCAGGGCGCTGAACAGGAAGCCCGCGGACAACAGCGCGAAGCCCAGCGCGAGCAGGCCCGAGATCCGCCGGCGCAGCTTGGTGCCGCGCTTCCGGGCCCGTGTGGTGTTGGTGGTCATGTGTGCGGCAACCCTTGCTGGTGTGAGTTCGGGGTTCTTGCTGGTCAGGGCACGATGTAGATGACGGCGAACAGACCGATCCAGACGACGTCGACGAAGTGCCAGTAGTACGACACGACGATCGCGGAGGTCGCCTGCGCCGGCGTGAACTTGCTCAGCTTCGTGCGGACCAGCAGGTAGCCGAACGCGATCAGACCGCCGATCACGTGCAGGCCGTGGAAGCCGGTCGTCAGGTAGAAGACCGTGCCGTAAGCGGACGACGGGATGGTCGTGCCGTGCTCGACCAGCTCCATGTACTCGTACGCCTGGCCGCCCACGAAGATCGCGCCCATGATCAGCGTCAGGAGGTACCAGCGGCGCAGGCCGAAGACGTCACCCCGCTCGGCCGCGAACACGCCCCACTGGCAGGTGAACGACGACGCCACCAGGATGGTGGTGAACACCAGGGCGTAGGGCACGTTCAGGTGGGTGGGCGCCGGGGGCCACGGGCCCTCGTTCTGGGCCTTCACCGTGAAGAACATGGCGAAGAGCCCCGCGAAGAACATGAGCTCACTGGACAGCCACACGATCGTGCCGACGCTGACCATGTTCGGGCGGTTCAGCGAGTGCACGCGCTGGCCGATTGAGGGCGCTGCCGTTGTCACACGACGCATTATTGCTTGCAGGTTTTCGCCCCGCCCATCGGGTCCGGGCGGGTGCGCTGGTCATCTGGGTCACACGGGCGGTGGAGCGGTCATGGGGTTGTTGAGCCGGTTGCGGGACCGACTGCGCGGCGGGGGTGAACCGGCCCTGCGGATCGATTCACCGGGACTGGTGGTGGTCGTCGAGGCGTTCGACCTCGCGGAGGCCGACTCGGCGGCGCTGGCGCGGTCGCCGGGGTGGCGCGCCGAGGAGCCCGCAGTGCTGCGCCACCACCTCGAACTGCCCCCTGACCAGGTCGAACGGGCCCGGGAGCTGCTCACGCCGGACGGCTGGGAGCTGCGCGTGGGCGAGCGCGTGCACGCCCTGCGGGTGCAGCGGCTGGACGCGCTGCACTGCGCCCAGGAGCGGGCCCGGATGGCGGGGCTGGCGCAGCGGCTGGGCGGCGACTGGATCGGGTGGGATGCGCTTCAGGTCACAGCGGGTCAGCCGGATAGCATCTGAGCCACCTGCACCCGACCCGCCGGAGGACGCGCAGATGAGCACGCAGAAGACCCGGATCCTGGTGTTCAGCCACCGCCCCGAGGTGCGTGAGACGATCGTCACCGCGGTGGGCCGCCGTCCCGCGCCGGACCTGGGCCGCGTCGAGTACGTCGAGGCGGGGGCGGTGGCCGACGTCCTGTACGAGATGGACAACGGCGGGATCGACCTCGCCATCCTCGACGGCGAGGCGCAGCCGACCGGCGGCATGGGGCTGTCGCGCCAGCTCAAGGACGAGATCACGGACTGTCCCCCGATCGTGGTGGCGGTCCGACGCAAGGACGACCGCTGGCTGGCGACGTGGTCGCAGGCGGACGCGGTGCTGGTGCACCCGCTCGACCCGCTGGCGGCCGCCGAGACCGTGGCCGAGGTGCTGCGCTCGACGGCGTTGCCGGCAGTGCGCGGTTGACCACCGTGGAGCGCACCTGGCCGTTGCTGCTGAACCAGCTCCTCGCCGGGGCCGACCTGTCCGAGGAGGACACGTCCTGGGCGATGGACCAGGTCATGACCGGGGCCGCGACCCCGGCGCAGGTGGCGGGCTTCGCGGTGGCGCTGCGCGCGAAGGGCGAGACGCCCGAGGAGGTCGACGGCCTCGCCAAGATGATGCTGCACCACGCCCGCCGGTTCGAGGTGCCCGGCCGGGCGGCGGACATCGTCGGCACGGGCGGTGACCACTCCGGCTCGGTGAACATCTCGACGATGGCGACGCTGGTCGCCGCCTCCGCCGGGGTGCCCGTGGTCAAGCACGGCAACCGCGCGGCGTCGTCCCAGTGCGGGACGGCGGACGTGCTGGAGGCGCTGGGCGTGGCCATCGACCTGCCGCCGCTCGGCGTGCAGCGGACCGTGACCGAGCTGGGCATCGGGTTCTGCTTCGCGCCGGTGTTCCACCCCGGCTTCCGGTACGCGGGCGCGCCCCGCCGGGAGATCGGCATCCCGACGGTGTTCAACCTGCTCGGACCGCTGACGAACCCGGCGCAGCCCCGCGTGGGCCTGATCGGGTGCGCGCGGGAGAACGCGGCGCCGCTGATCGCGGGCGTCATGGCGCGCCGGGGCAACACCGCGCTGGTCGTGCGCGGCGACGACGGCCTGGACGAGATCACCACCACGACCACGACCGCGGTCTGGGTGGTCGACGGCGGCGAGGTGCGGCGGGACCGGATCGACCCGTCGCGGCTGGGTGTCGCGCCGGCGCTGCCCGAGGACCTCAGGGGCGGGGACGCCTCGGTGAACGCCGAGGTCGTGCGCGAGCTGGTGGGTGGGAAGCCGGGCGCGGTGCGCGACGCGGTGGTGCTCAACGCGGCCGGCGCGATCGCGGCGCACGGCGGGCTGTCCGGCGACCTGGAGGCGGACCTGCTGGCGGCGCTGGGGCGCGCCGCTGCGGCGATCGACTCCGGCGCGGCGGCGGACCTGCTGCGGCGGTGGGCGGCCCGGTCGACGGAGCTGAAGGCGACGCTGGGCTAGGGCCGGCCGGCGGACGACCCGTCACCCCCCGGCCCGCGGGCCCCGAACGGCGGGATCTCGACGCCCGGCAACGTGCCCGAGTGGCGAACTCGGTGCACCCGAGTGTTCGACACGGTGCCCCTGAGTGTTCGACACGGTGCGCACGAGTGTTCGACACGCGGCGGGCGGCCGAGACGCGGAACACCTTTCGACCACGCCGCACGGGGCTGGGTCCATGCTTGGACCATGCTCTACACGGTGATGAAGCGCGTGGTGGCGCCCACGGCACGCCTGGTCTACCGACCCTCGGTCGAGGGGCTGGAGAACCTGCCCGCGACCGGCCCCGTGATCCTGGCGCCGAACCACCTCTCGTTCATCGACAGCGTGGTCATCCCCATGGTGGTCCCGCGCCGCGTCTCCTTCCTCGCCAAGGCCGAGTACTTCGACGGCAAGGGCGTCAAGGGCGCCCTGTCCCGCTACTTCTTCGGCTCCCTCGGCCACGTCCCCGTGCGCCGGGGGGCCGGCCGGGCCGCCAGGGCCTCCCTGGACACCGCCAGGGCCGTGCTGGACGCCGGCGGCGCGTTCGCCATCTACCCGGAGGGCACGCGGTCGCTGGACGGCCGCCTGCACCGCGGGCGCACGGGCGTGGCGCGCCTGGCCCTGGAGTCCGGCGCGCCGGTCGTCCCGGTGGGGCTCGTCGGCACCGACGAGGTGCAGCCGGTGGACGCGCGGCTGCCCCGGGTCCGGCCGGTGACCATCCGGTTCGGCGAGCCGCTGCGCTTCGAGCGCTACGCGGGTCTCCAGGACTCGCTGCCGGTGCTCCGCGCGGTCACCGACGAGATCGTCTACCGGATCCTGGAGCTGTCCGGGCAGGAGTACGTGGACCGGTACCAGAACACCGCCGCGGCCTGACACCCCGCAAGCAGCCCGAACGCGAAGAGGGCCGCCACCCGGACGGGTGGCGGCCCTCTTCGCGTTCGGGGGACCTCAGTCGTGGCTCGGGCCCGTGTGGTACTCGAACACCAGGCCGCCGACCGCGATCAGGACCAGCACGATCGCGATCACCAGCAGCCAGATGTGCCAGAACGCCAGCGCCAGGCCGGCCAGCGCCGCGGCGGCCGCCAGGCCGATCGGCCAGTAGCTGCCGGGGCTGAAGAAGCCCAGCTCACCGGCGCCATCGCTGACCTCGGCGTCCGCGTTGTCCTCCGGCCGCACCTCGATGCGGCGGGCGACGAAGCGGAAGTACGTGCCCACGATCAGGGCCAGGCCGCCGGTCAGCGCGAGCGCCACCGTGCCGGTCGGCTCGACGTAGTCGGTGTCGGCCCAGGTCCAGTAGCCGTACACGACGGCCATCAGGAACGAGAACGCCATCACCAAGTCGAAAATGCGTGCTTCGACCTTCATCGCGGCGTCCTCCTAGTTCCCGCCGCCGGACGCCTGACGCGCGTCCCGGTCGGTGTCGAAGGGCTTGGTGGTCACGGCGTACGGGGTGCACAGCTCGCCGCAGTCCAGCTCGGTCAGCGCCTCGGCCGCCGTGTACGGCTGGCCGGTCGCCTCGTTGGTCTGCTTGCGCAGGTCCATGTACCGGTCGAAGTCACCCTGCTCCAGCGCCCTGACCTCGAAGTTCATCACCGCGTGGTAGGTGCCGCACAGCTCGGCGCAGCGGCCGACGAACGAGCCCGTCCGGTCGATCCGCTCGATCTCGAACGAGTTGTCCTGGTTGTTCTTCTTCGGCTCCGGGAACACGTCCCGCTTGAAGTGGAACTCGGGCACGAAGAACGAGTGGATGACGTCCGTCGACTCCAGGTTGAACCGGATCGAGCGACCCTGCGGCAGCACCAGCAGCGGGATCTCGCCCGGCGTGCCGACGGTGCTCACCGGCAGCTCGGCGTTGTCCTCCAGCTTGTGGTCCGGGTAGCGGAACTCCCAGTTCCACTGGAAGCCGATCACGTCGACCGTGACGTCGGGGTCGTCGGTCTCCCGGATGACGTAGTTCTGCGTCACCGCGGTGAAGTAGAACAGCACGGCGACGATGATCGTCGGCACGACGACCAGGACGATCTCCAGCGGCAGGTTGTAGGCGACCTGGCGCGGCAGTTCCTCGCTCTTCTTGCGGTGGAACGCCACCGACCAGAGGATCAGGCCCCACACGATGACGCCGACCGCGAGCGCGGCGACGACGGACCACGTCCACAGCTCGCGCATCGCCTCGGCCTGGGGGGTGACCCCAACCGGCCAGCCGAAGCGCATCACCTCTTCCGTGGAGCAACCCGTGGCCCCGACGCCGACCAGGCCGACCAGCCCCCCGACCTTCGCCGGCCGGGCTGCCCTGGTGCCCTCCTTCAGGCCCACTGCTCGCCGCCTCCTCGCTACTTCCACTGCTCGCGGGCAAGGGGAAATCGCCCTTGCCGGATCATGCGGGAGCGTAACCCAGCACTACGGGGCACACCCCTCGGGGGCCGCACCCGTGCAGTGCAGTTTCGGTCACACGGAGCGGCCCCGGCATACTGGGTTCTTCTCCACACGACTCGAAAGGTGTTACGGCGTGTGCGGCCTGGTAGGACTGGTTTGCCCTGGCGAAGACGAGGCACAGCGAGCGCGCTCGGCGGTGGCGGGGGCATTGCGCTGCATGCGGCACCGCGGCCCCGACGAGAGCGGCACCTGGCAGGGCGGTGAGGTCGTCTTCGGCTTCAACCGCCTGTCCATCATCGACATCGAGCACTCGCACCAGCCGCTGCACTGGGGACCCCCCGAGGCGCAGGGCCGGTACGCGATCCTGTTCAACGGAGAGATCTACAACTACCTGGAGCTGCGGGCGGAGCTGACCAAGCAGTTCGGCGCGCAGTTCAACACCGACGGCGACACCGAGACCATCGTGGCGGCCTACCACTACTGGGGCCCGTCGGCGGTGGCGAAGCTGCGCGGCATGTTCGCCTTCCTGATCTGGGACAAGGCGCGGCGCGTGGTCTTCGGCGCGCGCGACCCGTTCGGCATCAAGCCGCTGTACTACGCCGCCGGGCCCGGCGGGGTGGCGTTCTCCAGCGAGAAGAAGTCCGTGCTGGAGCTCGCGCCGGCCATCGGCATCCGGCCGGAGGTCGACAAGAAGGCCCTCCAGCACTACTTCATCCTCCAGTACGTGCCCGAGCCGGAGTCCCTCCACACCCGGGTTCACCGCATCGAGTCAGGCACCTCGTTCACGGTCACGCCGGGTGGCGAGCCGGTGGTCGAGCGGTACTTCCCGGCCACGTTCCGGCCCCGCGCGGTGCGCGGCCAGGCCGACGAGGACCGCCTGTACGACGAGATCACCGAGGCGCTGCGGGACTCGGTGGCCAAGCACATGCGCGCGGACGTGACGGTCGGCTCGTTCCTGTCCGGCGGCATCGACTCGACGGTGGTCGCGGCACTGGCCAAGGAGCACAACCCGGACCTGATCACCTTCACCACCGGCTTCCAGCGGCAGGGCTACTCGGAGATCGACGTGGCCGCCGAGTCGGCCGCCGCGATCGGCGTGAAGCACGTGGTCCGGGCGGTGACGGCACAGGAGATGATGGACGCGCTGCCGCTCATCACCTGGTACCTGGACGACCCGGTGGCCGACCCGGCGCTGGTGCCGCTGTGGTTCATCGCGAGCGAGGCGCGGAAGCACGTGAAGGTCGTGCTGTCGGGCGAGGGCGCGGACGAGCTGTTCGGCGGCTACACGATCTACCGCGAGCCGCTGTCGCTGGCGCCGTTCGACAAGGTGCCGGACGCGCTGCGCAAGGCCATGGGCAAGGTGTCCACGAAGATCCCGCAGGGCGTGCGCGGCAAGGACCTGCTGCGGCGGGGCGCGCTGACCCTGGAGGAGCGCTACTACGGCAACGCCCGCATCTTCATGGACGACCAGCTGCGGCAGGTGCTGCGCACCTACGACCCGGCCGTGTCGCACCGGGACGTGACCGCCCAGCCGTACCGCGAGTCGGCGGACTGGGACCCGGTGACGCGGATGCAGCACGTCGACCTGTTCACCTGGCTGCGCGGCGACATCCTGGTCAAGGCCGACAAGGTGACCATGGCGAACTCGCTGGAGCTGCGGGTGCCGTTCCTGGACAACGAGGTGTTCCGGATCGCCTCGCAGGTGCCCTCGGAGCTCAAGCTCACCCGGGAGACCACCAAGCACGCGCTGCGCCGGGCGATCCGCGACATCGTGCCCGCGCACGTGCTCAACCGGCGCAAGCTGGGCTTCCCGGTGCCGATCCGGCACTGGCTGAAGGACGAGATGCACGACTGGGCGGTGGACCACGTGCGCCAGTCGCAGACCGACCAGTACCTCGACAAGGACGCGGTGCTGCGGGTCATCGAGGAGCACCGGTCGGGCGTGGCGGACAACAGCCGCCGGATCTGGGCGCTGCTGATGTTCATGATCTGGCACGGGATCTTCGTCGAGGGCCGGATCCGCCCGGCCGTGCCGGAGCCGCACTACCCGGTCAAGCTCTGACCCGTTCCGGTGAGGGCCCCGTCGCCGCCGGGGGCTCTCACCGGCAACAGGGCCCGACGGGGGACTACCGCCCAGTAGGGCTGTTGTCAAGCGTTTTTCACGAATACGGTCGTTCGGGTGAGCATCCCTGAGGCGAACACCCTGGCCGAGCTGATCGACGACTGCACCGCGCTCCCGGAGGAGCTGACGGGGACCGGGACGACGACGCCCGAGCCGGGCGCCGCGGCCCCCTGGCGGGTGGACGAGTCGAACTACGCGCAGGTCGTCGACCTGGACGCCTACGTCTGACGGACCCCGGGGGCGTCTGAGCGGGCCCCCTGGACGAACGGAAGGCCCCCGCCGAGGCGGGGGCCTTCTCGCGTCCGGCGACGGATCAGTGGAACGAGTCGCCGCAGGCGCAGGAGCCGCCCGCGTTCGGGTTGTCGATGGTGAAACCCTGCTTCTCGATCGTGTCCACGAAGTCGATCACCGCACCCTCGACGTACGGGGCGCTCATGCGGTCGACGGCGACCTTGAGGCCGCCGAAGTCGCGCAGGGCGTCGCCGTCCAGCGCGCGCTCGTCGAAGAACAGCTGGTAACGCAGCCCCGCACAGCCACCGGGCTGGACGGCGATGCGCAGGTGCATGTCGTCGCGCCCCTCCTGGTCGAGCAGCGCCTTGGCCTTGGCGGCCGCCGAGTCGGTCAGCGTCACACCGTGGGTCGGCGGGGCGTCCGGAGTCGTGGTTGCGTCCTGAGCGGTCGACATGGCTCTCCCTCAGAGGTCCTTTGCGGGCATCTCTACCCGGGCAACACGGGCAGCACCCGCTTTGTTCCGCTACCCATGGTCCCACAGCTGGGTGGAGCGGCGGTGTGACCACTGCCTCGCGACGTGGGCGGCCAGGTCGGCGAGGGTGCCCGCCGGGTCGGCCAGGCTGCGCTCGACCGACCCGGCGTGCTCGGCGACCGCGTGGGCGTCCTGGACGCCGGCCGCCGCCGCCTCCCGCCGGCCGACCGACACCTGCCCGGCGAGCACCACGCACGGCAGCCCGCGCTCGGCCGCGCCCCGGGCCACGGCGGTGACGAGCTTGCCGCGCAGCGACTGCCAGTCGAAGCTCCCCTCCCCCGTGACCACCAGGTCGGCGTGCTCCAGCGCCGCGTCGAGCCTGGTCAGCTCGCGGACCAGGCCCGCGCCGGACACGGTGGTCGCGCCCAGCGCCATCAGCGCCGCGCCGAGGCCGCCGGCGGCGCCCGCGCCGGGCCGGTCGCGCACGTCCGCCAGCTCCGCCATGGCCGCGAGCCGGGCCTCCAGGCGCTTCACCGCCTCGGGTGACGCGCCCTTCTGCGGACCGAACGCGCGCGCCGCGCCGTGCGGGCCGAGCAGCGGGTTCTCCACGTCCGAGGCGGCCACCAGCCGGGCGGTGACGGGGCCGGCGGCGGCGCGCATCCCCTCACCGCCGTCCGTGGTGCCCGAGCCGCCGAGGCCGACCACGACGGTGCGGGCCTCCCGCGCGGCGTTGAGCAGCTCGCCGACGCCCCGGGTGGTGGCGGTCTCGGCGCCGCCCGGTCGCCGGTCGGGCGGGATGAGGTGCAGGCCGCACGCCTGGGCGGACTCCAGGTAGGCGGTGTCCCCGTGCTCCAGCCACCGGGCCTCCACGGGGTCGCCCAGCGGGCCGGTGACGGTGGTCACGCGCATGACGCCGCCGAGCGCGGTGTGCAGCACGTCCACGAAGCCGGGGCCGCCGTCGGCCAGCGGCCGCAGGTGCAGCTCGTCGTCGGGCGCGGTGCGGCGCCAGCCCGCGGCCACGGCGTCGGCGACCTGGCGGGCGGTCAGCGTGCCGCCGAAGCAGTCGGGCGCAATCACAACTCGCACCTCGCGAACAGTACTGATCCGGGCATCTCCTACTCTGGTGAGGTGAGGTTCCTGCGCCGCAACGCCGACGAAGCCGCTGAGACCGCCACCACCGAGGACATCGCCCCGGAGGTGACCGCCGCGGACCCCGGGCGCACGCCCGGGAAGGGTCGGCCCACGCCCAAGCGCCGCGAGGCCGAGGGCAAGCGGCGCGGCCCGGTGCCGCCGCCGCCCCGCACGCAGCGCGAGGCGTTCAAGCGGTCGCGCGGGAGCGGGAGCAAGGTGTCGAAGGAGGAGCGCCGCGCCGCCGCCGTCGAGCGCCGCCAGCGCATGATGGCCGGCGAGGACAAGTACCTCCTGCCGCGCGACCGCGGCCCGGTGAAGGCGTACATCCGGGACGTGGTCGACTCGCGCCGCAACCTCATGGGCCTGTTCATGCCGCTGGCGATCCTGGTGTTCGTCGCGCTGCTCGTGCCGTCACCCGCGATCCAGCAGTACGCCACGCTGCTGACCACGTTCATGCTGCTCGCGATGGTCGTGGAGGGCTTCGTGCTGGGCCGGCTGGTCACCCGGCGGGTGAGGCTGAGGTTCCCGACCGACACCTCGCGCGGCCTGTCGATCGGCTGGTACTCGTTCATCCGGGCCAGCCAGCTCCGCCGCCTCCGCGTGCCGAAGCCGCGCGTGAGGCCGGGCGACAAGGTCTGAGGTCTTCACGGCGGTCGGGGCGGGCATCACCTCCGACACCCGGACGTGTGCAGTCCGTGCCGTGCTCGCCTCCTACCTCGCGAGTGGTGGGCGGGTTCCACCGGGTCAGCCCGAGTTCCGGTTCGTCGGGGCTTGAGGAGGGCGCGGCCGGCCGCGGTGATCCCCAACAGTTAATTAGCTTGCCGAACGAATCCTCATTAGACTTGTCGGCATGGAGTTCCGACGCCTCGGCCGCAGTGGCCTGAACATCAGCGAGATCTCGTACGGCAACTGGCTCACCCACGGTTCCCAGGTCGAGGAGGAGCAGGCCACCGCCTGCGTGCACGCCGCGCTCGACGCGGGCATCACCACCTTCGACACCGCGGACGTCTACGCCAACACCAAGGCCGAGTCCGTGCTGGGCCGCGCGCTGGCCGGGCAGCGCCGCGAGTCGTTGGAGATCTTCACGAAGGTCTTCTGGCCCACGGGCCCCGGCGGCCTCAACGACAAGGGCCTGGGGCGCAAGCACATCGCCGAGTCCATCAACGGCTCGCTCAAGCGGCTCCAGACCGACTACGTCGACCTCTACCAGGCGCACCGGTTCGACCGGACCGTGCCGCTGGAGGAGACCATGCTCGCCTTCGCCGACCTGGTGCGGCAGGGCAAGGTGCTCTACATCGGCGTCTCCGAGTGGAACGCGGAGCAGATCGCCCGGGGCGCGGCGCTGGCCCGTGAGCTGAAGATCCCGTTCATCTCCAACCAGCCGCAGTACTCGATGCTGTGGCGCATCATCGAGTCCCAGGTGGTGCCGACCTCGGAGCGCGAGGGCATCAGCCAGATCGTGTGGTCGCCCATCGCGCAGGGCGTGCTGACCGGCAAGTACCTGCCGGGGCAGCAGCCGCCGCAGGGCTCGCGCGCGACCGACGAGACCGGCTCGAAGTTCATCGCGCGCTTCATGAAGGACGACGTGCTGGAGAAGGTGCAGAAGCTCAAGCCGCTCGCCGACGAGGCCGGGCTGTCGCCGGCCCAGCTCGCGGTGGCCTGGGTGCTCCAGAACCCGAACGTGGCGTCCGCGATCATCGGCGCGTCCCGGCCGGAGCAGGTGCACGAGAACGTGAAGGCCGCCGGTGTGAAGCTGGAGGACGAGCTGCTGGCGAAGATCGACGAGGTGCTGGGCGACTCCGTCGAGACCGACCCGCGCCTGACCATCACGCCGTGACCAGGGGCTAGGACGACGAACGGGCACCCCGCGGGCGAAGGGGGTGCCCGTTCGTCGTCGCTGCTGGTCAGGACCCTGTCGGCGAGGGCTAGCCTGATCGACCATGGCCGACTTCCTCCAGGTGACCACGACCGCCGCCGACCGCGAGGTGGCGGCCCGCCTCGCCCGCTCCGCCGTGGCCGGCCGCCTGGCGGCGAGCGCACAGGTGTCCGGCCCGGTGACGTCGTTCTTCTGGCACCTGGGCGCGCGGGGCGAAGGTGAGGAGTGGCAGGTGACGCTGAAGACCACCGCCGAGCGCTACCCCGCGCTGGAGGCGCACCTGCGGCACGAGCACCCCTGGGACAACCCCGAGGTGACGGCCGTGCCGCTGGCCGCCGCGTCCGAGGACTACCTCGCCTGGCTGCGCGGGACGGTCAGCCCCGAGTAGCGGCCGACAGGGTCGCACAAGCACCGGGGCCGCCGAGGCGTCAGCTGCCCGACCCCAGGACCGGCGCCAGGCGTTGGAGCAGGTAGCCCGCGCACCAGCGCGACTCGGTGTCCTTCGGGTCGACGGCCTCCTTGGCGAGCTTGGCGGCGAGCCTCCTGGGTTCCGGCGCGGTGGTGGGGTCGTCCGCGACCGCCAGGGCGACGTCCCAGGCGCACCGGGTCAGCCGGGAGACCTCTGAAGCCAGGCACAACCGCCGCACCACGGCGTCGGTGTCCAGCACCCGGACGACGACGTCCGCGTTCTCCCGGCCCGGCAGGAACCCCAGGATGCTCACCGCGTTGGCCCTCAGCGTCGAGGTCTCCCCGCTGACGGCCCACCGCCGGAAGTTCTCGACGGCTTTCGACCCCACGACCGGAGCCACGGCCGCGTCGATGGAACTGGACGTAGGTCCCTGCGCGAAGATGTCCGGATCTCCGGCCTCCACCGCCGCCCGGATGTGCCGCAGGTGTTCGGGACCTTCGATCTTCTTCAACCTCGGGTGGTTGATGTCCGGTCGGTACACGCCGACCCCTAGTGCTCGTTCATAAGCCGCCACCACCTCAAGGGTAACCGGGTTCACCCCGGTTTCGACCAGTCCCAGATACGACTTCGAGTAGTTGGTCGCCTGCGCCAATCGGGTGAGCGAGTACCCAGCGTACTCCCTGGCGGCCCTCAGCCGCGCGCCATCCACTTCGAGAACTTGTGGCACAACTCGCTCCTTCTGCCTGCATCCACCCATACCAGACTGCAACACACCTCATACCAGACAGCCCTATGGTCGCACGACCGGATGCCACAGCAGGCCGACCAGACCACACCAGACCCATGACCAGACGCCACCAGCCGGGTCGATCAACTCGACCACCGACTGCAAACCGGTAGGAACAGGATCGGGCCAGCCGTGCTCAGGCATACGGCGGTGGCGCGGATTTAGTGCACCCAAGGAAGGGCTACCGATACATGGTGATGCAGGCGGAAAACGGGGTCGAGCACAGCTCGCGCATTCGGATATACGGCGACGCCGTGTTCAGTTCGCAGATCAACGCCGGCGGCGAGTTCGAAGCGACCTTCGACGACGTGGTGACCCTGACCTTGACGCTCGACGCCGCGGAAAGACTCCATGCCCGACTCGACGGGGCCCTTCCCGACCTGCGCCGGTTCAGCGAAAACACGTAACGAACTCTCGACACCAACCAACCACCGCCATGAGGCAAGCGAAGGTGATATCGATGCCATCAACACGAACAGCGCTCACGACGGAAAAGAACAAGGTCCCCTACATCGCGATGTGGAGCGGGGAAACGGCGGAGGACCCGCGACTGGTCGAACTCCCCGGCGGGGCGGGCATCGCCTACGCGGACGAGATCCTCGGCGACCGCGACAGCCGGGGCGTCCTGTGGGACCGCGCGACGGTCAACCCCGGCCAAGGCACACCCCGGTTCGCGCAGATCCACGTCCACCGCCAACGCCGCGCCATGCGCAAACTCCTGTGCCAGGTCTGCGCCGGACCGGCCGACCAGGACGACCACGGCGTCCTCTGGCTCATCCCCGACCGCACCCGCCACTGGCCGGACTGGCCCGAGGGGATGCTCGTCGCCGAACCACCGATCTGCCGACCCTGCCTGAGCCTGTCGGTCCGCGTCTGCCCCGCCCTGCGCGCGGAGGGCCACCTCGTCATCCGCGCCCGCGAACACCCGACCTACGGCGTCGAGGGCTTCCGCTACCGAACCGGCCCCACCCCCGTCGACCACGGCACCACGTCGTTCACCGACCCGGCCATCCGCCGGACCCCGGCCTCGAAACTGGTCCGCACCCTCCGGCACTGCACCGTCGAAGAACCCCGGGGGCCCTACTCCGCCGGCGCCAGGGACATCGGCCCGTAGACCTCCGACTCGGCCCGCAGCAGCGTCACCTGCGCCACGCCGGCCTCCCGCAACTCCTGCCACACCTCGCCGAACCACTCCTCGGCCTCGCCCTGGTCGGCGAACGCCGCGACCGGGCCGTCGACCTCCCGGCCCTCCACGTCCTGGTACCGCCACCGGTACTCCACAACGACCTCCTCCCCGGATGCCCTGCGGGTAACGTTCCCGGTCAGGCTATGGCCTCGCCGAGCGGATGGGGTGTGGTGTGACGCGTCGGACACTGGTCCTGGGCGGTGCGCGGTCGGGCAAGTCGGCCCACGCCGAGGGGCTGCTCACCGACGCGGTGGTGACCTACGTCGCCACCGCCCGCCGCTACCCCGACGACGCCGACTGGGAGGAGCGGATCGCCCGGCACGTCGCCCGCAGACCGCTCACCTGGACCACGGTGGAGGCGCCCGCGCCCGGCGACCTGCCCGCGCTGCTCACCGCCACCACCCCGGACGACCCGCCGATCCTGGTCGACGACCTGGCCACCTGGCTCACCGGCGTGCTGGACGACGCCGACGCGTGGGAGGGCCGCGGCCTGGCGCGGGCCGAGGCGGGGTGCGACGAGCTGGTACGCGCGGTCGGGCGCACGCGCAGCCGGCTGGTCCTCGTCTCCGCCGAGGTCGGCCTCGGCGTCGTGCCCGGGACCCGCTCTGGCAGGCTCTTCCGCGATCAGCTCGGCTCGCTCAACGCGCGGCTGGCCGAGGTGTGCGACGAGGTGCTGCTGGTCGTCGCCGGGATCCCCCTGCACTTGCGCGAAGCCGGAGGTAGTCGGTGACCATCGAGTTCCCGCCCGTCGAGCCGCCCAGCGGAAACGCGCGCCGCCAGGCGGTGAGCCGCCACGCGGTGCTGACCAAGCCCGTGGGCTCGCTGGGCAGGCTGGAGGAGCTGGGCGCCTGGGTGGCGGCCTGCCAGGGCGAGTGCCCGCCGCGGCCGTTCACCCGGCCCCGCGTGGTGGTGTTCGCCGGTGACCACGGGGTGGCGCGGCACGGCGTGTCCGCCTACCCGAGCGAGGTCACCGGGCAGATGGTGGCCAACTTCCTGGCCGGCGGCGCGGCGGTGAACGTGCTGGCCAACGTGGCGGGCGCGACCGTGCGCGTGGTCGACGTGGCGGTGGACTCCGACACCGCCGTCGGCGACGAGAAGGTGCGGCGCGGCTCCGGGTCGATCGACCGCGAGGACGCGCTGACCCCCGAGGAGGCCGAACGCGCGGTCGAGGTCGGCCGCAAGCTGGTGGACGACGAGGTCGACGGCGGCGCGGACCTGCTCATCGCCGGTGACATGGGCATCGGCAACACGACGCCGGCGGCGGTGCTGATCGCCGCGCTGACCGGGTCGGAGCCGGTGGCCGTGGTCGGCCGGGGCACCGGGGTCGACGACCGGGGCTGGATGCGCAAGACCGCCGCGATCCGGGACGCGCTGCGCCGCGCCCGGCCGGTGATCAACGACCCGGTGGCGCTGCTGGGCCGGTCCTCGGGCGCGGACATCGCCGCGATGGCGGGCTTCCTGGCCCAGGCGGCGGTGCGGAAGACGCCCGTGGTGCTGGACGGCGTGGTGACCGGCGCGGCGGCCGTGGTCGCGGAGGAGCTGGCGCCGGGGGCCCGCGAGTGGTGGGTGGCCGGGCACCTGTCGGCGGAGCCCGCGCACGCGCTGGCGCTCAACCACCTGGGCCTGGAACCGCTGCTGGAGTTCGACATGCGGCTGGGCGAGGGTTCGGGCGCGGTGGCCGCGCTGCCGCTGGTGGTGATGGCCACCCGGGTGCTGGCCGAGATGGCGACCTTCGACAGCGCGGGCATCTCCGGGCCGGCGTGACGAACAGGACGGGCACGACGAGCACGACGCGCGGCACGAGCGCGGCGGCACCCACCCCGAGGCCGGCCTGATGCGCCTGGCGCTGTCGCTGCTCACCGTGCTGCCCGTCCGCGTCGTCGGCGAGGTCGACGCGCGGGCCGCCCGCCGGGCCATCGCCCTCGCCCCCCTGGTGGGCCTCCTGCTCGGCGCGGTCGCCGCGGGCCTGCTGGCCGTGCTGCCGGGCCTGCTCGGCGGCTTCCTCGTGGTCGGCTTCCTCGCGCTGGCCACCCGCGGGATGCACCTCGACGGGCTCGCGGACACCGCCGACGGGCTGGGCTGCTACGGGCCGCCCGAGCGGGCGCTGGCCGTCATGCGCGACGGCGGCGCGGGGCCGTTCGCCGTGGTCGCGCTGGTCGTGGTGCTGGGCGCGGAGGCCGCCGCCCTGCCGGTGGTCGGGTGGGGCGCGGTGGTGCTCGCGGTGACCGCCGGGCGGGCCGCCTTCGCGCTGTGCTGCCTGCGCGGTGTCCCGGCGGCCCGGCCCGAGGGGCTGGGCGCGCTGGTGGCCGGCTCCCAGCCGTGGTGGGTGGCCGCCGGGTGGTGGGTCGCGCTGGCGGTGGGCGGGTTCCTCGTCCACCCGTGGCGCGGCCCGGCCGCGGTCGTGCTCGCGGCCGGGCTCGTGCTGCTGCTGATCGGGCACACGCGCAGGCGCTTCGGCGGGATCACCGGCGACGTGCTCGGCGCGGCCTGCGAGACCGCCACGCTGGTGGTGCTGGCGGTCTGCGCCCTCCAGCCGCTCAGTTGATCTTCGTCATCCAGCCGTGCGGGTCCTCGACCAGGCCCTGCTGGATGCCGGTCAGGTGCCGGCGCAGCTTCATCGACACCTCGCCGGTGCGGCCGCCGGAGATCGAGAACTCGCCGTCCGCGTGCTTGACGTGCCCGACCGGCGTGATCACCGCGGCCGTGCCGCAGGCGAACACCTCGGTCAGCTCGCCGGACTCCGCCTTCTTCTCCCACTCCTCGGTGGAGATCCGGCGCTCCTCGACGCCGTGGCCGAAGTCCCGCGCGAGCCGGAGCAGCGAGTCGCGGGTGATGCCCGGCAGCAGCGAGCCGGTCAGCTCCGGCGTCACCACGCGCGCGTCGTCACCGGAGCCGAGGACGAAGAACAGGTTCATCCCGCCCATCTCCTCGACCCACCGGCGCTCCACCGCGTCCAGCCACACGACCTGGTCGCAGCCCTCCGAGGCGGCCTGCGCCTGCGCCACCAGGGACGCCGCGTAGTTGCCCGCGAACTTGGCCGCGCCGGTGCCGCCGGGGGCCGCGCGGACGTACTCGGTCGAGAGCCACACCGTGACCGGCTTCAGGCCGCCGGTGAAGTACGAGCCGGCGGGCGAGGCGATGAGCACGTAGAGGTACTCCCCCGACGGCCGCACGCCCAGGCCCTTCTCCGTGGCGAACAGGTAGGGCCGCAGGTACAGCGACTCCTCGCCGCCGGACGCGGGCACCCAGCGCTCGTCCGCGGCCAGCAGTTCCCGGAGCGAGCCGAGGAACAGCTCGTCGGGCAGTTCGGGCATCGCCATGCGGCGGGCCGAGGCGCGGAAGCGCTCGGCGTTCGCCCGGGGGCGGAAGGAGGCGACCGAGCCGTCGGGCCGGCGGTACGCCTTGAGCCCTTCGAAGATCGCCTGGCCGTAGTGCAGCACCATGGCCGCCGGGTCCAGCTCCAGCGAGTGGTAGGGCTCGACCGCAGCGTCGTGCCAGCCCTGTTCGCGGTTCCAGCGGATCGTCACCATGTGGTCGGTGAAGTGCTGCCCGAAGCCCGGCTTCGCGAGTACCTCCGCCACGCGTTCCGGGGTCGCCGGCTGCGGGTTGGGGGTCCGGGTAAAAGGCAACGCTGTCGTCATGGCAGCACAGTAGCCGCCCCGTGGACATCGGAAAATCGCCGTCCCGACGCTCGGACGTCCGACCATCCGGTCTGGCTATCGGACGGTCTGCCGGACCCGACCCAGCGCGATCGCGCCGGTACCCAGCGCGAGGGCCGCGCCGGTGATGAACAGCGCCTCGGTCGGCGCGCTCATCGCCAGCAGTACCGACAGCCCGAGACCCAGGCACGCGGTGCGCATGGGCCACGTCCGGTCCTCCTGGAGCAGCACGCGCGCCGAGGCGTTCGTGAAGCCGTAGTAGAACGCCGTGCCGCACGCGCCGACCGCGAGCGCGGTGGCCGGCGTCAGCGCGACCACGCCGAGCGCGGCCGACGCCACGCCCACCACCTCCAGCGGCCAGCTCGCGCGCACCGGGGGCAGGTCGCCGGTCTCGACCAGGCCGACGAGCGTGCGGCGGGCCGAGCCGAGCACGAAGAACAGCGAGGACACCGCGGCCACGGTGGCCCCCACGGCGAGCACGGGCAGCAGCGCGCGGCCGTCGGCGGCGACCAGGGCGTCCCGCAGCGGCGCGGGCGAGAGCGCCAGGCGCGCCGGGCCGAGCTGGCGCAGCAGCGCCGCGCCCACGGCGACGGACACCACCAGCACGACCACCACCAGCGCCGGGATGGCGAAGCGCAGCACGCGGTCGGTGAACACCCGGTCGCCAGGCAGCGGCGCGGTGATCCGCTCGAACCCGGTGAACAGCACGAACAGCAGGGACCCGGCGCTCATCAGGCCCTCGAACCCCGGGCCGCCGGCGGTCCAGACCGGGTTCGCCGGCGGGGCGACCGCGAAGCACACCAGGACCACCAGCGCGAGCGTGCCGAGCACCACCGCGGCGGCGGCCACGCTCGGGCCGGTGCGCCAGCGGAAGCCCGACGCGCCGAGCGCCGCGGTCACCACGAGCAGGCCGACCGCCGCGGCGACCCGGTGGTCGGGGACGACGTAGGCGCCGAACGCGCCGGCCAGCGCGGCGGCCACCCCGGCCCGGCCGACCAGGTGGGCGCTCGCGCCGATGCGCGCGGGCCACGGGCCGAGCTGGTTGCGGATGTAGGCGTAGCCGCCGGGGGCGTCCGGGTAGGCGCGGTACTGGTCGGCGGTGGAGAACGCGCAGCACAGCGCGGTCACCGCGGCGAGGACCAGTGCCACGGGGAACCAGGGGCCCGCCGCGGCCGCGGCGGGGGCGAACCCCGCGAGCACGCCGACCCCCAGGGTCGCGCCGAGGGCGAGCACCACGGCCCCGGCACGGGGCGTGATTGTCACCGGTACACGGTGACATACGGATCAGGTGACGGCTAACCCTCATGCGGTTTACCCCCGAACGTGTTAATTGTTACTCGTTGCTGTCGAAGGTGCGGCCGCCACGTGCAGGAACGAGCCCCCTAGCATTCGACTCGATCTATTCCGCATCCCGACGCACGACCAGGAAGTGCCGGGAGGACCGTCGAGGAGCCGCAGTGACCGCCCCCAAACTCGTCATCACCGACAGTGACCTGAACACCACCGACGTCGACGCCGTCGTGGTGGGCACCATCCAGGGCCCCGAGGGGCTCGTCCTGGCCGGCGGTGCGGAGGCGGTCGACGCCGCGTTCGACGGCGGCGTGCTCGGCGTGCTGGTCGCCCTGGGCGCGACCGGCAGGCAGGACGAGGTCGTGACGCTGCCGACGCTCGGCCGGATCGCCGCACCCGTCGTGGTCGCGGCGGGGCTGGGCAAGCCGGCCGCCGACGGCTCCGTCACCGAGGACCAGGTGCGCCGCGCGTCCGGCGCGGCGGCGCGGGCCCTGGCCGGCAAGAAGCGCGCCGTGACCGCGCTGTCCGCGCTGCACCTCGGCCCGGCCGTCGAGGGCACCGTGCTCGGCGCGTACTCGTTCACCGCCTACAAGTCCGACAAGGGCGACGCCCCGGTCGCGCGGGTGGACCTCGTCGCGCCGGCCCAGGGCCCCGTCCGGGCGCACCGGGCGACGGTCAAGGCGTCCACCGCGATCGCCGAGGCCGTGACCGCCACCCGCGACCTGGTCAACACCCCGCCGAACGACCTGTTCCCGGCCTCGTTCGCCGAGCGCGCCGCCGCGCTGGCCCGGACCGAGGGCCTGGAGGTCGAGGTGCTGGACGAGAAGGCGCTGCGCAAGCAGGGCTTCGGCGGCATCCTCGGCGTCGGCGGCGGGTCGAGCCGCCCGCCGCGCCTGGTCCGCGTCACCTACCGCGGCCCGAAGGCGACCAAGAAGGTCGCGCTGGTCGGCAAGGGCATCACCTTCGACACCGGCGGCATCTCGATCAAGCCCGCGCCGGGCATGGACGAGATGACCTCGGACATGGGCGGCGCGGCGGCCGTGATCGCCACCGTGGTGCTGGCCGCGAAGCTGAAGTTCCCGCTGGAGGTCACCGCGTGGGCGCCGATGGCGGAGAACATGCCGTCCGGCACCGCCTACCGGCCCGGTGACGTGCTGACCATGTACGGCGGCAAGACCGTCGAGGTGCTCAACACCGACGCCGAGGGCAGGCTCATCCTGTCCGACGCGATCGCGCGGGCCTGCGAGGAGGGGCCGGACTACCTGATCGAGACCTCCACGCTGACCGGCGCCCAGGTCGTGTCGCTGGGCAAGCGCACCGCGGGCGTGATGGGCACCGAGGAGTTCCGCGACCGGGTGGCCGCGCTGGGCCGCGCGGTGGGCGAGCAGGCGTGGGCCATGCCGCTGCCGGAGGAGCTGCGCGCCGACCTGGAGTCGCGGGTGGCCGACCTGGCGAACGTGGCCGGGCACCGGTTCGGCGGGATGCTGACCGCCGGGATCTTCCTGCGCGAGTTCGTGGCCGAGGGCGTGACCTGGGCGCACATCGACGTGGCCGGGCCGTCGTTCCACACCGGCGGCCCGTACGGCTACACCACCAAGGGCGGCACGGGCGTGCCGGTGCGCACCCTCGCCGCGGTGCTGGCGGACATCGCCGCGAACGGCTGACCGACCGCGACCGGCCGGCTACCGACCGCCGGCCGGTCGCGCTCAGCCCCGGTTCTCCTTGCGCCGCGAGTACTCGCGCATCCGCTTGGGGTAGCCGACGATGCCCGCGTCGTAGATCGGGATCTTCAGCTTCTTCGCCAACCGCCGCGCGCCGTCCTCGCCGTCGATGCGCCGGCGCGTCCACTCGCCGTCGTGGGCCACCAGCACTACCGTGGTCTCGGTCACGGTCGTCTTCGGCTCGACGTACGCCTCCACCCCCCGGCGTGACGAAGCCCACTGCTCCATGTGGGTGGTGTCGGTGGACGTGGCTGCCCGCAGCACGCCAGGACGCTGCTTCCTGCGAAAACGGTCGAAAAGACCCACCCGGCCACCTCCTGACGGCGTTCCCTCCCACCATCGTGCCGGCGCGGAGGTGAAGCCGGGGGCAAGTCCTCCGAACAGGACACCGCGTCGCCGTTGTCGGCACCGTAGTGACAAGATGGCCAGCACACGCGCGCACCCGCGCGGAGTAAGGCATCAAGCTCTCCAGGGAGATCCCGTGACCGACACCTCCGCCGACCTCGTGATCCTCGGTGGCGGCTCGGGCGGCTACGCCTGCGCGTTCCGCGCCGCGGAGCTCGGCCTGTCCGTCATCCTGGTCGAGAAGGACAAGCTGGGGGGCACCTGCCTGCACCGCGGCTGCATCCCGACCAAGGCGCTGCTGCACGCGGCGGAGGTCGCGGACAACGCCCGCGAGGGTGACCAGTTCGGGGTGAAGTCCTCGCTGGAGGGCATCGACGTCGCGGGCGTGAACTCCTACAAGGACGGTGTGGTCAGCCGTCTCTACAAGGGTCTCCAGGGCCTGGCCAAGGCCAACAAGGTCACCCTGGTCGAGGGCGCCGGCACGTTCGTCGGAGACCGGACCGTCGAGGTCGACGGCAAGCGCTACACGGGCAAGAACGTCGTGCTGGCGACCGGGTCCTACGCCCGCAGCCTGCCCGGCCTGGAGATCGGCGGCCGGGTCATCACGAGTGACCAGGCCCTGAACCTCGACTTCGTGCCCGAGAAGGTCGTGGTGCTCGGCGGCGGCGTCATCGGCGTCGAGTTCGCCAGCGTGTGGTCCTCCTTCGGCGCCGACGTCACCATCGTCGAGGCGCTGCCCCGCCTGGTCCCGGCCGAGGACGAGTACGCGTCCAAGCAGCTGGAGCGCGCGTTCCGCCGCCGCGGCATCAAGTTCAAGACCGGCGTGAAGTTCACCGGCGCCACCCAGAACGACTCGGGTGTGTCGGTCACCCTGGAGTCCGGCGACGTGCTGGAGGCGGACCTGCTGCTGGTCGCCGTCGGCCGCGGCCCCAACACCGCGGGCCACGGCTACGAGGAGGCCGGCGTCGCGATCGAGCGCGGCTTCGTCGTCACCGACGAGCGCCTGAAGACCAGCCTGGACGGCGTCTACGCGGTCGGCGACATCGTGCGCGGCCTCCAGCTCGCGCACCGCGGCTTCCAGCAGGGCATCTTCGTCGCCGAGGAGATCGCCGGGCAGAACCCCAAGGTCATCGACGAGGCGGGCATCCCGCGCGTCACCTACTGCAAGCCCGAGGTCGCCTCGGTGGGCCTGACCGAGGCCGCCGCCAAGGAGAAGTACGGCTCCGCGGAGACGTTCGTCTACGACCTCGCGGGCAACGGCAAGAGCCAGATCCTGAAGACCGCCGGTGGCGTCAAGCTCGTGAAGGCGCCCGATGGCCCGGTGGTCGGTGTCACCATGGTCGGCGAGCGGGTCGGCGAGCTGATCGGTGAAGCCCAGCTGATCTACAGCTGGGAGGCGTACCCCGAGGACGTGGCGCCGTTGATCCACGCCCACCCGACCCAGACTGAAGCCCTCGGCGAAGCCTTCCTCGCCTTGGCCGGCAAGCCGCTGCACGTGCACGGCTGACCGTCGCACCCCAGTCAGCCGAACTTCGACCCACGCACGAGGAGTCAGCGAACGATGGCCTTCTCCGTCCAAATGCCCGCACTCGGCGAGAGCGTCACCGAGGGCACGGTCACCCGCTGGTTGAAGCAGGAGGGTGACCGCGTCGAGGTCGACGAGCCGTTGCTGGAGGTGTCCACCGACAAGGTCGACACCGAGATCCCCTCCCCGGCGGCGGGCGTGCTCCAGAAGATCGTCGCCCAGGAGGACGAGACCGTCGAGGTCGGCGCCGAGCTCGCCGTCATCGGCGACGGCTCGGACGCCGGTTCCGACGACTCGACCTCCGGCGGCGGCGCCGCGCCCGCCGAGGAGGCCCAGCCGGAGCCGCAGTCCACCCCGGACCCCGAGCCGGAAGAGGCCCCCCGGCAGGAGGAGGCCCCGAAGCAGTCCGGCGGTTCCTCCGACGGCACCCCGGTGACCATGCCCGCCCTGGGCGAGAGCGTCACCGAGGGCACCGTGACCCGCTGGCTGAAGTCCGTCGGCGACTCCGTCGAGATCGACGAGCCGCTGCTGGAGGTGTCCACCGACAAGGTCGACACCGAGATCCCCTCCCCGGTGGCCGGCACCCTGCTGGAGATCAGCGCCGGCGAGGACGAGACCGTCGAGGTCGGCGGGCAGCTCGCGGTGATCGGCTCGGGCTCCCCCGCCGCCGAGACCCCCGAGCCCGAGCCGAAGCGGGAGGAGCCGAAGCAGCAGGAGGCGGCTCCCCAGCAGCAGGCGGCTCCCCAGCAGCAGGCCCCCCAGCCCCCCGCCCCCCGGCAGGAGCAGGAGAAGGCCCCCGCCCAGCAGGAGCCGAAGCAGGAGGAGTCGGCCAACGGCGCCCCGTACGTGACGCCGCTGGTGCGCAAGCTGGCCTCGGAGCACGACATCGACCTGGCCTCGCTGAAGGGCACCGGCGTCGGCGGCCGCATCCGCAAGCAGGACGTGCTGGCCGCCGTCGAGGCCAAGAAGGCCCCCGAGCCCGCCCCCCAGAAGGCCCAGGCACCGGCCGCCTCCGCCCCGGCGCAGCGCGTCGCCACCCCGGCCCCCGACACCAGCGGCAAGCGCGGCACCGTGCAGAAGCTGCCCCGCCTGCGGCAGATCGTGGCCCAGCGCACCCGCGAGTCGCTCCAGGTCTCGGCGCAGCTCACCCAGGTGTTCGAGGTGGACGTCACCAAGATCGCCCGGCTGCGCAACCGGGCCAAGGCCGCGTTCGAGCAGCGCGAGGGCGCCAAGCTCACGTTCCTGCCGTTCTTCGCCAAGGCGGCGGTGGAGGCGCTCAAGCAGCACCCGGTGCTGAACGCCTCCATCGACGAGGAGAAGAAGGAGGTCGTCTACCACGGCGCCGAGCACCTGGGCATCGCGATCGACACCGAGCGGGGCCTGCTGAACGCGGTCATCGCCAACGCGGGCGACCTCAACCTGGCGGGCCTGTCGCACAAGATCGGCGACTTGGCCTCGCGGGCGCGCGCGAACAAGTTGACGCCGGACGAGCTGACCGGCGGCACCTTCTCGCTGACCAACCTGGGCAGCAACGGCGCCCTGTTCGACACCCCGATCATCCAGCAGCCGCAGGTCGGCATCCTGGGCGTCGGCGTGGTGAAGAAGCGCCCCGTCGTGATCACCGACGAGAGCGGCGACGACACCATCGCCATCCGCTCCATGACCTACCTGGCGCTGACCTACGACCACCGCCTGGTGGACGGAGCCGACGCCGGCCGCTTCCTCACCACCGTCAAGAACCGCCTGGAAGAAGGCGCCTTCGAGGCCGACCTCGGCCTCTGACACCACACACGCCCAGAGGCCGCCCCCCACACCAGGGGGGCGGCCTCGCCTTTTCACCACCCCCGCGCCAGCGCACACCCTCCCTGAGCTCGTGTCCTCCCGTATGGCCTGGGCGCAGCCCTACCGCGCTTGTCAAGGGGTCCGCACGCCCTTCGCGGACCCCTTGACAAGCGCGGTTGCCTCAGGCAGGCCATACGGGAGGACACGAGCGGACGCCCTTCCCCCGGCGGCCTGCCCAGCGGCGAGCGACCGCTCTTGCCCTTCCGCTCTTGCCCTTCCGCTCTTGCCCTTCCGCTCTTGCCCCTTCGCCCGTGAACCACGCGAACGCAGAACTCACCAGCCCTGAACGTTCGACACGGTGGTCCCGAACGCGCGACTCGCGGACCTGAACGTGCAACTCGGGGGTCCTGAACGTACGACACGCCCGACCTGGACGTACGACTCGCGGGTGGGAGCGCTCCCGGAATTGGGGGGCGGGCGGGCGTGGCGCGGGTGACACCCGACCCGCTGTGCAACCGGGCGGGCACTGAGAGACGATCAACCCATGCGTGTCGTGGTGGCGGGTTCCTCGGGTCTGATCGGCACCAGCCTGGTGGCCGCCTTGCGCGGCGCCGGGCACGAGGTGCTGCGGCTGGTCCGCCGACCTCCCGCGGCCCCGGACGAGCGCGGCTGGGACCCGCCCGCCGGGCGCATCGACCCGGGCACCTTCGACGGCGTCGACGCGGTGGTCAACCTGTGCGGCGCGGGCGTGGCCGACAAGCGCTGGAACGACGCCCGCAAGCAGGTCCTCCTGGACAGCCGCACCGTGCCCACCGAGGTCCTGGCCGCCGCCGTGGCCGAGCACGGCGTCCCCGCCCTCGTGAACTCCAGCGCCGTGGGCTACTACGGCGACACCGGGGACGAGCTGGTCGACGAGACGACCCCCTCCGGCACCGGCTTCCTCGCCGACCTGTGCCGCCGCTGGGAGGCCGCCACCGCACCGGCCGAGAACGCCGCCCGCGTCGCCACCCTCCGCACCGGCCTGGTGATCAGCCCCTCCGGCGGCCTGTTCGGCCGCATCAGGCCGCTGTTCTCCCTCTTCCTGGGCGGTCGCCTGGGCAACGGCCGCCAGTACATGCCGTGGATCTCGCTGGACGACGCGATCGCGGGGATCAGGTTCGTGGTGGAGCACGACGTCCGGGGCCCGGTGAACCTCACCGCGCCCAGCCCCGTCACCAACGCCGAGTTCACCCGCACCCTCGGGCACGCGCTGAACCGCCCCACCCCCTGGGTGGCCCCGCCGTTCGCGCTCAAGCTCGCCCTCGGCCAACTCGCCGAGGAGGGCCTCCTGGCCGGCCAGCGCGCCGTGCCCCGCGTCCTGGAACAGCACGGCTTCCAGTTCCTGCACCCCGCCCTGGGTGGCGCCGTGGCAACGGCCGCCCACCGGCAGGTGGGCAACTAGGCGGACAGCACAGCCGCACAGCACAGCCGCACAAACACGCAGCACAGCAGCACCGCAGCACATGACGCACAGCAGGCAGGTGGACGAATCCGATGACCGAACGCACCGGCACCCGGCCGTGATCGCGGTCCTGATCGGTCTCGCGCTGGCCCTGGCCTCGCTGGTCCTGGGCCTGTCGGTGCGCCGCGAGGTGCCCGCGCTGGACCGGGACCTGCACCAGGCGGCCGCCGACCTGGGCCCGGCCTTCACCCACGCCGCCACCGTGATCAGCTTCGTGCTCAGCCCCGGCCTGGCGACGATCGCGGTCGCCTCCCTGGCCCTGCGCGCCCTCCTGGCCCGGGACGGGCTCGTGCTGCGCGCCGCCGTGCTGCTGGCCGTGTCCTGGTCGACCGTCCTCGCCCGCCACGGCTACGAGCGCGTCCGCCCGATCGAGTACCCGAAGTGGGCCTACCCGAGCGGGCACGTCACCGCCGTCACCGCGGTCGCCTTCACCGGCGTGGTGCTGGTGGGCAGGCTCGCCCGCCGCCACCTCCGGCACGCGGTCGCGCTCGCCGCCACGGCGGTGGCGCTGACCGCCGCCAGCCGGGTGGTGCTGGAGATGCACTGGTTCACCGACACCGCGGGCGCGGTGCTCGCCGTGGTCGGGACGGGGCTGGTCACGGCCCACGTGCTGCGGCTGCTGCCCCCACCTCCGGCCGGTGCCGCCGCGACCGCCGCTGGGCGTAGGGTCGAGACGTGAGCAGTCCTGACCCCTCCTGCCGCGCCTCCTCCGACCAGGTCGAGGTGCGCAAGCTGGGCACCATCGACTACCTGGCCGCCTGGGACCTGCAACGCGAGCTCGCCGAGGCGCGCGCCGCCGGCACCACCGGCGACACGCTGCTGCTGCTGGAGCACCCGTCCGTCTACACCTGCGGGCGGCGCACCGAGCCCGAGGAGCGCCCCACGGGCGGCGACGTCCCGGTCATCGACGTCGACCGCGGCGGCAAGATCACCTGGCACGGCCCCGGCCAGCTGGTCGGCTACCCGATCATCGGCCTGGCCGAGCCGCTGGACGTCGTGCAGTACGTGCGCCGCCTGGAGCAGGCCCTGATCCACGTCTGCGACCAGCTGGGCGTGCGCACGGGCCGCGTGGAGGGCCGCAGCGGCGTGTGGCTGCCCGCCGACGACCGGGGCGGCGAGCGCAAGGTCGCGGCCATCGGCATCCGGGTGCAGCGCGGCGTGACCCTGCACGGGTTCGAGATCAACTGCAACGCCGACCTGGCCGCGTTCGCCGACATCATCCCGTGCGGCATCCGCGACGCCGGCGTGGCCTCGCTGTCGCACGAGCTGGACCGGGACGTCACGGTGGCCGAGGTGCTGCCGCTGGCCCGGCGGGCCGTGGTCGACGCACTGAACGGCGACCTGCCGCTGACCGACCGCACGCTGACGCGCCGCGACCCGGTGGCCGCCGGCGTCACCTTCGCGGTCCGCACCAGCTGAAACAACCCACGCGAGGCCGCCCCCGGCGCCACCCTCCCCGCCGCCCGCCGAACGGGTCGGCGAACAGCTCAACGAGCCACCGCCGAAACCCGACAGCTGACACGACGCACCCCTCCCCTCTAGTATTCCGGAATTACGGACCAACAGAGGGGAGAATCGTCGTGCTCCTGACCCGACGACACCTGCTCTGCGCGTGCGGCGTGGCAGGCGCCACCGCGCTCCTGCCCACCGCCCCCGCCCGGGCGCAGGCCCGACCGGACGACTGGCTGTCCTGGTTCCGCGCCCACCGCCGCCACGTCGCCGTCGCCGTGGACGACGGTCGGGGCGGCCGGGTCGCGCACCGGGCGTTCGAACCCCAACCGCTGGCCTCCGCCGTGAAGGTGGTGCACCTGGCCGGGTACGCGAAGGCCGTGGCGACCGGCGCGGTGAACCCGGACGACCGGGTCCGCGTCGGCGACTGGGAGCAGTACCACCTCGGCCTCGACGGCGGTGCCCACCAGGCGTCCCTGCGCGCCCTGGGCATCCCGTCCTCCAACGGCGCCACCGCCGACGACCCGCAGCACCGCGTCACGCTGGACGACCTGGTCACGTCGATGATCCGGTACAGCGACAACGCCGCCACCGACCTCCTGCGGTACCGGCTGGGCGAGCGCGTGCTGCGCTCGGCGGCCGCCCGGCACGGCTGGCCGGGCGCCCCGGTGCCCGAGCTCCTGGGCGACGTGCTGCGGCTGGTCCTGGGCCGCCCGGTGAGCGTCGAGCGGTACCTGCGGGACCCGCAGCTCCAGCTGGAGGTGATCGGCAGGTTCCCCGACCTGCCCGCCACCTACGAGGGCCAGCGGCCGTGGGCCCGGACGACGTGGGCGGGCACGGCCGCCGGGCTGCGCCGGGCGCACCGGTCGCTGTCCGACGTCGACCTGGCCCGGGGGTACCTGGAGCAGGCCCTGGGCGGCGACCTGCCGCCGGGCGTGGCCGGGATCGGCTTCAAGGGCGGGTCGCTGCCCGGCATCGTCACCGTGGGCATGAGCGTGCGCTGGGAGGACGGGCGGGTCGGCAGCGCGGCGGTGCTGACCGAGGAGGTCGACGAGCAGGAGTTCGCCCGTGCGGCCGACCTGGTGCACCTGGTCCGACGGGCCCTGCTGGAGCCCGGCGCGCTGCGGGAATTCCAGGCGGCCCTCTCCTAGGATGGCAGCGGTGGACCTGGTGCAGCGGCTGGCGGAGCTGGAGCGGCGCGTAGCCGCCCTGGAGGGCGACGAGCGCGCCCCCGCCGAGCCGCCCGCACCCCACGGCGGCACCCGCGGCGGCACCACCACCGACGACGGCACCACCGACGACGGCGGCGCGTTCGGCTACGGCGGTCAGGTGGCGCTCGGCGACGGCCAGGTGTCCTGGCGGATCGACGTGACGCCCGAGCACGCGCTGTCGCTGGCCGACCGCCCCCGCGTCGAGGTGCTGTCCGCGCTGGCCCACCCGGCCCGCGTGGAGATCGTGCGCACCCTGCTCGGGCAGGGCGCCCAACCGGCCGCCGCGCTCCAGGAGGCGGCCCGGCTCGGGTCGACCGGCCAGCTGTACCACCACCTCAAGGCGCTGACCGGGTCCGGCGTGGTGGAGCAGGACAAGCGCGGGAGCTACCGCCTGCGGCCCTCGGCCACGATCCCCGTGCTCGTCCTGCTCACCGCCGCCGCCGACGTGGCCGGTCAGCTGCGCGGCTGACCCCCCGGCCGCAAGCCCGGCCGGAACCCCGGACGCGACCTCGCCCGGAACCCCGGCCGCAATCCCACCCGCGACACCTCAGCCGCGCAGCGCGGGCGCCACCTCGGCCGCGATGAACTCGACGTGGTCGAGGTCGGCCAGGTCCAGCACCTGGAGGTAGGCGCGGGTGATCCCGGTCCGCTCCCGCCACGTGCCCAGCCTGTCCACGACCTCGGCGGGCGTGCCGGCCAGGCCGTTCTCCCGCAGCTCGTCGACCTCGCGGCCGATGGCGGCCGCCCGGCGCGCCACCTCGGCGTCGTCGCGGCCCACGCACACCACCAGCGCGGCGGAGCGGGTGATCTCCGCCGGGTCCCGCCCGATGGCCGCGCACGCGGCCTCGACGCGCCCGAACTGCTCGACCGCCTTGTCCGCGTCGACGAACGGCAGGTTGAACTCGTCGGCGTACTTCGCCGCCAGCGCGGGCGTGCGCTTGGGCCCCGTGCCGCCGATGAGCACCGGGATGCGACCCGCGGGCTTGGGCAGCGCCGGCGAGTCGGTGAGCCGGTAGTGCTCGCCCTGGAACGAGTAGGTCTCCCCCACCGGCGTGCGCCACAGGCCGGTGATGACCTCCAGCTGCTCGGCGTACCGGTCGAAGCGCTCGCCGGTGGACGGGAACGGCAGGCCGTAGGCGGTGTGCTCCTCCTCGTACCAGCCCGCGCCCAGGCCGAACTCGACCCGGCCGCCCGACATCCGGTCGACCTGCGCCACGCTGATGGCCAGCGGGCCGGGGTGGCGGAAGGTGGCGGCGGTCATCAGCGTGCCCAGCCGGATGGACGAGGTGTCCCGGGCGAGGCCGGCGAGGGTGATCCAGGCGTCGGTCGGGCCGGGCAGGCCGTCGCCGTCACCCATCTTCAGGTAGTGGTCGGAGCGGAAGAACGCGTCGTAGCCGGCGGCCTCGGCGGTGCGCGCCACGGCCAGCAGGTCGTCGTAGGAAGCCCCCTGCTGGGGCTCGGTGAAGATGCGGAGTTCCACCGCTCTTACGCTAATCGGCACAGCGGCGCGTCCGCGATCCGGCCGCCCCGGTCGGCGCCGGCGAACGCGGCCCACCACCCGGGCCACACCGGTCGGCCCCGGTCGGCCCCGGTCAGCGCCGCCGCGAGCGCTTCCCCTCACGCCGGGAAGACCCCTCCCGGGCACCCTCCCCGTCCCGCGTGCCGTCCCGCGAGCCGTCCCGCTCCCGCGGCAGGTCCTCGCGCACCCGCAGCCCCTCCACCACCCGGACGATGGTCCGCTCGACCTCCGCGCCGGCCTTGCGCGGATCGGCCGCGCCCGCGATCGTGCTCGCGCCCGCCGACAGCGCGCCGAACAGCAGCCGGGTCATGGTCTCCACCGGCAACTGCTCCAGCTCCCCGGACTCCACCAGCACCTCGATCGTGGAGCGCAGCAACCCGTAGCTGAAGTGCTCCTCGGCCTCGCGCCACCGCTCCCAGCCCATCACCACCGGCGCCTCGTGGATGACGATCCGCTGGTAGCGGGGCTCCAGGCACACCCGGACGTACGCGCGCAGGCCCGCGATGGCGGTGTCCCACGGCTCGCCGGGCGCGCTGACGATCTCGGTGAGCTTGAGCATGAAGTCGTTCTCGACCGCGTCGAAGGCGGCCTCGAACAGGGCCTGCTTGCCGCTGAAGTGGTGGTAGAGCGCGCCCTTGGTCAGCCGCGCCCGCTTGGTCACCTCGTCCAGCGAGGTGCCCGCGTAACCGCGCTTGGTGAACAGCTCCACCGCGGAGTCCACGAGCGCCTGCCTCGTCGACTCCGAGTACTCCAACCGCCTCGACCGCACTGTCACCACGTTCACAACCGTACGACATACCGACGGTACGTACCCGTGGTATGTTCAACGCATCGGGCATACCGGCGGTATGTGGAAGACCCCAGGTATGACCGCGATCACCACGAGCGAGGAGGCGTGAGATGAGCTGGACCGACTTCTACCGACGCCGCGACGCCCTGGACGCCGTGCTCCGCGAGGCCGCCGACGACCCCTCGGCGCCCCTGACCCCCGACCGCGGGCTGTTCGCCGACGAGGGCGAACTGCTCCTGGCCCTGCACTACCGGTGGATGCGGGCGCTCACCGGCCGCCTCGGGGTGGCCCTGGAGAGCGAGACCGACGACCGGGTGGAGATCGTCACCCGCACGTGGCGCGCGCTGGCCGCCGAGCAGCCGGTGCTGCGCGCCGTGCTCGACGCCCACCTGTCCTCCGCCGCGGCCGCCGGATCCGTCGAGGCCACCGAGGCCGTCGAGCGCGAGCACCGCGTGGTGGCGCTGACCGCGGGCCTGGCCGAGCTGTCCGAGGCGGCCGACGAGATCGCCCGCGTCGGCGCGGCGTTCACCCGGCTGATCCGCTCCGCGCCCCCGACCGCCGTCACCCCCGGCCGCTCCCGCCGGTTCGCCAAGAGCGCCTGACACGGGTAGGTGTTACGCATGGCGAAGTGGACCGAAGCGGACATCCCCGACCAGACCGGTCGCACCGTCCTGGTGACCGGCGCGAACTCGGGCCTGGGCCTGCGCACGGCCGAGGTGCTCGGCGCGCGGGGCGCGCGGGTGCTGCTCGCCTGCCGGTCACCCGAACGCGGGCAGCGCGCCCTGGAGCGGGTGCTCGCGGCGGGCGCCAAGGCCGAGCTGGTGCGGCTGGACCTGGCCGACCTGTCGTCGGTGCGCGAGGCCGCCGCGTCGGTGCGCGAGCGCACCGACGACGCGCTGGACGTGCTGGTCAACAACGCGGGCGTGATGGCGGTGCCGCTGGGCCGCACCGCGGACGGCTTCGAGCGCCAGTTCGGCACCAACCACCTGGGCCACGCCGCGCTGACGTGGCTGCTGATGCCCGCGCTGCGCACGCGGCCGGGCGCGCGGGTCGTGACCGTGTCCAGCCTCGCCCACCAGACCGGCTCGATCGACTTCGCCGACCCCGACTACGAGGTCCGCCGCTACTCGGCGTGGGGCGCGTACGGGCAGTCCAAGCTGGCGAACCTGCTGTTCAGCCGGGAGCTGGCCCGCCGCGCCGCGCTCGCCCGCCTGGACGTGACGTCCGTCGCCGCCCACCCCGGCATCACCGCCACCGAGCTGAGCGCGAACACCGCCCGCTCGCGCGGCAACGCGCTGTTCGGGCTGGGCGCGAAGGTGTTCAACCTGGTCTCCCAGTCAACCGATCAGGGGACGTTGCCGCAGCTCTACGCGGCGACCGCGCCCGACGTCGAACCGGGCGGCTACTACGGCCCCGACGGGTTCCGCGGCCTACGCGGGCACCCGGCCCCGTCCGGGTCCACCGCGGCGGCCCGCGACGAGCTCGCGGCGAGCCGGTTGTGGGACCTGACGGCCGAGCTCACGGGCGTCGAGCCCGACCCGGCGTGACGTAAGGTCGATGTCGTGACCGTCGTACCTGAAGGTCGGAAGCTGCTGCGGCTGGAAGTCCGCAACAGCCAAACGCCCATCGAGAAGAAGCCCTCGTGGATCAAGACCAAGGCGAAGATGGGCCCCGAGTACCGGGAGCTCAAGGGCCTGGTCAAGCGCGAGGGCCTGCACACGGTGTGCGAGGAAGCCGGTTGTCCCAACATCTACGAGTGCTGGGAAGACCGCGAGGCCACGTTCCTGATCGGTGGCGAGCAGTGCACGAGGCGCTGCGACTTCTGCCAGATCGACACGGGCAAGCCCGTCGACCTGGACCGCGACGAACCGCGGCGGGTGGCGGAGTCGGTGCAGGCCATGGGCCTGCGGTACTCGACCGTGACGGGCGTCGCGCGCGACGACCTGCCCGACGGCGGCGCGTGGCTGTACGCGGAGACCGTCCGGCAGATCCACGAGCTGAACCCGGGCACCGGCGTCGAGCTGCTGATCCCGGACTTCAACGCGGTGCCGGAGCAGCTGGCCGAGGTCTTCGCCTCGCGCCCCGAGGTGCTGGCGCACAACCTGGAGACCGTGCCGCGGATCTTCAAGCGCATCCGCCCGGCGTTCCGCTACGAGCGGTCGCTGGAGGTCATCACCGCCGCCCGAGAGGCGGGGCTGGTGACGAAGTCCAACCTGATCCTGGGCATGGGCGAGACGCCGGACGAGGTGACCGAGGCGCTGTCGGACCTGTACGACGCGGGCTGCGAGATCATCACCATCACGCAGTACCTGCGGCCCTCGCCCCGCCACCACCCGGTGGAGCGGTGGGTCAAGCCGGAGGAGTTCGTGACGCACAAGGAGACCGCCGAGTCGATCGGCTTCTCCGGCGTCATGGCCGGTCCCCTGGTGCGCTCGTCCTACCGGGCCGGCCGGCTGTACGCGCAGGCCGTGCAGAAGCGCGGCGACGTGCTGCCGGAGGGGCTGCGCCACCTGCTGGAGGCGGGCGGCGCGGCGCAGGAGATCACCTCGCTGCTGTCGAACCGCTGAGGGCCCCCGGCTGAACCGACCCCGGTCCAGCCGACCGGACCTCACCCCACCTCGGGTCACCCCACCTCGGTGGGCCCGCTGACCACCACGCCGTCCAGCGCCCGGACGTAGTCGCTCCCGAACGCGCTGGACGGCGTGTGCGCGCCCGGCGGCACCGCGGGCAGCCGGTGGACCGCCTTGACCACCGAGTCGGCGGTGAGGTCGTAGGCGTTGGGCCCGGTGAGCGCGGCCCGGACCCGCCGCCCCTCGCCGTCCCACGCCTCCCCGAACACCTCGCTGCGCGTGCCGCGCCGCGTGTGCTCGTCGGGCCCGCCGATCCTCCTGGCCAGCGCCTTGCCGACGCGCTGGGCCAGCGGCGTGCGCAGCAGGGGCGCGGCCAGCGGTTGCAGCGCGCCCAGCCCTAGGGGCACGGTGGTGAACGTGGTGACGTTCGGGATGCCGGTGGACCGGTAGGCCGTGCTGACGTCGCCCCACGGGATGGCGCCGACACCGCGGGCCCGGTCGCGGAAGTGGGCGACCCGGCGCCGGTGGGCCAGCGGCACGTCCCGGATCTCCCCGCCGACCCTGGCCCGCCCGCCGAACGCGGACCCCTCCACGGCGGTCTGCGCGGTCCCCGCACTGGCGCCGCCCTGGACGACGAAGGCGAGGTCGAGGTGCGTGGCGGTCGGCAGGGCGCGCTTCAGCATCGCCGCGACGCAGTCGGTGGGCACCACGTCGAAGCCGATGCCGGGCAGCAACACCACTCCCGCCTCCACCGCCTCCTCGTGCCGCCGGCCGATGCCCTCGAAGACGTCGATCTCCCCGGTGATGTCGAGGTAGTGCGCGCCGGTCCTGAGGCAGGCGTCCACCATCGGCCGCGAGGTGGCCGAGAACGGTCCGGCGCAGTGGGCGACGGCGTCGATGCCCTCCAGCCCGCGCTCGGCCTCCTGGAGCCCGAAGACGCGGTGCTCCAGCCCCAGTCGCTCGGCGAGCGGCCGCACCTTCTCCGCGGACCGCCCGGCCAGCACCGGCCGTTCCCCGCGCTCGACCGCGAGCCGGGCGACGAGCGCCCCCGTGAAGCCGCTGACCCCGTAGACCATCCACCTCATACGGGGAACCTACCAACGGGTAACAACCAGCGCGACCTCAGGCCGAAGACCGCCGCCGGGCCCACCGCGCTCCCCACCCCGAGCAGCACCCCCGCACCACGACCGGCACGGGCCAGGCCAACCGCTCCGCGCGCAGCCGGTCGCAGATCCGACGAACGTGGCCCCCCGCCCCGACCGCGAACTCGTCGTGCCCAGGACCGAATGCTCGACCGAGCGCGCGGGTGCCCGAGCCACCACCCCGAGAGCCGCGGCGATCGTCCGCACGCGCACGACCCGAACAAAGCAGGGGTCCAAGCGGCCGATCATGATCACAAAGGACACCGGCGCGCGGTCGAATCACAGGTCCATTACGTGAACCTTTTTCCGGCCAGACGAGAGGCACGCCCGGAAACGCGGACCACTCGCGCCGATGGCCAACCGTCGGACGGAACGCCCTGCGGATCGACAGACAAGACCGACCACCTCGCACCACCCTGCGTCACAGGCGCGTCTCATTTGGAGCAAGAAGGGAGGAACGTGACAAAACCTCACCCACCTGGGACAACAGGCCCGCACTTTTGCGGCAAGAACACCTTGACATGCACAGAACCACCCAGAGCCGAACGGTCCACCTAGCACGCCGAGCGGTACCACCGGTCTTGAAGACCTTCGGCCAACCCTCTTCCGGCCGATCAAAATGATCACGCAGAGTAAAGATCAAAATTGAGTTCCACCCCACCGAGTTAGCCTGACACGATCGAGTGACACCTCTACCCACCGTCGGTACTGAACCGCTCAGTACGGTGCCGAAGGGGTCGCGACAGCCCGCTGACGGGCGTATCAGCACTTCTTATCGGTCACGGGGAGAAGTTGGCCGCTGGCCTCATCCAACGTGCCGCTCGTCGACCCAGGGAGCCCAAAGGGCGATTTCACTCAATGGTGGCCCCTTATAGTCACAGGACCGAAGGGCTCCACAGTAGAACGCGATCTCCTGCTGGAACAGGAGACCGCGTGATGTCCCGTCCCGGTTGCCAGGTATGCCACCAAGCCAACGATTTCGGAGGAACAACTGTTGAGTGTAGAGCTGTCCACGTACGCGCGGCCAGCGTCCGTGCCCCCACGACCGGGTGATACCGCCCGTACAGGGGTTCGACGAGGGGTGTTCGCCGTCTTCGCCCACCCGCGCTCCCCCGAGGTCCGGCAGCAGACGAGAAGTGCGCTCCTGCACCTCCGGGCCCGCCTTCTCCTCGGGCTCGCCCGGTTCGGCGCCCACCCGGTCACCGGGCTCGCCTGACCGGCCGCCACGCATCCACCACTCCACTCAACACACGCGCGACGAGGCCCGTGCGGGCCTGTCCCCGCCCGAACCGGGCCTCGTCGCGCCCGGAAGACGAGGATCGACTTGAGTCGCCAACCCCTCCCGACCAGCCCGATGTCGCTCTACCGCTTCCGCGGCGGCCTCCCGCTCCGGGACTACGTGACGCGGTGCGCCGGCGTCACCGTGGAGCACGACGGGCCCCTGACGATCAACGGCGCGCGGGCGCACCTCCTGGCCGGCACGCGCGTCGTGGCCGCGCCGGCGTGGAGCGCACAGGTCACCGGCCTGAGTGGGGTACCGCTCCCTCTGACCAGGAGCGCGCCCTTCGCCATCGTCCTCGTGCAGCTGGGCGACTGGGTCGTGGCCGCCACGTGGGGTGGTGGCCGGCACCTGCTCGACGACGTGCGCATGGACGAGGACTTCGGCCTCCTGTTCGGCATCCGCCGCCTGGACCCGACCAGGCTGCGCGCGGTCGGCAGCAGCCTGCTCGACGTCTCGGCACGGACGGTCCAGACGTCCTACCCCTCGGGCAGCACGGTGCCCGGTTTCCGCCTCGACCCCGCCGGCGAACTGGTCACCCACCTCTCCGGGATGGCGGACATGACCGGTACCACCTACCACCGGGCCACCGGCGGCAGGCAGTACCGCGTGCGCGCGGGCAGTTCCCTCGGCATCCAGGTCGGGCACTCCCCCAAGGCGTTCCTGTCCGATCTGGAGACCATCTGCCGGGTCATCGACCAGAGCGACGAGAACTCGCCCCTGCGGTTCCTCAGCCGGGTGCGACCGCTCCGGGCGGACGACGTGCGGCTGCCGCTGCTGGAGTTGCGCCTCGCCGAGGCGCTCGGCGGCGACGCGCCGCACAGCCGCCTCGCGATGTGCTGGCCCGCGGCGGCCGCCGCCCACGTGGAGGCGACGAACTCCTTCCGGGTGGAGGACCGCGGCGTGCCCCGGCCGCTGGACCTCGGCGCCGACCTCGACGTCGACGCCGTCACCACGCGGTTCACCCGGGTCCCGGTGTTCGCCCGGGTGAACGAGTTGAAGCGCGTCCGGGTGGTCCCCTGCTCCGACGAGCACGGCGAGGAGCCTCTGACCCGCCCGATCTCGCTGGACCGGTGGCTGGTGTTCGAGACGGGGATCGGGGACCGGACCATGTGCCTGCACCAGGGGCGCTGGTACGAGATCGGGCAGGACGCGGTCCAGCTCGTCCGGGACCGGGTGGCCGAGCTGGTCTCGAACAAGAGCGGCCTGTCGTTCCCGGTCTGGGTGCCGACCGGGAAGCAGGACGACGAGCACCGGTACTGCGCGCTGGTCGCCGAGCAGCCCGGTTACCTCTGCCTCGACCGCGACTTCGGCCGCACCCCCATGCACCCGAGGTTCGAGTTCGCCGACGTGCTGGGCCCGAACGACGAGCTGGTCCACGTCAAGTGGCTGGGCCGGGCCACCGCGGCGAGCCACCTGTTCACCCAGGCGCGGGTCTCGGTGTGGGCGCAGCGCCTCGAACCGGACGCCGTGCGGCAGCTCGACGCCAAGGTCAACCGGCTCGACACCGGTCGCCGCGTGCCCGAACGCCCGCGCACGGTCGTCCTGGCGGCCGCGGGGCGGCGGTGGACCGTCGACGAGCTGTTCACGCTGTCGCAGGTGGAGTTGCTCCGCCTGAACGAGGACCTGCACCAGCACGGTGTCGAACTCCGGTTCGCCGACATCCCGTTCGTCCCCAAGGCGAAAGCGTGACGCCCGGCCGCACGACGACCGGCACCCACCACCAACAGGGAGGAACCCCGTGACATCGTGGCTGGACCTCGCCACGGCGACCATGCAGGTCGCGGGTGCGGCCCTGACCGTGGCCCTGGCGGTCCTGCGGTCGCGCCGATCACGACCCCGTGAAGAGGAGTAGCGAGGAACCGCCGCTGTCGACCGGCGCGCCGGGGGGTGGACCAGACCGTGGCGGCACGTCCGCGGCGGACACGTCGCGGCTCGGGGCGGGGACGATCCGCTTGCCCGGCCCGACCACGCGTCCTCGTCGCCGGACCGAACCGACCCCGCGGAAATCCGGGGTCGTCCCCCAGGGGGCACAGTGGGCGCGGCAGGGTTCGAACCTGCGACCGCTCGGGTGTAAACCGAGTGCTCTTCCGCTGAGCTACGCGCCCCGGACGGGAACCGGGTTCAGGCCGGGGACGAGGGCTGGGACAGCGCCGCCACGGCCCTCTGCCACGCCCCCTGGTCCCGGGGCTCCCCCGGCCCGTTCACTTCGGTGTACCGCAAGACCCCCGCCCGGTCCACCAGGAAAGTACCCCGGTTCGCCATCCCGGACTTCTCGTTGAACACGCCGTACGCCCGCGCCACCGCCCCGTGCGGCCAGAAGTCCGACAGGAGCGGGAACCGGTAGTCCTGCTCCCTCGCCCACGCCTTGAGGCTGAACGGTGTGTCCACCGACACACCGAGCACCTGCACGCCCTCCTGCTCGTACACCGCCAGCTCGTCCCGCAGCCGGCACAGCTCGCCGGTGCAGATGCCGCTGAACGCGAACGGGTAGAAGACCACCAGGACGTGCCGGTCACCCCGGAACGACGACAGGGTCACCGGTTGCTTGTCGTAGTCGTCGAGCGTGAAGTCCGGGGCCAGGGCGCCGATCTCGACCATGAACCAGCCTCCAGTGGGCACGACTCGGGAACGGGCCCCACCGCAGGGGAGCCCGCCGACGAGCCTAGCTCAGCGCTTGCTCTTGGCCGACTTCGGCGACACCAGCCTCGTCGCGGACCAGTCGCCGCTCATGTTGATGTTGGAGGTCTGGGCGAGCCCCGCCGTGGACACGGCCTCGGCGATGTCGCTGGGCTCCACGTGCCCGGGCCGCCCGGTCTTGGGCGTCAGCACCCAGATCGTGCCCTCGTCGGCCAGCGGCGTGGTGGCGTTGATCAGGGCGTCTGCCAGGTCACCGTCCTCGTCCCGCCACCACATCAGGACCACGTCCACGACCTCGTCGTCGTCCTCGTCGAGCAGTTCGCTCCCGATCCGCTCCTCGACCGCGGCGCGGAGGTCGTCGTCGACGTCCTCGTCCCAGCCGATCTCCTGGACAACGGCGCCCGGTTCGATCCCGAGCCTGTCGGCGACACCGATCTTGCCGGCGTCTTCCGCGGCGACCACGGCTTCCACTCCTCCAAGTACACAAGAGCGGCAGCCGGGGTACGACTGCCGCGCGATGTCACTACCAGTCGCGGCTAGGGAACACCGTCAGCACCGCCACGCGCAACCGTAAGTGCCAAGACACGCCGCATCGGGTACCCCGGGATGCGGTGCCCGGGAGCCATGAGGCACGCTCTGCACACCTCCTATTCGCGCGCGCGAGGGACACGATCCAGAACTACTCACCGGTAGCGGTGTCGGGGACGTGACCACAAGGCAACGATGGGAGCCGAGAAGACCCCGGAACGAGGAGATCCCTTGGCCCCGCAGAACCCCCCAGAGCGGGTACGCGTCATCCGTGACGGCTTGGCCGCCCACCTCCCCGACATCGACCCGGAGGAGACCGCGGAGTGGCTGGAGTCGTTCGACGCAGCGCTCAAGGGCGGCGGGCAGCAGCGCGCCCGTTACCTGATGCTGCGGCTGCTCCAGCGGGCCAGGGAGAGCCAGGTCGGCGTACCTTCGCTGACCAGCACGGACTACGTCAACACCATCCCCACCGAGCGCGAGCCGTGGTTCCCCGGTGACGAGGAGGTCGAGCGCCGGTACCGGGCGTGGGTCCGGTGGAACGCGGCGATGCTGGTGCACCGCGCCCAGCGCCCCGGCGTGGGTGTCGGTGGTCACATCTCGACCTACGCCTCCTCCGCGAGCCTCTACGAGGTCGGTTTCAACCACTTCTTCCGCGGCAAGGACCACCCCGGCGGCGGCGACCACGTGTTCATCCAGGGCCACGCCTCCCCCGGCGTGTACGCCCGCGCGTTCCTGGAGGGCCGGCTCTCGACCCACCAGCTCGACGGCTTCCGCCAGGAGCTGTCGCACGCGGGTCCGGGCGGCGGCCTGCCGTCGTACCCGCACCCGCGGCTGATGCCGGACTTCTGGGAGTTCCCGACCGTCTCCATGGGTCTGGGCCCGATGAACGCGATCTACCAGGCGCGGTTCAACCGCTACCTGCGCGACCGCGGTTTCAAGGACACCTCCGACCAGCACGTCTGGGCGTTCCTCGGCGACGGCGAGATGGACGAGCCGGAGTCGCGCGGCCTGCTCCAGATCGCCGCGAACGAGCAGCTGGACAACCTGACCTTCGTGGTCAACTGCAACCTCCAGCGCCTGGACGGCCCGGTCCGCGGCAACGGCAAGATCATCCAGGAGCTGGAGGCGTTCTTCCGCGGCGCGGGCTGGAACGTCATCAAGGTCATCTGGGGCCGCGAGTGGGACTCGCTGCTGCACGCCGACCGCGACGGCGCCCTGGTCAACCTGATGAACACCACGCCGGACGGCGACTACCAGACCTACAAGGCCAACGACGGCGCGTACGTCCGGGAGCACTTCTTCGGCCGCGACCCGCGGACGAAGGACCTGGTCACGCCCATGTCCGACGACGAGGTGTGGAACCTCAAGCGCGGCGGCCACGACTACCGCAAGGTCTACGCGGCGTACAAGGCGGCGGTGGACCACCACGGCCAGCCGACGGTCATCCTCGCCAAGACCATCAAGGGCTACGGCCTGGGCCCGCACTTCGCGGCGCGCAACGCCACGCACCAGATGAAGAAGATGACCCACGAGGACCTCAAGCTCTTCCGGGACAGCCTGCGCATCCCGATCGAGGACAAGGACCTCGACCCGTACCTGCCGCCGTACTACCACCCCGGCCAGGACTCCCCGGAGATCCAGTACCTGCTGGAGCGCCGCAAGCAGCTCGGCGGGTTCGTGCCGGAGCGGCGCGGCCGGGCCAAGCCGCTGGTGCTGCCGGGCGACAAGGTCTACGACGTGGTGCGCAGGGGCTCGGGCAAGCAGGAGGTCGCCACCACGATGGCGTTCGTCCGGCTGGTCCGCGACCTGGCCAAGGACCCGGAGATCGGCAACCGGATCGTGCCGATCATCCCGGACGAGGCGCGCACGTTCGGCATGGACTCGATGTTCCCGGCGCAGAAGATCTACAACCCGAACGGCCAGCTCTACACCTCCGTGGACGCCCAGCTGATGCTGGCCTACAAGGAGAGCGAGCAGGGCCAGATCCTGCACGAGGGCATCAACGAGGCGGGCTCCACCGCGTCGTTCACGGCCGCCGGCACGTCCTACGCCACGCACGGCGAGCCGATGATCCCGATCTACATCTTCTACTCGATGTTCGGGTTCCAGCGGACCGGCGACGGCCTGTGGGCGGCCGCCGACCAGATGGCGCGCGGCTTCGTGCTGGGCGCCACGGCCGGCCGCACCACGCTGACCGGCGAGGGCCTCCAGCACGCGGACGGCCACTCGCTGCTGCTGGCGCACACCAACCCGGCGGTGGTGGCCTACGACCCGGCGTGGTCGTTCGAGGTCGCGCACATCGTCAAGGACGGCCTGCGGCGGATGTACGGCGAGGACGCCGAGAACGTCTTCTACTACATGACCGTCTACAACGAGCCCTACCAGCAGCCGGCCGAGCCCGAGGGCCTGGACGTGGACGGCCTGCTCAAGGGCCTGTACCGGTACCGGGCGGCCGAGGTGTCGGGCGGGCCGCGGGCCCAGCTCCTGTCCTCCGGCGTGGCCGGGCCGTGGGCGGTCGAGGCCCAGCGGGTGCTGGCCGAGGAGTGGGGCGTGCACGCCGACGTGTGGTCGGCGACGTCGTACTCGGAGCTGCGCCGCGACGCGGTGGAGGCCGACCGGCACAACCTGCTGCACCCCGACCGGGAGCCGCGCGTGCCGTACGTGACGCGGGCGCTGGCCGGTTCGGAGGGCCCCGTGGTGGCGGTGTCGGACTGGATGACCGCGGTGCCGGACCTGATCCGCCCGTACGTGCCGACCGACATGACCACGCTGGGCACCGACGGGTTCGGCTTCTCCGACACCCGCCCGGCGACGCGGCGGCACTTCCTGGTCGACACCGAGTCGATCGTGGTGGCCACCCTGGCGGCGCTGGCGCGGCGCGGCGAGGTCGACCGGTCGGTGGTGGTCGAGGCGGCCCGGAAGTACCGCATCGACGACGTCACCGCGGCCGGCCCGTCCACGCAGGACGCCGGCCTGGCCTGAGCGGTACCCGCCGAAGGGGGTGGTCCGAACGGGCCACCCCCTTCGGCTTGTCCGCACTACTGCGGGTCCGACCAGCGCAAACCTCGTGTCGTGCCGGGCGGCGGGAAGAGCCGGCCCCCTAGACTGGGCCGCACAGCCCAGGGTCCAACGAGGGGTCGGATGGGGACGCCGCAGCACGCCCTGCACCGCACGGTCCTGGTCGTCGACGTGTCCGGTTTCAGCCGGCGGAGCCGCAACCGCCAGGAGGAGGTCCGCCGGGGCCTGTACGAGGCGCTGGAGACCGCGTTCGACGAGTGCGGCCTGGACTGGTCGGCCACCCACCACGAGGACCGCGGCGACGGCGTGCTGGTGCTGATCCCGCCGAGCGTGCCCAAGAGCCGGGTGGTCCGCACCCTGCCGCACGCGCTGGCGGGCGAGCTGCGCCGGCACAACGCCTCCCGCGCCGAGGACGCCCGCATCCGGCTGCGGGTCGCGGTGACCGCGGGCGAGGTGCGGCACGACGCGCACGGCGTGGTGGGCGACGAGGTGAACCTCGCGTTCCGGCTGCTGGAGTCGGCGCCGCTGCGGGAGGCGCTGGACCGCACGCCCGGCGTGGTGGCGCTGATGGTGTCGCGCCGGTTCTTCGAGGACGTCGTCCGCGACGACCCGGCCACCGACCCGGACGCCTACCGGCGGGTCGAGGTGGTGGTCAAGGAGTTCCGCGGCGCCGCGTGGCTGACCGCGCCCGGCGGCGGCGCACCCGCGCCGCGCCCGCGCCCGCGCAGGCGCACCAGCCACCGCCGCAAGCGCGGCAGGCCGAAGCGGGCGGTGCCGGCCCTGGTCGTGCTGGTGCTCGCGCTCACCACCACCGACGCGTTCGCCGCCGGGCCGGTCGAGGTGCCGCCGTGCCCCGCGCCGGTGCAGCTCAACGTGCTCACCTCGGCGGAGAAGGAGCAGGTGATCACGAGCCTGGCGGTGGACTTCGAGAAGGGCTCGCGGGAGTTCACCCCGCACGGCTGCAAGGGCGTGGGCGTGCAGGTGACCACGGGCACCTCGGCGCGCGAGGCGGCCGACGCGCTCAGCCGGGGCTGGCAGGACGGGGACCACGTCGGGCAGGGCACCGAGCCGCACGTCTGGCTGCCGGACGCCTCCTTCGAGGTCGACGACGTGGACCGCGCCCTGGACCCGGGCGCCCGGGTGGCGCTGGACCGGCGCGCGTCGGTCGCCCGGTCCCCCGTGGTGCTGGGCGCGTCCGCGGCGCTGGCCGAGCGGATCGAGGAGGACGACCGGGAGTTCCGGTGGCAGGGCGTCGCGCAGGTGGCGCTGGCCGCGCCGGACACCTCGTCCGGGGCGGGCCTGGCCGCCGCGGCGGCGCTGGCGCACGCCGAGCTGGGCACGCTGCGGCTGGACGCGGGCGACGTGCCGCTGCGGCTGCGCGGGACGACGCGGCGGGTGACGGACGCGCCGCCGTGCGCGGGCGACGTGGCCCTGGTGGCGTCGGAGAAGACCGTGGCGGACGACGAGGACTGCCGGCTGCTGTACCCGCGCGGCGCGGGCGTGGCCCTGGACCACCCGTTCGTGGTGGTGGAGCGCACCGACCTGCCGACCAACGAACGCCGGCGGCGCGTCGTGCGGCGGTTCGAGGAGCACCTGCGGTCCGACGGGGCGCAGGCCGCGATGCGGCGGGCGGGCTTCCGCGACGCGGACGGCACGCCGGGGCTGGTGGGCGACCCCCGGTCCAGGCCGCCCGCCGAGGTGGTCGGGGTGCCGGACGGGCAGGCCCTGCGCCGGGCCTGGGAGGCGGCGGCGCGGCCGGCGGTGGTCGCGCTGGCCGCGGACGAGGCGGGGGCGGGGCTGGCCGCCTCGCTGGAGGGCCTGCTGACGCCCCGGGACCGGCTGGTGCGGCTGCCGCTGACGACCGGGGTGCTGGAGGAGGCCGTGCGCGCGGGGGCGCGGGTGGCGGTGCTGGCGGCGGCGGGGCCGGTCCCCCCGGCGGAGCGCGGCACGAGCGGGCCGCTGCGGGTGGTGGCGGTCGGGTTGGCCGAGGGCGCCTGCGCGCCCGCCACGGCGCTGGCCGGGGCCGCTCGGGCGCACGGGAGCCCCTGCGAGGAGGCCGCGGGGCGGGAGGGCCCGCAGATCGCCCTGGAGGGCGTCGCGCGGGGCATCTGGGGAGGACAGGCGTGATCCGGTTGTTCGCGGCCCTGGTGCTGCTCCTGACGGCCTGTACGGGCGTCTCCGCCGACACGACCGACGACGAGGGGGCGATCACCTTCGTCGACGGCCTGGACACCTCGTCGGGGCGGCAGGTCCACCGGCTGGTGGAGCTCTGGAACGAGGCGAACCCGCTGGAGGAGGTGACGTTCGTGGAGATGTCGCAGTCCACCGACGTCCACCGGGCCCAGCTGATGACCCGGGCGCAGGACCTGGCCGGCGAGCGCGGGGGCTACGAGAGCCGGTGCTACGACGTGATGAACCTGGACACGGTGTGGACGCCGGCGTTCGCCGAGTCCGGCTACCTGGAGCCCCTGCCCGTCGCCGAGTTCGACGCCGACCGGATGCTGCCCCAGGCGGTGGGGCAGCTCCGGGTCGGGCCCGACGGGCAACGGCTGTGGGCGGTGCCGTGGCGGGTGGACGCCGGGTTCCTGTTCTACCGCCGGGACGTGCTCGACGCCGAGGGCGAGCGGCCGCCGCGCACCTGGGCGGAGCTGCGGCGGCTCGCGGTCGAGGTGGCGCCCCGGCACGACCTGGTCGGGTACGTCGGGCAGTTCGCCGACTACGAGGGTCTCGTGGTCAACGCCATGGAGGCGATCTGGGCCAACGGGGGCGACCCGCTGCTGCCCGACCGGCCGGAGGCCAAGGCCGGGGTGGAGTTCCTGGCGCGCGGCTTCGAGGAGGGGTGGATTCCCCGGGAGGCGACGGGGTACCGGGAGGAGGACAGCCGCGAGGTGTTCCAGGCCGGGAAAGCGCTGTTCATGCGGAACTGGCCCTACGTGCGGCCCAGGCTGGAGGGGCCGGGCTCGGCGGTGGCGGGCCGGTGGGGCGCGGTGCGGCTGCCCGGACCGAGCGCGCTGGGCGGGTGGAACCTCGCGGTGTCGCGGTGCTCGACCAACCAGCGGACCGCGCGCGAGTTCATCGGGTTCCTCACCCGCGAGCAGACCCAGCGGGAGCTGTTCGAGCTGGCGGGCTGGGCCCCGAGCCGCGCCGGGCTGTACGCCGGGGACGGCGCGGCCCGCCCCTGGGAGGCCGTGCTCGGGGAGTCGCTCCGCACCGCCCTGCCGCGCCCCACCTCCGCCTACTACGACGAGCTGGCCAGCGTCATGCGGGCACGGCTGCGACTGGCGCTGGCCCAGCCGTCCAGCATCGACAGCCTGATGGACGACCTCGCCGAACAGGTCCAGGAGGTGCGCAAGGGGCGTTAGGCGGCCTTCGCGACCTCGGCCGCGGACCGGTTGGCCTCCCGGTTCCAGTCGATCCAGCCGCGGATCACCAGCACCGCGAAGACCGTGTAGACGGCGGCGCTGAAGTACAGCCCGGACTGGAGCTGCAACGGCACGCCGATCGCGTCGACCACCAGCCAGACCAGCCAGAACTCCACCAGGCCCAGGCCCTGGAGGGTGAAGGCGAGCACGGTACCGATGAAGATCGCGGCGTCCGGCCAGGGCGCCCAGCTCGCGCCGGTGGCCTGGAGGACCAGCGCGAACGCGACCGTGCCGACCACGAACGCGCCGAGCACGGCGAGCCGCTCCCCGGTGCTGCCCCGGCGGACCACGACGCCGAACACGGGGTCGCGCCTGCGGGTCCACGCCCACCAGCCGTAGAGGGTGATCAGCGCGATCACCACCTGCCGCGCGGCCGTGCCGCCCAGGTGGGCCGACACGTAGACGACGAACAGCAGCGTCACCGACACCAGCTGCACCGGCCACGTCCACAGCGAGCGCCGCTGCGCCAGCCAGACCACGACCAGGGCGAAGACCTGCCCCGCGAACTCCGCCCAGGAGACCTTCTGGCCCAGCACCGTGAAGCCCTGATCCATCAAGACGTGCACCGCGTCCTCCCTCTGCCGACAGGCCGGTCCGGGGCAGGGCACGCCAACGGCACGCGCGCCTCCCCTCCGGACTTTCACCGTCGGCCCCGGAGTCCCACCGGGTCAACCACCCCGGCGGGCGGGTCGCGGGCTGTCACCGCCGGTTCGGACTTCCACCGAGCCCCGGAGCGCATGTCTGCTCACCGCGTCGAACACCGCTCCGCACCCTCCTGTTCCCCCGGTGACCAACGGCACAGAACCCGCGGTTCGGCTGCCGTGCACCGGGGCCGCCTACCCCGCGTCGAATGCGAATCCCGCTGGTGGTCGCCCTGGTCCCGGTGCTGCTCGCCGCCGCGCCCGCCGAGGGGGTGGTGGTGCCGGTGGCGCAGACGCGCGCCTTCGCGGACGACGCGTCCGGCGCGCCCGCGAACGCCGACGCCGACGACCCGGCCGTGTGGGTGCACCCCCGCACGCCGGGGCGCAGCGTGGTGCTCGGGACGCTGGAGGAGGGCGGGCCGGCCGCGTTCGGCCTGTCCGGGCGCACGCTCGGCCCGTACCCGGCGCCCGCCGCGCCCGCGCCCGCGCCCGGCGCCGCGCTCGGCCGGTACAACAACGTGGACGTGC